>NC_019793.1:2732500-3088750 GCF_000317835.1 Deinococcus peraridilitoris DSM 19664 | reverse complement strand
TTGCCGATGGACCGCAGCCGCGTGAGGTGCGGGTACTCTGCAGCGACCATCTGCAGGTAGCGGGTCAGTTCGTCGTACAAGTGAAAATGGCCGGGTTCGAGGTGTGCCATGCGTTCTCCTGCGAGTTGGAAGTGCACGCAGTATACTCACAGCTTCTCTTTGCCGAGCGACGCACCTTGTGCCCGGCGGTGTTGCCCGGTGCAGGTTGATTCTTCTGGAAATCTTCTGGCATCGTGTCATCAGACATCATGGTTTCAGCAAAGAGCAAAAGACGAACGTCTGATGAAGCCGGGCAGGAGGTCAACTGATCCTAGAATAAGCGCACCAGGCAGAAGTCGGCGTTTCAGTACTGATTACCCCGCAGGACCGCGCCGCCTTCCAAGGTCCTGGTATCAGTACCTGCCGCTGTGATTGATTTGACGCTCTCCTCGCCCGTGGACGCCTCACCCACCCGCTCAGCGAGACACGTATTCTGAGTGCCGGAATTGGAACGCCATTATGAGCCCTGAACCATGCTGAACATCCTCCTTGTAGAAGACAACTGGGCCGACGCGTACATCACTCAGGAATCGTTTGCGGCACTCGGCGAACAATGCCGTCTGCACTGTGTCGACAGTGGTGAAGCCGCCCTGGCGTTTCTGGAACGCAACGACCGGCCTGACGTGGTCCTGCTCGATCTGAATCTGCCGGGAATGAACGGCTTCGACGTGCTCGAACACTTACGTTCCCACCCGACCTTCCAGGATACGGTCGCCATTGCCCTGCTCGGTTCGTCGAACGAAATGGCCTGGTGGCGTGACCAGGGCATGCGCCCCGACGCGTTCCTGACCAAGCCGGTCGATCCTGTCGAGGCGCTGGCCGTCTGGCGGCAGGCGCAGGGTCAGGCAAACGATGACTGACTTGTTCACCTCACCGATTTGTGCAGCGGAGGTACGGCATGTCCCAAACCACCCTTGAAATTCTGCTGGTCGAGGACAGCGAGGCCGATATTCTGCTCGCCGAGATGGCGTTCATGGAACTCGATGTGCCCCACCGGCTGCACATTGCCCGCGACGGGATCGACGCCCTCGGTTATCTGGGTCAGCAGGGTGTCCGGCCGGACTGTCCCCGGCCCGATCTGATCCTGCTCGACCTGAACATGCCCCGCATGGGTGGTCTGGAGTTTCTGCGCGAAATCAAGGTGCACCCGGAATGGCGCAGCATTCCGGTGATCGTGCTGACCACCTCCAGCGCTGAAGGTGACGTGTGGGAGAGCTACCACCGTTATGCCAACGCCTACATGAACAAGCCGACCTCCCTGGAACAGTTCGTGGAGAACATGCGCCACCTCAGCGTGTTCTGGCGCGCGGTGGCCACCCTCCCCCCAGAACGGCCGCCCGGTGCCTGATCGGAGAGATCTGCATCGACACGAGCGCCGCAAGGCAGCCATACGGCACAAGCCCGCAGGCAAGCTGGGAACGGCCGACCTCCGGGCATTTCTGACCCTGCGGGTGCGTTGAGCAGTTTTTGAATTTTCAAGATGTGACCACGTTTCGGTCATATTTCGGTCTGGGAGTGGCGATAAAGTACAGCGATTGCCCTGGGTGTCCGTCAGTGCAGGCTGGCCTTGCATGACGCTCGAAGGACTTCACTTTTATGCTCGAATCCGGCGCCGCACCTGCCCCACCCGTCCATATCCTGCTGGTAGAGGATGACCTTAACGATGCGGAGTTGGCCTGCGAAGTCTTCCGGCAGATCAACGTGCCGCACGAGGTGCACCGCGTTGACCATGCAGAAGGGGCCCTGACGTATCTGAGCGACCTGGGCCCTGCCGGGCCCAATCCCCGGCCCGGTCTCGTTATTCTCGATCTGCGCCTGCCTCAACAAAGCGGCTTCGACGTCCTCCGGCGGCTGAAGGATGACCGACAGCTCAACACCATTCCGGTGCTGGTACTGACGGGCTCACCCGCCGAGAAAGACATCTGGAGCAGTTATCACCTGCATGCCAACGCCTACATCGTCAAGCCGGGGAACGCGGAGGGCTTTATGACCGTGCTGCGGCAGTTGGCGGAATTTTACCTGCGCGTCGTCCTGCTGCCGCCACCCGCTCCTCCACCGAACCGCAACCAACGCTGAACGCCAGGCGGGTCAGTCCTCGAAGATCGGTCCCTTTTCGCTTTCCAGGGGTTCACCCGTGGGGGACCGGGCCGGGCGTATGGTGGGCTGAGCGGGCACGGAAACCGGGCCGGGGGCAGGAGCCGGGGTCGGCTGGTGGTTCTCCTCATGGGCTGGGCTGCTTTGTTCGTCGGGTCGGGAGGTCATGCCCTGGTGTAACTGCCTGGCGGGTAAGAAAGATCACGAGGACCGCTGGAAGACTTCATGCTTGCCGGCGGCCCGCCGTGTTCGGGCGCTCAGATCGCCTGCAGGGTTCGTGGCGTGCCCGATGACTCGAGTACCCCACTCCAGCGCAGCAGGGTCGCCGCCCAGTTCAGACCCGCTCCGAAGGACACCAGCAGCACGTGATCACCGCGGTGCAGGCGCCCGGCATCCAGCGCGTTCGTGAGGGCGAGTCCCACGCTGGCCGCCGAGGTATTGGCGTGCTGGTCCACCGTAACCACAACTTTTTCGCGCGCCAGACCCAGCTGTTCGCGGGCTGCTTCGATGATGCGCGCGTTGGCCTGGTGCGGCACCAGCAGGGCAATGTCGTCCCAGGACACGCCAGCCTGACGGACCGTTTCGCGGGCGCTGGCGACAATCGTCCGCACGGCGAACTTGTACACTTCCTTGCCGTCCATGGTGATCTTGTCGCGCATCAGGGTGCCGTCGGGCAGACACGAAGCGAGCGCGCTGGCGTGCAGAAACTTTCCCCCCAGACCGTCGGTGCCGCGGGTGGAGGCCAGAAAGCCAAAGCCTTCCCCGACGCGCTCCACGACCGCTGCGCTGGCGCCGTCTCCGAACAGGATCGCCGAGGTACGGTCCTGCCAGTCCACGATGCGACTGAACACCTCCGCGCCGATCACCAACACCTTCTGACAGATACCGGCGCGAATGTAACCCTGCGCCACGCTGAGGCCATAGACCCAGCCGGAACACGCGGCTGACAGGTCGAAGGCACCTGCCGACAAACCGAAATGCCGACTGACGGCCAGGGCCGTGCCGCCCCCCTGCTCGTCGGGAGTGCCCGTCGCCACGATGACCATTCCGACGCCTTCCAGCGTCCGTTCCCCACAGCGGCGCAGCAAATCCGCGACTGCTTGAATGGCGAGTGCCGAGCTGCTCTGACCCTCGGCGGCCAGGTGGCGCTGGTGAATTCCCGTGCGCTGCACGATCCAGTCGTGGTTGGTGTCGAGGTGTTGTTCAAGCTCCGTGTTGTGCAGGGCCCGTGCAGGCAAATATGCTCCGAGCGCCGTGATTCCAATGGACAAGAGAACTCCTTTTGCAGTGACTGACCACTGCCCACTGCGGCGAACTGAGTCGCCAAGCGTCTCAGGATAATGCCCTCAGGGCCTGATTGGTTGAGCGTCGTCCGGCAATCGGATTCAGAAACGGTCAGTCTCCCTTGAGGCGACCTTGGTCTGTCAAAGATGCAGAAGTCAGGGCGCCGGAATGAGCGGCAGGGCAGTGACGACCGCGGCGATCGTGAGCAATGAGCCCAGGGTGGTGAGCGCCACCGTATTGGCCACGCTTTCCACGTCGGCGCCAAACTCACCTGCCAGCATGAAAGCGTTCACGGCTGTCGGCATCGAGGAAGCCAGCACCAGCGCCTGCAATTGCGCACTGTGCAGACCCAGCAGCAAGGCCACGCCAAAAGCCACCACCGGACCGGCCAGCAGGCGCAGCCCTGTGGCCGTCACGACCGGACGGGTGATTTTGGGCCAGCCGCTGGCGCCGAACTGCAGACCCAGCGCCAGCAGCATGATGGGGAGCGTTGCCTGCGCGAGCAGGTGAACGCCGCGGTCGAGCCCGAGCGGTAACTCCAGGTGCAAAATTCGCATCAGCAGGGCGAACAGCGCGCACCACAGAATTGGCAGCCGCGTAACCGCACGCAGTCCCTGGCGCAAGCCGGCACTGCTGCCGTAAAGTGCCGGACCGAGCGTGAAGGTCATCATGACGGAGGTGATGAAGATGATCAACCCGAATTGCAGTCCGGTCTCACCAAAAGCGAACAGCGCGATCGGCAAGCCGAAGTTGCCATTATTGCCCGTCACGACCGCAGCCACGACCGAACGGCGGGTTCGCGCTTCGAAGCGCGCAGCACACAGGGCTGCCAGTACACCCATCACCGCGACCCCGGCAAGGTAACCGACGATCAGTTGGGAAGCGTCGGTCAGGTTGACGGTGGTGTGCAGCAGGGTGTCGAGAACCAGGGCGGGGGTCATGGCGTACAGCACCAGCTTCGAAAGCGCCTGGCGGTCGATCTGCATCTGCCGCGCGACGATCAGGCCCACGGCGGCCACGACCACGGCCGGCATCACCACGTTGAGGAGGGCGGACAACACCCAGGGAGAATACGCTTCCGGGCCTGCCTCAACGGGGAGGTGGCATAGATTTACCCCGGCAGGCTCAGCGGCCTTCAATCATGGCAAGCTGATGGTAATAGGTCCAGTAGCGAATGAGCTGCTGACGGTCCTCGTCGGAGATCTCCAGGTGACGCTGCTGCTCCTCGGTGCGCGCGCTCTGCTCGATCTCGTCGGTCGAGTCAAAAGACTCGGGTGAGCGGTCCGGGAAACACTTGACCCAGGCACCTTCCCAGCCGTCGAGCAGATGATCGAGTCCTTCAACACTGTACCCGTCTCCGGCCTCCAGGGCCCGGCGGGTCTGCTCACGCACTTCGTTTCTGGTCGCCATGTTCACCTCACTCTTCGTGCGCCATGGTAATCCACCCGGGGTGTCCGGCGCGTTCACGCTTTGCTGGTCGTTGATGGCCCTTTACGAACTTGCATTCGGCGTTGACTGTTTCGCTCCGTCTTCAACTCAACTTGGTATAAGGCCGAAGGTACGGTTCACTGAGGGGCATGGCATGCAGTGCACGCGCCAGATCGAGGAAACGGCCGTCGTGTGCCGGGCTGGTCCAGGATGGCGACTGAACCAGCAGCAGGGATTCGACTTGCGGCGGCGGCGGCCAGTCCACGCCGCGCACGAACTCGATCCGAGCGACGATTTCGTCACTCAGAACTGCCTCGATCTCCCGCCGGGTGCGGGCCAGATCGTAGCCTTCGGCCACCCGGACTTCCTGATGCCAGCAAGGATACACACAGCGGTAACGCGAAACCAATTGTTGTCGCAGCGCCAGCCCTGCCCAGTTCCCCGGTCGCAGGCGCGCTTTTTCACCGCTCAGGCTGAAGAGGTCATGGTGGCTGTCGAAATTGTGCACCTCCCGACCTGGAAAGCGTTCCAGCCAGCTCCAGGCATGCGCGTGGCTCCAGGCGACAAAAGTCGGCACGCCCAGGTAAGCGAGCAGCGCCTCACCATCGTCGTACAGTAGAAAATCTTTGTCCAGGGCTTCCCAGCCCGCAGCCTGTGCATCACGATTTCGGGCGCGCTCACGCCAGCGCGCTTCACGATCGTGCTCACGGTCGGGTGTTCCCCACAGTGGCGCGTCAAAAACGTGCTCGCGCGATCCGGAGCAGTAATCCCAATCAAGCGAGAGCAGCATGACGCCTTCTGTGCGAACAACCGGCGCTGGCTGCCAGGGTTCCTGCAGTGTGATCCGGCCATCGGCACACACCATCCACCTTAGCGTGGCGGGCCAACCCGGGTGTGCACGCATCGCGGGTCAGCCTGTCAGGCGCGTTCGCTTTGCTCATGTGGCTGGAGCGAGCGTCCGCCCGACTTCACCCGGTCCTTCGTGGACGACCCGGTTGCGACCACTCCTTTTTGCCTGGTACAGCAGGGCGTCGGCCCGTCGGAGGGCCTGACGACGGTCGGCGCCCAGGGGCACCAGTCCGCCCGACATGGTGATTCGTTCGGAAGGCAGCCCGGCCAGCGACGCGACGCTGCCTTCCACGCCCTCGCGCAGGCGGGAGGCCACGACCGGTGCGGCAGCCTCCTCGCAGGGACAGAGCAGCACCGCGAACTCTTCGCCGCCCAGTCGGTACACCCGGTCAGCAGGCCGGGCATGCTCGCGCAGTGCGCGTGCCACGGCGACCAGCACCTGATCGCCGGTATCGTGCCCGTAGGTATCATTGATGCGCTTGAAATGGTCGATGTCCAGCAGCAGCAGAAAAGCCGACGGGGGTAACTGCTCGGTGTCCGCGTTGAACTGCCGGCGGTTGAAGGCTCCCGTCAGGGTGTCGGTGTGCGCATGGCGATCCAGCACGGCGGCGTAGTGCACCAGGTTGATGCGGGTCTGCGTGACCACGTGCGCGGCGATCATGGCCCCCGCGCCCAGCAGGCTGCCACCGACGTACACCCCGAACGACGCGGCCAGTCCCACACCGGTGGCATGCAGCGCCAGAAACACTGGAATGTTACCGACAAAAAAGATCGTGAGCGGTCCCCGCCAGACCCGGTACAGATTGGTTTCGTGACGCCGCGCCGCGTTGGTCGTCACGCCGGCCACCAAAGCCACCAGCAGCACAGCAGCACATTGAGAACTGCGACCAGGACACCTTCTCCTCCCAGGTAGAGCCGGTAGGCAATCACGCACGCGGCAGCGAGGAGCCCCCAGAAGGTTCCTCCACGGCGGCTGATGAGCGCGATGGGCACGGCCCGAAAGTCAAACAGCACGCCGTGACCGATGGGCACCGTGTGGCCCAGCAGCAGCGAAGTGCCCACACACAGGTACCAGCGCCACACCCGCAGCGACGGTGATTCGATGTCCTCGACCCGGTTGTACGTCAGGCTGACCACGCACATCGACGCGATCAGCAGCGCAAAGTTGATCAGCAGGCCATCGAACACGGTCGTGTGGTGCCACCTTTCCCACCCCAGCTTGCCGCAGCGACAATGACGGTGTTCTTACACCCCATGAAGCGCGTGTCTCGCCCAGGAACCGGTGGAGCCCGGCGCCCGATGGGTGTGTCAGTGCTTGACGAGGGCGCCCAGCTGCGGCACGTTGGGTTGCCACGGCAACAGCGCCGTGACCTCGCCGAACAAATCGTACTCGTCGGCATCCTCGATGCGGGCAGACACAATGTCGCCGATTTTTACCTGACCGGCCAGTTCGCCGGCATACAGATAGACCTGCCCGTCGATGCCAGGGGCGTCGCCTTTGGTGCGGCCGATCAGGCGCGTGCCGCTGAGGTCGCCTTCGTCGTCGTTGTACTCGTCGATGATGACTTCGAGGGTCCGACCAACTTTTTCCTGCAGTTTCTCCGCGCTGATGCGCTGCGCGACTTCCATAAAACGGGCAAGGCGGGCTTCCTTGACGGCTTCGGGCACCCGGCCCTCGAAGTGGGTCGCGTCGGCCTCCTCGACTTCGCTGTAGGGAAAGGCGCCCACCCGGTCCAGGCGGGCTTCTTCGAGGAAGTCGAGCAGCAGCTGGAAGTCTGCTTCGGTTTCGCCGGGAAAACCGACGATAAAAGTCGAGCGGATGGTCAGGTCCGGGCAGATTTCCCGCCAGCGCCGGATGGTGTCAAGCTGCCTGCCCGCGCCGGGGCGGCGCATACGTCGCAGCACCTCCGGGCTGGCGTGCTGCAGCGGCACGTCCAGGTAAGGCAGAATCTTGCCCTGCGCCATCAGCTTGACGATTTCATCGACGTGCGGGTAGGGATACACGTAGTGCATGCGCACCCAGGCGCCCATCTCGCCCAGCTTGACGGCCAGGTCGAGCAGGTGGGCACGAACCTGCTTACCCTGGAATTCGCTTTCGCGGTAACGGACGTCGATGCCGTAAGCGCTGGTGTCCTGCGAAATCACCATCAGTTCGCGCGTACCGCTGGCAATCAGGCGAAAAGCTTCGTAGAGCACTTCGCCCGCATCACGCGAAGCCTGCAGACCGCGCAGCTTGGGAATGATGCAAAAGGCGCACTTGTGGTTGCAACCCTCAGCGATCTTGAGGTAACTGTAGTGACGTGGTGTGAGCTTGACTTCGCCGCCCGACATGCCCGGAATCAGGCTGGTGAAGGGATTCTGGTCGGGGGGAAGCAACTCGTGAATGGCGCTCATGACGCCTTCGACGTCCTGCGAGCCCGTGATGGCAGCCACCTTGGGATGCCGCTCGCGGATCGTTTCGGGCCGCTCTCCCAGACACCCTGTGACGATCACACGCCCGGTCGCGTCAAGCGCCTCCCCGATGGCACTGAGGCTTTCCTCGACAGCCGGCGTGATGAAGCCGCACGTGTTGACGATGACAGTGTCAGCCTCCTCGTAGGTCGGCGCGATGTGGTAGCCCTCGGCCCGCAGCTGCGTCAGGATGCGTTCGCTGTCCACCAGCGCCTTGGGGCAGCCCAGGCTGATGAAACCGACTTTTTTCGCGTTCACTTGGGGCTCGCCACTGACAGTCATACAAGCGAGCATTCTACATCCTCAAGAAACCCTGAAGGGGGCTTGAGGCACGCTTCAGGAAACGTGGGCCCGGCACCATGGCATGACGCGAGGAAACACGTTCCATCCGGGCGCTGTTCCGGGGAACGGAAGTCTGGGACAGCTCGCCTGAACCAGGCAAAGCCTTTACCAACCCCGACTCTGACGCAGCGCGGTGACGTGGGCCAGGTGATGCCGCCCGTGCCAGGCATAAGAAGCCAGTGCTCCGGCGAGCGTGGTGGCTTCACCCTGGTGCGGATGGACAAAGTGGCGCGACCAGGCGTCCTCTTCCAGCTGACTGAGCAACCCGACCCAGCGCTCGTGAAGCGCTTCGAGCAGCCGTAGGGAGCCCTCGGTCGGCAGGCGGCTGTCAGGTAGCTCTGCCCAGCGCACTTCATCGTAAGGTTTGATGACAGGATCGGTTTCGGTCAGCGCGAGCTTCATGCGAATGTAGGCGTTCATGTGGCTGTCGGGAAGATGGTGTGCGAGTTGTCGTACCGTCCAGCCGCCGGTCCGGTACGGCGTGTCGAGCTGTTCGTCGCTCAGGCCCGAGACGGCTGCCCGAAACGCGGCGGGCAACTCCCGCAGCTGCCCGATCAGGTCACTTCGCTGCACGGGGCTGTACGACAGGCTGGGCTGGAAACGGCCGAGAGGATAACGTTCGTCGGTCATACCCTGTTATACGGAATTGCGTTCATTGTGGAGTCGTGGGAAAGGCGCGGGCCGACAAGCCACAAAAAGAGGATGGGTGGTCGCCCACGAGCGACCACCCATCCTGCCGTCCAAATCAGCGGATATAGAAAAAAGTTTCATAGACGTCGCGCTGCTCAGGACCGTAGCCCTGCACATACGAGTCGGTGTAGGTATTCCAGCCGCCACGGTCGTATTGCCCGCTGAAGACAATCTGGGTGGTGGGCCGCACGGTGGTGAAAATGGCGCGGACACGCTGCAGACCACGCGGTGGGGTCAGGTCGAAAGTGACGCGGTCCGAAGGGCGCGGCAGCACCGTCGTTCCCGCAGGAACGTAGATGTTCTGCTGCAACACGTTGCCCCGACCGTTCGGATCGAGTGAGACCAGGGTCAGGTAACCGGCGGTACGGGAAGAAAAACGAAACGAAACGCTCTCTCCCACGAAATAGCTGCTGCCCTCGCCGCGCGACGGCTGGAAGTTTTGAATGAGGTTGGCTTGCGCAGCCGAAACCACGGTCACGCCCGGACGGACCGAGACCGTGCAGGCGCTCAGGCCGAGAGAAAGGGCTGTGAGTAACAGGGCCTTGTTCATGCGCGCAGCATAGCGGTCAGGTCTGACCATCGGCTGATGGTTTTCTGAAGGCACGGGTGGCTGTGAGCGCAATTTTTCCGCTGAAGCAAGGCCTTGGGTGTCCCTTGAATTGCGAGCGCGGCCGGACACAGTTGTGCCCGCGCACCGTAGCATGAAGCATATGCGCCGCCTATTTTCACTGCTTTCACTGGTGCTTCTGCTGTGGGGAAGTGCCGTCGCGCAGGACTACACCGTGGGGCAGCTCCTGCGGGACCTCGACGCCAAGCGGGTTCGGGAAGTGAGTTTCGACGGCAACGGCAACGCCACCGTGACGCTGGTTGGTGACCGCCGTGAAGTCACGGTCGTGCCGCCCACCGCCGACTTCCTGACGCGCATCCGGGAAAGCGGGGCGGAAGTGAACGTACGGAGCGCACGCTCACCTTTCGCCTGGGTGTTTCAGCTTCTGCCGATCGTGCTGCTTGGGCTGTTTTTGTTCGTGATGTGGCGCAGCATGCGCGGCGCGGCTTCGGGTGGGGCGAGCAATACTTTTGGGCGCTCCCGAGCGCACGTCTTCGCGGAAGGCTCGGTCAAGGTTACGTTTACCGACGTGGCGGGATGTGATGAAGCGAAAGCGGACCTGCAGGAAGTGGTGGAGTTCCTCAAGTCGCCCGAACGCTTCCACCAGCTGGGGGCCCGCATTCCCCACGGCATCCTGCTCGTGGGTCCTCCCGGCAGCGGCAAGACCTTGCTGGCCAAAGCCGTCGCCGGAGAAGCCCGGGTGCCCTACTTCTCGATCAGCGGCAGTGACTTCGTCGAGATGTTCGTCGGTGTCGGCGCCGCCCGCGTGCGCGATCTGTTCGAGCAAGCCAAGAAAGCCGCGCCCTGCATCGTGTTCATCGACGAGATCGATGCGGTGGGACGCAAACGTGGCATGAACTTCAACGGCGGCAACGACGAACGCGAACAGACCCTCAACCAGCTGCTGGTGGAAATGGACGGCTTCGAAAGCAAGCACGACATCATCATCCTGGCCGCCACCAACCGACCGGACGTGCTGGACGCGGCGTTGCTGAGGCCCGGCCGCTTCGACCGGCAGGTGGTGGTGGACGCCCCGGACGTGCGCGGCCGCGAGTACATCCTCAAGATTCATGCCCGCAAAAAACCCCTCGATCCCAGCGTCGATCTGGGCGTCGTCGCGCAGCGCACGCCTGGCATGGTGGGGGCGGACCTGGAAAACCTGCTCAACGAAGCCGCTTTGCTGGCGGCACGGGACGGACGGACACGCATCACCATGACCGACCTCGACGACGCCGCGGACCGGGTGCTGATGGGCCCGGCGCGCAAGAGCCGCCTGGTGCCCGAGCACGACCGCAAGGTAACCGCCTACCACGAGGTGGGGCATGCGCTGGTGGCGCAGCTGCTGCCGCACGCCGACCGGGTTCACAAGCTCACCGTCGTGCCGCGTGGGCGCGCGGCCGGTTACATGCTGCCCCTGCCCACCGACCGGATTCATTACACCCGTGAGGTGCTGGAGGACACCATCGCCGTGGCGCTGGCCGGACAGGCCGCCGAAGAAGTCACCTTTGGCGAAATCACCACCGGGGCCCAGAGTGATTTTCAGAAAGCCACCAACATCGCCCGCAAAATGGTCACCGAATGGGGCATGAGCCAGCGTCTGGGCAAAGTCGCCAATCTGAGCGAAAACGACACGTTTTTGGGCGGCTTCACCGAACGTGCGCCGTACAGCCAGCTCACCGCGCAGGCCATCGACGACGAGGTCAAACGAATCATCGACGAGCAGTATGCTCGCGTCAAGGCGCTGCTGATCGAGCACCTCGCGAAGATCCACACAGCGGTCGACGCTTTGCTTGTTCGGGAAACGCTCAGCGGACAGGAATTTTCAACCCTTCTGGCGGGAGGGACGCTTGACGCCCTGCCTGCCCCCAAGTCCCGACCGACCAGCAGCGCCTGATCGCGTTCCGTTCCTCGATCCTGGCACGGCCACAGACGAGCCGTGCCTTTGGTCCGCGAGGTCAGATCACGGCGGCATGCAGCCTTAAAACCAGCGGCGGATCAGATCGTGCCCGGCGAAGGCACGCCCAGAGCGCCCGCCGCTCCGGCGTCTGTGTTTGCACCCTCCTGCCGGACGACCATCAGTTGCGGGCGCAATCCACCCATGCCGGCGTCGTCTAGGGCCATTTTCATGCGACGGTTGAACTCGCGCCCCAGCGCCCACTGCTCTTTGGGCAACACCTTCAACAGCGCCCGCACCTCGAAGCCGTCCCGTGTCAGCATCGAGACCCCATCAATGGTCGGTGCTTCCAGGAAACGGTATCCCCATGCCGGGTCGGCATGCAGTTCACGCGCAACCTGCTCCAGCAGCGTCAACGCGCCGTTGACGTCGGCCGTGGGCGGAAGGCCCACGGTCGCCACCACCCGTGACCAGTCTTTGCTCATGACGCTGACGGTATTGATCTGGCCGTTGGGTATGATGTGCAGGGTACCGTCCAGCGCACGCAGGGCAGTAAAACGCAAGTTCATGCGCTCCACGTTTCCCGAGAGCGTACCACCGTTGACGGTGATCACGTCGCCCACCCCGTACTGATCTTCGAGCAGCACAAAAAAACCGGTGATGACATCCTTGATCAGGCTCTGGGCGCCAAAGGATACCGCCAGGCCCAGCACCGAGACGCCCGCGAGCAAGGTCCCCGTCCGCACACCGATGTTGTCGAGCACGGTCACCAGCGCCACAACCATGATTGTGGCGCGCAACGCCGACTCTACCACGCTCTTGAGGGTGGCAATGCGCACGCTGGTGCGTGAAAACTCACCTCCAGGAACCACTTTCGACGATACGACCGACACCAGATTCCAGGCAACGAAGGCGAGCACCAGGACCGCCACAATTCGTCCGGCAGATTCCCGGAACCACTCGGCGATTTCACGCCCATGCGAGTACAGCGGCTCGTACGGCAGCTTGATGACCTGCGCAATCAATGCCGCCAGGACATACGCCGATCCCACGCTCCAGACCACCCGCAAGACACGCACCACCGAGACGGGCACGCGGGGCTCCAGCAACTCGAGCATGTTCATGCCAATGCGCCACACACCCAGCAGCACGACCGTATAAAGCACCAGCACCAGCCAGGTTCCAGGCCGGCCAAGCGTTTCCATCACGATATCAAGCACCTTCACCTCCGCCCGAACACGCTGCTCGGACAACGCGCACCAAGGTAGCGGCGCATGATGAGAGAACCCTTCAAACCTGTTGCAGAGCGCCTGCCAGCTTCGTGAGCAGCGCGGCGTCACGGGCCCGGGCGGCCCGCAGCAAGGCGTTTTTGACTGCCCGGGCGTCAGCGCTGCCATGCCCGATAAAGGCCAGCCCCCGGAGGCCGAGCAGCGGCGACGCACCGTAGGCACTGGGATCCACCCGGTCGGCGATTTCACGGAGGGCGTCGCGCACGAGCAGGGCGCCCAGCTTGGCTCGCCATGAACTCGTCAACGCCTCACGCACCCAGGTAAAGAGCACTTTGGCCTCTCCCTCAGCCAGTTTGAGCACCACGTTGCCGGTGAAGCCGTCTGTGACGACCACGTCCGTGGTGCCCTTGAAGATGTCCTTGCCTTCCACGTTGCCGTAGAAATTCAGGTCTGCTGACCCGCGCAGCAACGCGTGGGCCTCCAGTACCAGCGCGTTCCCCTTGTGCTCTTCCTCTCCAATGGAGAGCAGGCCTACGCTGGGGTTTTCACGGCCCTCGACCACCCGCAGGTATACGCTGGCCAGCCTCGCCCATTGCGCCAGGTACTGCGGCTTGACATCCGTATTGGCACCGACATCAAGCAGCACCCCGAAACCCTTCAGGGTGGGAACATGATTGAGAATGGCCGGACGGTCCACTCCTGGTATGCGGCCGAACGTCAGAAGTGCACTGGCCATGGTGGCCCCACTGTGTCCCATCGACACTACCGCCGCACCCCGACCGTCCTTGACCAATTTCACCGCGACGTTGATGCTGGCCTCACCGCGTCCCCGCACATCCGAGGCGTGCTCGTCCATGCCGATTACGTCCGTGGCGGCAACGACTTCCAGCAGCCCCGCCTGCGAAAGCGCCGACGCCTCGTGCTTGCCCAGCTCGGCATGCAGACGTACCGGATCACCAACCAACAGAATCCGCACGCCCGCACGCGCCGCGGCCACCGCTCCCTCGACATTGGGAGCGGCGCCAGCATCACCGCCCATCGCGTCGAGCACGATGGGCAGGGAATCACTTCGTTCACTCATTGCTCAATCCTACGGCATCAACTGTGGACGAGGACGGACGGTCACACGTAACCGCTCAGCGCTCGGTGCGCTCCTCATCGCTTTCCTCGCCCAAGGGAACACTGAGATAAAAGGGGCGGGCCTCCGCGCCACGCATCTCGCTTGGCAGGCGGTAGCCGGGCCGCTCCACGCTGGCACGAATGTCCTTGAGATCCACGTATTCGTCGGCGACATTGCGCAGTTCATAGCTGGTCATCTCGGGGATCGAAGCGACAATCACCCGTTTTCCCTTGCTGCGCAGCACCTCGACGGAGCGCTCGAAGTCGCCGTCGCCGGTCAGCAGGACCGCGCTGTCGTACAGGTCGACGGTCGACAGCAGATCGGTCACGAGTTCGATGTCGAGGTTGGCGCGCCGGTGTGTCTCCCCTGCGTCGTCAGTCAGTTCACGCAGCGGTTTGGTGCGCACGGTGTATCCCATATAGGTCAGTGCGTCGATAAAGCGCTTTTGCTTGTCGTCCATCGGATAAGGCACGGCCGTGTAATAAAAGGCATTGTAAAGCCGTCCGAAGGACGCGAAGTGTTCGAGGATCTTACGGTGATCGAAATTCCAGCCCAGGCGTTTGGCCGCGGCATAGACATTCGCCCCGTCAATAAAAAGTGCAATTCGTTCCATGACTTGCCTCCAAAAATAACTGTCAATAGGTTGAAAACAGAACGACGATGACCGCTCTGGAAACGTGCTCCACCACGAACTGGCCGGGTAACCAAATCCAAAACTGGCACGGCCAGCTCAAACGTTGCTGACACAAGTCGCGTTCATTTCCAGCATACAGGGGCTCTTTCGTCCACTCAAGCACACACCGCGTCACCTGCCCGAAACCTTAAGAGTCACCGTGCTCGGGTAACAATGGGAGACGCGGGCGCACGCGACAGTCCTCCAGGGCCTCTTCGACTTCGCGGGCCAGCACCTGCAACCTGACCCCATCAAACTCATCGGGCAAGGCCGACAGATACCTCAGGGCTTTTTCGTAGTTTCGCCGTGTCAGGCGTCCGTGGACCCAACGCTTATGCAACGCAGCCGCCAGCAGAATCAAGCTCTGGACGTATATCCGCTCGTTCCCCGTTGCCGTCCGCCAGAACGCTTCCCAGGCTTCGTGCGCTTCCCAGTACCGTCCTTCGTTGAACAGACGTGCTCCCTCACGCAGTTCTGTCCTCATGTCCGCCTCCGGCCCCCTCTTGTTGCAGTATGCTCCAGCGCGGGGGCCATGAAACCCAGGGCAAGGGCACGTGAAGCCGAAACGAAATCCGCATCCGAATCCTCTGAGCGCAGCGGCGCATAATACCCTTATGAAACCGATCGAACTGACGGACACCAACTTCAAAAACGAGATCGAAAGCGGCCTGACGCTGGTGGATTTCTGGGCTCCCTGGTGCGGTCCTTGCCGGATGATCGCTCCCGTTGTGGAAGAACTCGCCTCGCAGTACGAAGGACGCGTTAAGGTCGGCAAAGTCAACGTTGACGACAATCAGGGCACCGCCATGCAGTACCGCGTCATGAGCATTCCCACGTTGATTCTCTTTAAAGACGGTCAACCCGTTGAAGGCGTGGTGGGTGCGCAACCCAAGCGGTCCTTCGAAAAGCTGCTCGACAAACACCTGGGCGTATTGCAGTAAACGGACAACAAGCGAGGGGACTGCGTGTGCAGTCCCCTCGCTTGTTGTCTATTTCTTGCGGGCGCCGAACAAGCGCTCGAGAATGTCGTCCGCTCGTGGACTGAAACTGAGAAGCAGCACAAGCAACACGGACAACGCCGCCAAGCCGAGAAGAAGGGTGAAAGGGCTCATCGCGACCTCCTGAATGAGGTCAACATAGTGCGTGCTCGTCTGAGCACCGTGAGCCGCGCATGCGAAGTCAGCCCGCGCCCACATGAGCGTTCGCAGCAGGCAAGGTTCAAATGAGGCACCTTCCTCAGTACCCCACAACTTGGTTCGGGTAACGTCCTGAAGGGCGATTTGATCGCAGCGTAGACACAAGAAGAGCGGCATCAAGGGAGTGTGTCGCTCCAAGAAGCCGCTCTGGCTGATCCTACCAAGCTCGGCGAGGTCATCAAGCACCATCTGCCATTCCTACGCCGAGATACCCTGCAACGCCTCGCCGACGTCGTCACCGCCCTGATTCAAGCTCGCTCGACCAAGCACGCCCAGCTTGCCCTCCATCTGCCCGGCACAGTCGGTGCCGTCAGCAAGCTGCGCCGAGTCGAGCGCTGCCTACACGACCCTCAGCTCGATCGCGACGTTTTCTTGAAGCTCCTCGTGCCACTGCTGCCCGACGAGAAGCTGGTCATGACCATGGACCGCACGAACTGGGAACACGGCGAAGCCGACCTGAACCTCCTTGTGCTGGGCGTAGTGCTTGAAGGCTTCACCTTGCCCCTCGTGTGGATGGCCTTGCCGCACGGGGGTAGCAGCGACACCGGAGTGCGTGAGCGTTTGGTCGCTCAACTTCTCAAGGTCTTGCCCGCGAAGCGGTGGCGTGTTCTGGTTGCCGACCGTGAGTTCGTCGGGGCGGCGTGGTTCACGTTTCTGAGGCGGCGCGGCATCAAACGCTGCCTGCGCATCCGAGGTGACGCTCGGATCGACGACGTGCGGCTCGACGAGGGCTGGGGGTACGTGCAGCCCGGACAAGTGGTCGCGCTGCTCGAAAAAGCGAATGTGTACGGCAACGTCATGCAACTGGTCGTCACCCGCACCGACGCCGGGGAACTGCTCGCCCTGGCGACCGACCTGAAGATCGACGAGACGCGGGCGGTGTATCGTTTGCGCTGGACCGTGGAGTGTACCTTCAGCACTCAGAAATCCAGAGGCTTCGACCTGGAGGCGAGTGCCATGACCAGGCCGGATCGGCTGGAACGCTTGTTCGGGGTAGTCACGCTGGCTTTGGCATGGTGTTTGCGTGTCGGCGTGTGGTGTCACCAGCAGCGGCCCATCAAACGCAAAAAACACGGACGCCGTGCAGTGAGCCTCGTCAGGTACGGCCTGGAGCTTCTTTCCGCTTCTTTGCGTTGGGACACGAGTGACTGCCTGACACTTTTGGCGCTTGTCATGCAGCCTTTTCCCGCTCCAGCACACCACTCAATCCAAGTTGTGGGGTACTGAGGGCACCTTCAGTCCACGCGCGAATCAGTGAATTTGTCTTGCGCTTTCGTCGTTCACCTTCAAGTAATACTTCGGGAACGCGATGATGACGATGGTCCTGCTTGTACCAAGTTACATTGACGACCAAGAAAAACGAAGCAGTCGACGCTGAACAAAGTGAGTTTATGCAGCAACGAGGTTGCGGCAATGAAGAAGCACCTGAGTGGTGTTCTCAGGTGCTTCGAAATGACCGTCGGTTGGTATTACACCAGTTCGATCAAGGCAACGGGGGCCGCGTCTCCGCGACGCACGCCCACCTTTAGGATGCGGGTGTAACCACCGGAACGCTCGGCGTACCGGGGCGCGATCTCGCTGAAGAGCTTGCTGAGGACTTCCTTGTCCTGAATGTCCCGGCCAACCACACGGCGAGCGTGCAGGTCGCCGCTCTTGGCGGTGGTGATGAGTTTTTCCACGTAAGGACGCAGTTCCTTGGCCTTCGCTTCGGTCGTCTGGATGCGACCTTCGCGCAGCAGGGCCGTCGCCTGGGCGGTGGCCAGGGCACGGCGGGAGCTGCTGTTGCGACCGAGTCTGCGACCGGCTTTGCCGTGACGCATGATGTTCTCCTTTGGCCCAGGGGCGGATCCCGACTGGGCACGAAGCGAAGGAAACCTTCACTTCGACAGATAGTTAGTCTCTGAGGGCCAGACCGAACTGGGCGAGTTGGGCCTTGATCTCGTCGAGCGAACGCTCGCCGATGCCCGGCACCTTCTTGAGGTCACGGTCGCTCAGCGCGCACAGGGCGTCCACGCTGTCGATACCCTCTTCCTTGAGCGAGTGCAGCACGCGCGTGGTGAGACCGAGACCCTCAAGCGTGACTTTGGGGGGCTCGCTGGTCGGAGCATAGCCAGGATCGGTAGTGATGACTGCCGGCCCCGCTGGACTCGCCACTTCCAGCACCACTTCCGGCACCCGCTCCGGCATAGCAACGGTCTCGACGTTACCAAAAACGCTGAGCTCGTCGCGCAGCAAATCGACAGCGTTATCAAGCGCGCTCTGGGGATCAAGTGAACCATCGGTCCACACGCGCATGATCAGGCGGTCGAGGTCAGTCTGCTGACCCACGCGGGTATTCTCGACGTGGTAAGCAACGCGGCGTACCGGAGTAAAGACCGCGTCGACGGGAATGCTGTTGATCCGGTCCTTCGTGGCGTGCTTGTCGGCAGGCAGATACCCTTCACCTTGCTCGACACGCACTTCCATTACCAGCTTGCCGTCCTCGGCAAGGTTGGCGATCACCAGGTCGGGGTTCACAACTTCGGCGTCACTGGGGACCTCGAAGGCACCGGCCCGCACGATACCCTCGCCCTGAGCGCGCAGCGTCAGCGTCTTGGGACCGGGTGTGTGGAATTTCACCACGAGTTCCTTGAGGTTGAGGATGATCTGGATGACGTCCTCACGCACTCCAGGAATGGTCGAGAACTCGTGAAGCACATCCTCGATATAGACGCTGGTCACGGCCGTCCCAGGAATCGAGGACAGCAAGATACGGCGCAGGGGATTGCCAATGGTCACACCGTAACCGCGTTTGAGCGGCTCGAGCGTAAACTCGCCGTAATTCCCGTCCACACGGGCTTTGAGCTGCGGTCGCTTCGTTTCCACGCACACCTCTCTTAGCGCGAGTAATACTCGATGATGAAGTTCTCGTTGATCGGCAGCGCGAGATCTTCGCGGGCCGGCAGGCGCACAAAGGTGCCTGAGAAGCTTTCAGGGTTGAAGGCCAGCCAGGGACTGACGCGGCGGCGCTTGGTGGCCTCCATGTTCTCCTGGATGAAACCCATCTGACGGCTGCCTTCTGCCACGCTGATTTCGTCGCCGATCTTGACGCGGTAGCTGGGAATATCAACGGCCTTGCCGTTGACCAGGATGTGACCATGACCCACGAACTGGCGCGCCTGGCGACGGGTACTCGCAAGACCCATACGAAACACGACGTTGTCGAGACGGCGTTCCAGCAGCTGCAAGAAGACCGTACCGGTGACGCCCGGCACGTTGGCCGCTTCCTCAAAGAGGTTACGGAACTGCTTCTCGCTCACGCCGTAGAGCCGTGACAGCTTCTGCTTTTCACGCAGTCGGACGCTGTAGTCGCTCGGGCGACCCTTGCGGCGCTGGCCGTGCTGGCCGGGGCCGTAAGGACGGCGGTCAAGGTACTTCTGGACTTTTTCCGTCTCGGCGAGGTTGATGCCCTCACGACGGCTCTGCTTGGTGATTGATCCGTAAAAACGACCCATGTAGACCTCAGGCCCTGTTCTTCTTGGCGGGGCGGCAACCGTTATGGGGCACCGGGGTGTCGTCCATGATGGACTTGACGTCAATACCGCTCGCCTGGATGGCGCGAATCGCCTGCTCGCGGCCGCTGCCCGAGCCACGCACGATCACGTCAACGATGCCCATGCCGAAGCCCTGGGCTTTTTTCACGGCGTCAGCGGCGGCCAGCTGTGCAGCGTAGGGGGTGCCCTTCTTGCTGCCTTTGTAGCCGATGGTACCGCCCGAGGACCAGGCAACCGAGTTTCCTTCGAGGTCGGTGATGGTGACGATGGTGTTGTTGTAGGAGGCGTGAATGTACGCACGTCCTGCGGAGATATTTCGGCGGACGCGGCGCGTCTTGCCTTTTTGCTGTCTTGCCATTACTTCCTCGCCGCCTTTTTCTTCCCAGCGACGGTCTTACGTGGACCTTTGCGGGTACGGGCGTTGGTCTTGGTACGCTGACCGCGAACGGGCAAACCACGGCGGTGGCGCAGGCCACGGTAAGCGCCAATGTCCATCAGGCGCTTGATGTTCTGACCGATTTCGCTGCGCAGATCGCCTTCGACCTTATAGGTCTTCTCGACAGCCTCACGAAGGGTGGCCTGCTCGACTTCGGTCAGGTTCTTGACGCGGGTATCGGGATTGACGCCCGTGCGGCCCAGGATTTCCTTGGCGCGGGTCAAGCCGATTCCATAAATGTAGGTCAGCGCGATTTCAACGCGCTTTTCGCGGGGAAGGTCCACACCAGCAATACGAGCCATACCACTTACCCCTGACGCTGCTTGTGCTTCACGTTCTCGCAAATCACGAGCACGCGTCCATGGCGACGTACAATCTTGCACTTGTCGCAAATCTTTTTGACACTACTGCGAACTTTCATTCTTCCTCCTCGCGCCGCCTTCGCTTGAGCTTGGCAGCGCTCGACCCCCACAGTCGGGAATCTCTTGCCAGGGACCGGCAACCTCGCCGCCCGAAAGCACCACTCTGAATGGCCCACCTGGGCCTGTGTTCATCTCTCGCTTCAGATCTGCCGCGTTTGCACCTTACTTGCGGTAGACGATGCGACCGCGAGACGTATCATACGGCGAGATTTCGAGAACCACGCGGTCTCCAGGCAGGATGCGAATGTAGTGAATTCGCATTTTCCCTGAGATGTACGCCAGGAGTTCCTGACCGCCATCAAGCTGCACTTTGAAGGTAGTGTTGGGCAGTGCCTCTAGTACCACACCCTCAGCCCGAACGGTGTCGGAATCTTTTCGTTCTTTCCGCGGTTCCCGAAGTTGTCGTTTCGCCACTCGTCCTCCAGGCTTCTAAAAGCCAAAAGCTATGTTAACACGCACTCCCGCCTCAGGCAAGGACGTTTTGCAGGCGCGTGTAAACTTCGTCCATGTCGCCAACCCCGTCGACGGTCTGCAACTGGCCACGGCTCGAGTAATACTCGATCAGCGGCTGGGTCTGCTCGCGGTACACTTCCTGCCGTCGGCGCGCCACCTCTTCGGTGTCATCACTGCGCCCCGAATCACGACCCCGCGACACGATGCGCGCGATCAGTTCGGCGTCAGGAACTTCCAGCAGGGGAACGCCCGCAATTGGGGTCCCGAGCTCCTCAAGCAACACATCAAGTTCGCGCGCTTGTGCAACCGTCCGAGGAAAGCCGTCGAAAATCACTCGCACCCGTTCCAGGCCGGCCAACTTGTCACGGATCAGGGCAATCAAAATGTCATCAGGGACCAGGTGGCCAGCATCCAAGATGGGCTTGACCTGCAAGCCAAGATCGGTCCCACGTGTCACGTGGTCGCGCAAGATGTCGCCCGTTGAAATCTTGACAAGCCCGTAATTGCGGGCCAGCCGCTCTGCCTGAGTGCCTTTTCCCGCACCCGGAGGTCCAAGAAAAATGACCGCATGGTTCTGGCTACGGTTATCCAGTCGGTTGGTCACAGGCGCCCCCGCAGACGGCCCTTGGAAATAAAGCCGTCGTACCGGCGAACCGTCAGCTGTGCTTCCACCTGCTTGAGGGTGTCAAGCGCCACACCGACGATGATCAGCAGGCCGGTACCGGAGAACTGGAACGTCTGAATTCCGGTCAGCGTGCGTACTACCTGTGGCAGCACGGTCAAGACCGCCAGGAACAACGCTCCCCACAAGGTGATGCGACTGGAAATGTGTCCCATGTAGGCCGCAGTGGGCGTGCCGGGGCGCACACCGGGCACAAATCCACCCGACTCGCGGAGGTTCTCGGCGATCCGTTTTGGATCGAACTGCACGCTGTTGTACAGATACGTGAAGCCGATGATCAAGAGCACTTCCACGGCGATTCCGGTGGGGGATCCCAACGACAGCCAACGCTGGATAAAGTCAGCCGCACCGGGCGACCGCTCCTGCAAGGCTCCTTGCAGGATCTGCGGCAGCGTGAACAGTGCTCCGGCAAAAATGACCGGAATGACCCCGGCCTGGTTGAGCTTGATGGGAAGATAGGTCTGCTGTCCGCCATAGGTGCGCCCGCCTACCTGCTTACGGGCGTATTGCACGGGTATGCGACGCTCGGCCTGGTAGACCAGCACGATGGCTGCCACGGTCGCCAGCAGGATCGCGGCAAAGCCGAGAATGGCCAGGATCGATACTGAGCCGTTTCGCAGCAACTCGGCGGTCGCAGTGATTTCGCGTGGGTACGCCGCAACGATCCCCGCAAAAATAATCAAGCTGATCCCGTTGCCGATGCCGACCTCGGTGATGCGCTCACCGAGCCAGAGCGTGAAAGCGACACCCGCCACTTGCGTCAGCACAATGATCAGGGTCAGCTCCAGCCCCGGCTCCCAGCCCGGCGACAAAAAGCGTCCCCCCTCGGCCTGCACGAACGCTACCGAGAAGAATAGGGCCTGCACGGCGCCCAACGCAATGGCCGAATACCGGGTGTACTGGTTGATCTTCTTGCGGCCTTCTTCGCCCTCTTTGGAGAGCTTTTCCAGCGCCGGCACGGTGGTGGTCATCAGCTGAATGATGATGCTGGCCGTGATGTAAGGCAGTACTCCCAGCGCAAAAATGGAGAACTGCGCCAGATTGCCACCCGATATCAGGCTCACAAGTCCCAGCAACCCACCCGAATTCTCCTGCGCCAGCGCAGCCGAGTTGACACCCGGGGTAGGAATAACGCTGCCCAGCCGGTAAACCGCGAGCAGCAACAGCGTGAAGATGATTTTTCGTTGAAGCTCAGGCACCCGGAGCGCATCACGAAAAGCGCGCAGCATTATCTCCCTCCGCCCTTAAACGTCGTGATCTGCCAATGCGAGAGAGGGCGGCGATGACTCGCCGCCCGACCCGAACAACGGGCCTCTCTGGTCATTAGCCTTCCTGTTCGGCGCTGGTCGTGGGCAGAACGACCGAGCCGCCCGCCGCCTCGATGGCCTGCACGGCCGCCGATGAAGCCGCGTCGACATGCAGGGTGTAAGCGCCCGAAACCGTACCACGGGCGAGCAGCTTCACAGGACGGTCTGCGCGGCGCACCAGCCCCGCAGCTTCAAGTGCGGCCCGATCGACCGTCGCGCCGGCCTCGAACAACTCAAGCTGACTCAGGTTGACCACTTCAAAAATGGTGCCGACGTGGTTGAAACCACGCTTGGGCAGGCGCGAGATCAGCGTGCTACGACCACCCTCGAAGAATTGGCCTTTGCCAGCGCCGCTGCGGCTCTTCTGACCTTTGTGGCCGCGACCGGCGGTCTTGTCAGTACCGCCCGGACCGCGCCCGACGCGTTTACGCTCACGCCGCGAGCCGTTTGATGGTTTGAGATCGTTGAGCTTCACTCGGAAACCTCCAGCAGGTGCTTGACTTTCTCGACCATTCCACGCTGGGCCGGGTTGTCGGCCACTTCACGCGAGTCGCCGATACGGCGCAGACCGAGGGCCTTGACGGTATCGATCTGTTCTTTGGGGCGGCCGATCAGGCTGCGCTTCAGGGTCACCTTCATGCGGCACCGTCCCGGAGCGCCTTGACCTGGGCGGGCGTCCGAAGGTTCTTGAGGCCGTCGAACACCGCATAGGCGACGTTGATTTGATTGCGGCTTCCCAATTCTTTGGAAAGCAGGTTGGTGATGCCCGCAAGCTCGGCAATCGAACGGGGCACGGTGCCAGCGATCACGCCGGTACCCGGACCTGCTGGCTTGAGCAGCACGCGGCTGCGGGTGCTCTCGCCCACGATGTCATGGGGAATGGTGCCGTTCTGCACCGGAACCTGGATCAGGTTCTTGCGGGCGACCGACTTGGCCTTCTCGATGGCCACAGGTACTTCCTTGGCTTTACCGATCCCCATGCCCACGCGGCCGTTGCGGTCGCCAATGACGACCAGGGCCGCGAAGCGGAAGCGGCGACCACCCTGGTAAGTCTTGGCAGTGCGATTGATGGAGATCATCTTCTCCTCGAACTCGCTTTCGCGCTCGGCGCGATCACGGTCGTTGCGACGGTTAAAAGTCAAGGCCACCCTCCCGCGCGGCGTCCGCCAGCGCTTTTACACGACCATGGAACTTGTACTGACCACGGTCGAACACGACTTGCTTGACACCCTTGACGGCGGCCGCTTCAGCGAGGGCCTTGCCAACGGCGGCGGCCGTGTCAGACTTGCTGCCCGACTTGAGCGCCTTGCCACCTGCCTGGGCGATGGTGACACCGGAGGCATCGTCGATCACCTGGGCATAGATGTACTTGCTGGAGCGGAACACGCTGAGGCGCGGGCGGCCTTGGGCGGCTGTCATTACCTTGCTGCGGTTGCGCAGTTTGCGACGGATGCTCGACATTACTTCTTGCCTTTCCCGCCGGTGGCGCCCGCCTTACCGGCCTTGAGGGCGATCTTCTCGCCGACGAAGCGCACACCCTTGCCGTGGTAGGCATCGGGCTTACGGACCTTGCGCACGTTCGCAGCCACCTGACCGACGAGCTGCTTGTCAATGCCGCTCACGTCGATACGGGTCGGTTCAGGAACCGTAAAGGTGACGCCCTCGGGCGGCTCAATGATGACCGGGTGGCTGTAACCGATGGTCATTTCGAGGTTGCGACCGTTGAGACGGGCGCGGTAGCCGACACCCTTGAGCTCGAGGTTGATGGTGAAGCCGTTGCTGACCCCCTGCACCGCATTGGCAATCAGGGTGCGGGTGAGGCCGTGCAGTGAACGGTGCTCGGGTCGGTCGGTCGGTCGGGTGACGACAATACCGCCTTCATCTTGCTGAACATTGAGAGCGGGGTTGAAGGGAACCTGCAGTTCGCCTTTGGGCCCCTTGACGCGGAACAGGCCGTTCTCGATGGTGGCATTCACGCCACTCGGAACGGTGATGGGTTGTCTACCGATGCGCGACATGACGCCTCCTTACCACAACACGCAGATGACTTCGCCGCCGATGCCTGCTTTGCGCGCTTCACGGTCGGCCATGAGGCCCTTGGAGGTCGAAACGACCGCCAGGCCGAGACCCTTGTGAATGCGGGGCAGGTTTTCGTGGCTGACGTAAGCGCGGCGTCCCGGGCGCGAGATGCGCTCGATGTGCTTGATGACCTGCTCGCGCTTATTGCCGTACTTGAGACCAAGACGCAGAACGTCAAATTTGGTGCCCTCGTCGCGCACACGCTCGACCGACGCGATGTAACCTTCGCGCACGAGCAGCTTGGCGAGTTCCTCCTTGAACTTGGAGGCCGGCACGTCCACGTTTTCCTTGTGAACACGCGTCGCATTGCGAATGCGCGTCAACATATCAGCGATTGGATCGCTCAGCATTACTTCCTCCGCACGGAGCCTCCTCCGCAGACTTTGCGGCGCTCCGGCTGGAGGGGAAACTTTCAAGCTTGCCGTGCAGGCGTTGAAAGCATCCCCAAGAGACTGCTTATGGTTTCTTGTCTTGTGGCTTCAGGAGGCCGGACGATCACCGTGCATCTGCGCGGTTCGTATCCGAGTCCTTACCAGCTCGACTTCTTGACGCCGGGCAGTTCGCCCTTGTGCGCTTTTTCCCGCATCACAATGCGCGAGACGCCGAAAAATCGCGACACGCCACGCGGACGGCCGGTGATTTCACAGCGGTTGCGCAGGCGCACCGGGCTCGCGTCGCGGGGCAGCTCCGCCAGGCCTTGGTAGTCACCCGCAGCCTTGAGCGCGGCGCGCTTCTCGGCGTACTTGGCCACCATCTTCTCGCGTTGCTTCTGCTTGGCAATCTTGCTTGTCTTCGCCATGAGGCTCCTTACCCACCTTTCGCGTGGATGCCGGGGTGGTTTACTTGCGGAACGGAAAGCCCATTGCCGCGAGCAGCGCGCGGGCTTCTTCATCGGTCTTGGCGGTCGTCACGATGGTAACGTCCATGCCGCGAACAGCGTCCACCATATCATAGGTGATCTCGGGAAAGATCAGTTGTTCACGCACGCCGAGGTTATAGTTACCGCGTCCGTCGAACGAGTTGGGATTGATGCCGCGGAAATCGCGGATACGGGGCAGACCAATGTTCATCAGCTTGTCCAGGAAGGTATACATGCGCTCTTTGCGCAAAGTGACCTTCACGCCGATGGGCATGCCCTGGCGCAGCTTGAAGTTGCTGATGCTCTTTTTGGCCTTGGTGACCACTGGTTTTTGCAAGGTGATCAGCGAGAGTTCGCGGCTGGCCTTGTCAATGGCCTTGCTGTCCTCTTTGGCGCTCCCGAGGCCCTGGTTGACGACGACCTTCTCGATGCGGGGCACCTCCATCACGCTGCTGTAGCCAAACTGCTGCATCAGCGCGGGTCGCACCTCCTGCACGTACTTGTCTTTCAGACTCATGTTTCTCCCTCAGTGTGGGCGGTCTTGGTCGCCCGGGTGGTGCGGCTTGCAGTCTTCTGGCAACACCAGAAGTCAGTCGACGACTTTGCCGCTTTTGACGGCCACACGAACTTTTTTACCGTCCACGATCTGTTTGCGGGTGCGGGTGGGCTTGCCGGTTTCCGGATCGACCAGCTGCACCTTGCTGGCATGCAGCGCCGCTTCGCGTTCTTCGATGCCGCCCTGCGGGTTGGTCTGCGAAGGCTTGACGTGCTTCTTGATAATATTCACGCCTTCAACGACGACCTTCTGCTCTTTGGGCAGCGCCAGGATGATCTTCCCGGTCGCGCCCTTGTGCTTGCCGCGCGTGACCATGACGGTGTCGCCCTTTTTGACGTGCAGCTTGACGCTTTTGCTCTGCTGGGCGGTGGCCATCACAGCACCTCCGGCGCGAGGGACACGATCTTCATAAAGCGGCGGTCACGCAATTCACGAGCGACGGGTCCGAAGACGCGGGTGCCGCGAGGCTCGCCCTGGTTGTTGATGATGACGGCGGCGTTCTTGTCAAAGCGGATGGTGCTGCCGTCAGCGCGCTTGATGTCCTTGGACGTACGCACGACGACGGCCTTCACCACGTCGCCGGCCTTCACGCCGCCACGGGGAGCGGCTTCCTTGACACTGGCCACGATGATGTCACCAACATGAGCGTAGCGCTTGTTGCCGCCCCCGCCGGTGGTCAGGCCTTTGCCGCCGATGCCGCTGTTCAGGACGCGAATGCACATGATCTCACGGGCACCACTGTTATCGGCCACGTCGAGTCGGGTCTGCGGCATGATCATGCTTGTTCACCTTGTTGTTGGGTCGTGTCGGCAATGCCACCTTCGATGCCGATGGCGTGACCGATCAGGCGCGAGACCTTCCAGGCCTTGCTCTTGCTGATCGGACGAACCGAAAGGATCTCCACGCGGTCACCGATGCGGTACTCATTGTTCTCGTCGTGGGCCGCGTACTTCTTGCTGCGCGTCACGATCTTGCCGTACAGGGGGTGCATGAAGCGGCGCTCGACCTTGACAGACACGGTTTTGTCCGCCTTGTCGCTCACCACGACACCCTCCAGGGTCTTCTTGGGCATTACTGACCACTCTCCTGGCGCTGCTTCTCGGTCTTCACCGTGAGCAGTTGGGCGATTTCCTTGCGCAGCGTACGGACGCGCGCCGGGTTCGCCAGCTGTCCGATGGCGCCCTGGAAACGCAGCTCCATCAGTTCTTTTTTGCGCGCGGTGACTTCCTGATCGAAGTCGCCGAGGCTCAGGTTACGAATTTCATTGAGCTTCATCGTAGACCTCGCGCTTGACCATCTTGGTCTGGATAGGAAGCTTGTGACCAGCGAGGCGGAATGCCTCTTTGGCCTGCTCTTCGGTAACACCCGACACTTCGAACATCACGCGGCCCGGCTTGACAACCGAGACCCAGTATTCTACCGCACCCTTACCTTTACCCATTCGGGTTTCGGCGGGCTTTTTGGTAACGGGCTTGTCCGGGAAGATCCGGATGAAGATCTTACCGCCACGGCGGAAGTGACGGCTCATCACGATGCGGCAGGCCTCGATCTGGTTGCTCTTGATCCAGGCCGGCTCCATGGCGATCAAACCGAAGTCGCCGAACGCGACGTAGTCGCCTCCCTTGGCGGCGCCGGTCATACGGCCACGAAACTGCTTGCGGTATTTGGTGCGCTTGGGAAGCAGCATTACTCAGCTCCTCCTGAACGCCGGCGCGCCTGCGGGCGGCGGCGGTTCGAACGATCGCCACCTTCGTCACGACGCGGACGGTCGCCACGAGGAGGGCGTTGCACGGTTTCGGTCTTTCCACCGATGATTTCGCCGTTGAACACCATAACCTTCACCCCGAGGATGCCGTAGGTGGTGCGGGCCAGGGCGGTGCCGTAATCGATGTCGGCACGCAGGGTGTGCAAGGGCACGCGACCTTCGAGGACCTTCTCGGTGCGGGCCTGCTCGGCGCCACCGAGGCGGCCCGAGAGCACGATACGCACGCCGCGGGCACCCGACTCCATCACGCGCTGCGCGGCCTGCTTCATGGCGCGGCGGAACGCGAAGCGGCGCTCGATCTGCTCGGCGATGCGCAGGGCTACTAGGGGCGCGCTGGTGTTGGGGTTGGGAATCTCGGCGACGTTCACCGCGACCGTACCGGCCGACACGAGGCGCTCGATGTCCTGACGCAGGCGCTTGATGCTGTCGCCGCCCTTGCCGATCACGATGCCGGGCTTGGCAGCGCTGATGATCACATTGACCTGCTGTCCGGCACGCTCGATTTCGATGCGGGCGATGCCAGCAGCCTTCAGCTGCTTTTGCACCAGGTTACGGATCTTCTCGTCCTCGAGAATCAGGGTGCTGTAGTTCTTCTTGCTGGCGTACCAACGGCTGTTCCAGTCCTTGGTGATGCCCAGGCGGAAGCCGTTCGGGTTGATCTTGTTACCCATTGCGCTCCTCCAGAACGATGGTGATGTGGCTCGAGCGCTTCTTGAGAATGTCGCCACGGCCACGGGCACGCGGAAGGATGCGCTTGAGGGTCGGGCCGGCGTCAACGAAGGCGCGCGCGACGAACAGGCGGTCTTCGAGCATGTCGTCGTTGTTGACAGCATTCGCCTTGGCGCTCTTGAGCACCTTCTGAATCGGCTCAGCGGCGCCACGCGGAATGAAGCGCAGCAGGTCCTCGGCCTCGCGCACGCTCTTGCCGCGAATGACGTCGACGACAAGGCGCACCTTGCGGGGGGCAATGCGGATGTAACGCGCGACCGCCGTGCCAGGCGTGCGCCGCTTCTCGGTCTGGCGGCGCTGCTTTTTGGTCAGTGCAGTGTCGGTCATTACTTCTTCTTGCTCCCTTTGGCGCTCTTCTCGGAACCGTGACCGCGGTAGGCGCGGGTAGGCGAGAATTCACCGAGCTTGTGGCCGATCATCTGTTCGGAGACGAACACCGGCACGTGCTGCTTGCCGTTGTACACCGCGATGGTGTGACCGATCATCTCGGGCACGATGGTGGAGCGGCGGCTCCAGGTCTTGATGACTCGCTTGTCGTTGCGGTCGTTCTGCGCGTCCACCTTGGTCAGCAGGTGGGCGTCGACGAACGGACCCTTTTTCAGGCTACGGGGCATTCGCTAGTCTCCTTACTTCCCGCCGCGGCGCGAGATGATGAAGCGGTCGGACACCTTGCGCTTCTTGCGGGTCTTGAAGCCCTTGGTGGGTTGGCCCCAGGGCGTCACAGGCTGGCGGCCGATGCCGGTGCGGCCTTCACCACCGCCGTGCGGGTGGTCGACCGGGTTCATGGCGCTGCCGCGCTGGTGGGGCTTGCGGCCCATCCAGCGGGTACGTCCGGCCTTGCCGTACACGATGTTCTTGTGCTCGGCGTTGCCGACGGTGCCGACGGTCGCGTAGCACTCGGTGTGGACGCGGCGCAGTTCGCCACTGGGCAGGCGCAGAACGACGTAGTCGCCTTCCTTGCCTTGCAGCTGGATGCTGGTTCCGGCGCTGCGGGCGAGCTGGGCACCCTTGCCGGGCACGAGCTCAACGGAGTGCACGACCGTACCAACCGGCACGAAGCGCAGCGGCAGGGCGTTGCCCACGCGCGGCTCGGCTTCAGGGCCGCTCACGACACTGGCACCCACGGCCAGGCCTTCGGGAGCGAGCACGTAGCGCTTTTCACCGTCGGCGTAGTTGAGCAGGGCAATGCGGGCGCTGCGGTTGGGATCGTACTCGATCGCGGCGACCTTGGCGGGCACCCCGGCCTTGTCGCGGCGCTTGAAGTCGATGATGCGGTAGAGCTGCTTGTGACCACCGCCGATAAAGCGGCTGGTGATGCGGCCACGGTTGTTGCGTCCGCCCGTTTTGGGCATCGCTTCGGTGAGGCTCTTCTCGGGACGCTTTTTGGTCAGGCCCGAGTAATCGGCCGTGGTCATCTGGCGCCGTGACGGCGTATAGGGACGGTATTTCTTGACAGCCATGTTTCAGTTCTCCTTAGACCAGACCCTCAAGGGCGTCGATTTTCTGGCCGTCGGCGAGCTTGACCATGGCCTTTTTACGGTCCACACGGTGGCCTTCGAACTTGCCGACGCGCTTGCGCTTGCCCGCAATGTTCATCATGTTGATCTTGACGACGCGCACACCAAAGGCCTGCTGAATGGCGTTCTTGACTTCCGTCTTGTTGGCGTCCTGGTGCACCCAGAACGAGTACACGCCGCGCTCCATGCCCGCGTAGGCTTTTTCGGAGATCACGGGCGCCTTGATGAGGTCGTAAAAGCTGCTCACGACGAAGCCTCCTCTTGCGCGGGCGTCAACACGACGGCGTCGATGATCAGACGGTCGTGACGCAGGATGTCATAGACGTTGAGGCCGGCAACGGGCAGCGCGGTGACCCAGGGCAGGTTGCGCGCGCCACGGCGGGCATTCTCGTCATCGGTGACCAGGAACACGCGCTCGCTGCCGTCCACACCGTTTTGTGCGGCCCAGCTCAGAAAGCTTTTGGTCCGGCCGTCAAGCTCAAATCCGTCCACGGCGAGCAGCTTGCCGCTCTGCGCGCGGTCGGACAGCGCCATGGCGAGGCCGAGCTGGCGCACCTTCTTGGGCAGGGTGAAGCCGTAGTTGCGCGGCTTGGGGCCGAAGGCCACCCCGCCGCCCACGAAGATCGGAGCAGCACGGTTGCCGTGACGGGCGTTGCCGGTGCCCTTCTGGCTGTACATCTTCTTGCCGGTGCGGCTGACTTCGGCGCGCGTTTTGGTACTCGCGCTGCCTTGACGGCGCTTGGCCAGCTGCCAAGTCACCACTTCGTGCAGCAGACCGGGGTTTACATCGGGCAGATCGAGGTCGAGCGTGCGCCCGCCGTTCTTACCCACCACGTTGATTTGGGGCATTACTTGCCTCCCTTGACGGCGCCACGCAGCACCACAAGGCCACCGTTATGACCGGGAATGGCGCCCTTGATGAGAATCAGATTCTCGTCGGGGCGAATCTCGACCACTTCGAGGTTCTGCACAGTGATGCGCTCGTTGCCCATGCGGCCTGCCATACGCTTGCCTTTGTACACGCGGCCGGGCGTCTTGCGCTGACCGATCGAGCCGGGGCGGCGGTGCCACTTCTTCGAGCCGTGGCTGGCAGGACCACCGGCGAAGTTCCAGCGCTTCATCACACCCTGGGTGCCTTTACCCTTGCTGGTGCCAGTCACGTCGACTTTTTCACCTTCGTTGAAGATGTCGACGGTGACGGTGTCTCCTTCAGGAGTGAAGTTACGGAACTCGCGCAGGTAACGCACGCCGCTCACCCCGAACTTCTTAAGGTGACCGAGCTCCGGCTTGTTGATGCGCTTTTCAGATTTGGGCGCAAAGCCCACCTGAATGGCCTCGTAACCGTCCGTGGCAGCGTTCTTGCGCTGCACGACGGGGCATGGGCCCGCGAGCACGACCGTTACGGGAACGGCGCGGTCGCCCTTCCAGATCTGGGTCATGCCGACCTTGGTGCCGAGGATGCCTTTCACGACCGACCTCCCACTGTCTTGATCTCGATGTCCACACCGGTGGGCAGATCGAGGGTCATCAGGCTGTCGATGGTCTTCTTGGTGGGGTTCTCGATGTCGACCAGGCGGTTGTGGGTACGGATCTCAAAGTGCTCGCGGCTGTCCTTGTTGACGAAGGGCGAACGCAGCACGGTAAAACGACGGATACGCGTAGGCAGGGGCACGGGACCGCTCACCGTCGCGCCGGTGCGGCGCACGGTGTCCACGATCTTGGTGGCGCTGGAGTCCAGCGCTTTGTGGTCAAACGCACGCAGCTTGATGCGGATTTTGGGGCTGACCATTACTCGATCACCTTGGTGACGACGCCGGCGCCGACGGTACGGCCACCTTCGCGGATGGCGAAGCGCAGACCGTCTTCCATGGCGATGGGCTTGATGAGTTCGACGACAAAGGAGATGTTGTCACCGGGCATCACCATTTCGACACCTTCGGGCAGTTCCACCACGCCGGTCACGTCGGTGGTGCGGAAGTAGAACTGCGGACGGTAGCCACCGAAGAAGGCGCTGTGGCGTCCTCCTTCGTCCTTGGAGAGCACGTACACGCTGGCTTCGAACTTGGTGTGCGGCTTGATGCTGCCGGGTTTGGCCAGCACCTGACCACGTTCCACGTCATCACGCGCCACACCACGCAGCAGCACGCCGACGTTGTCACCGGCCATACCCTGGTCGAGCAGTTTGCGGTGCATTTCGATGCCGGTCACGATGGTCTTGCGGGTGTCGGTCAGACCGACGATTTCCACTTCGTCCTGCACTTTGACGATGCCACGCTCCACCCGTCCGGTGGCAACCGTGCCACGGCCAGTGATGGTGAAGACATCTTCGACGGGCATCAAAAAGGGCTTGTCGGTGGCGCGTTCGGGGGTAGGGATGTAGCTGTCCACCGCATCGAGCAGTTCCCAGATGCGGTCGACCCACTGGTTTTCACCACGCCCGGTCTTGGGGTTGCCTTGCAAAGCCTCCAGGGCCTGCAGGGCGCTGCCCTTGACCACTGGCAGGTCATCGCCGGGGAATTCGTAGCGCGACAGCAGTTCACGCACTTCCATCTCGACGAGTTCCAGCAGTTCTTCGTCGTCGACCATGTCGACCTTGTTCATGAACACCACGATGTAGGGCACGCCCACCTGACGGGCCAGCAGGATGTGCTCGCGCGTCTGGGGCATCGGGCCGTCGGCCGAGCTGACCACCAGGATGGCGCCGTCCATCTGCGCTGCGCCGGTGATCATGTTCTTGACGTAGTCGGCGTGTCCGGGGCAGTCCACGTGGCTGTAGTGGCGCGCCTGGGTGTTGTACTCGACGTGCGCGGTGTTGATGGTGATACCACGCGCTTTTTCTTCGGGGGCCTTGTCGATCTCATCGTAACGCTGGGTTTCGATGGTCGGGTCGACTGCGGCCGCCGTGAAGGTGATCGCCGCGGTCAGGGTGGTTTTGCCGTGGTCCACGTGTCCGATCGTTCCCACGTTCACGTGCGGCTTCGTGCGCTCAAACGTTCCTTTTGCCATGTTCGGTTTCCTCCAAGCGGTGGACAGCTCCGGCTTTCACCGGCGCCCACATTGGGTTGCATCTCGCCGAGGGTCTCCACGTGCCCATTGCACGGACGCCTTCTCGGCACAAAAGCGCGCCATCGCCTTTGATCGGCGCACCAAGGTCCCATGCTATACCAAGTCTTCAGACAAGGCAAGACGGCCCTGCGGAGCGGCGTTGGAACGACATTCAGGTGGCTTCGCGCCTATCGATTCTCCGGAGGGCACGGCGTCCCGGGGTACCGGCGACAAAGCAAGGGACACTCGGGGCGTCTGCTGCTCTCGAACGGAGAACGCTCAGCGGCTGGTGTAGCGCTGCACTTCCTGATCGAGCGCGCCGATCAGTCCGAAGATGCCAAGAATAGTCCCGAGGGGAAAGCTGAGGAGGTTCAGGGCAAAGAGCACGATGGCCGCGATTCGGCCCCAGTTTTTCCCGGCGATGACAGCGTTGCGAACCACAAACGTAAAAACGGCGGCTGCCAGGGTCAGCAAGCCTGCGCCCAGCATCAGCCCTCTGGACAGTTCGCCAGCGCCGGTCATATTCGGATCTCCCATCTGCATCATCGCGGCACTCATGGACGGACCGGCCACGATGAGCAGCAGTCCGCCGATCGCGTTGAGAATGACCATGATCAACAGCGGAATCGTGACCCAGGAAAGTTTTTGAGGCTTCATGCCCTGAAGCTAACATGCAAAAAGCGAAGCGGCACCCGAAAGTGCCGCTTCTGCCTGTCGTGCTTTATTTCTTGATGAGCTGGTTGACGATGTTCTGCGGGGTCTGGCTGTAGTGATCGAAGAACATCGAGTAGCTGGCACGACCCTGGGTCATGGAGCGCATGTCGGTGGCGTAACCGAACATCTCGCTGAGTGGCACGAAGGCCTTCACGATCTGCGCGTTGCCACGCGCTTCCATGCCCTGAATCTGGCCACGGCGGCTGTTGAGGTCGCCGATGATGTCGCCCATGTACTCGTCGGGCACCGTCACTTCGACGCGCATGATGGGCTCGAGCAGTGCGGGAGCGCCCTTCTGCACGCCTTCCTTGAGGGCCATCGATCCGGCGATCTTGAAGGCCATTTCCGAGGAGTCCACTTCGTGGTAGCTGCCGTCGTAAATGGTGACCTTCATGTCCACCACCGGGAAGCCGAGGAGCGGACCACTCTGCATGGCTTCCTCGATGCCTTTTTGGGCCGGGGCAATGTACTCGCGCGGCACCGTTCCACCCACCACCGCGTTCTCGAACACGAAGCCCGAGCCCGGGGGCAGCGGCTCAACCTTGACCTTGACGTGGCCGTACTGACCACGGCCACCCGACTGGCGAACGAACTTGCCTTCGACGTCGGCCGGCTTGGTGATGGTTTCACGGAACGCCACCTGCGGCGCGCCCACGTTGGCCTCGACCTTGTACTCACGCTTCAGGCGGTCAACCAGAATTTCGAGGTGCAATTCGCCCATCCCGGAGATGGTGGTCTGACCGCTTTCGGGGTCGGAGGCGACCCGGAAGGTCGGGTCCTCTTCGGCCAGTCGGGCCAGGCCCACGCCCATCTTTTCCTGGTCGGCTTTGGTCTTGGGCTCGATGGCGAGCTTGATGACGGGCTCGGGCACGTCGATGCTTTCGAGCAGCACGTGCTCGTCGCCGTCACCGATGATGGTGTTACCGGTGCCGGCGTCCTTGAGGCCGATCACGGCACCCAGCTCGCCTGCCTTGAGCTCGCTGACTTCCTCGCGGTGGTTGGCGTGCATCTTGAGCAGGCGGCCCACACGGTCACGCTTGTTCTTGGAGGCGTTGTACACGTAGGTTCCGCTGGCCAGGGTACCCGAGTAGATGCGCACGAAGGTCAGGCGTCCGACGTAGGGGTCGGCCATGATCTTGAAGGCCAGTGCGGCCAGCTTCCCGCTCGGATCGGCGGGGAACTCGCGGGTTTCTTCGCTGTCCTCAAGGGTGCCGCGAATGGCGGGCACTTCGAGCGGGCTCGGCAGGTAGTCGATCACCGCGTCGAGGAGCAGCTGAACGCCCTTGTTCTTGAGGGCGCTGCCACACAGCACCGGGAAGATCTTCTTCTCGATGGTCCCCGTACGCAGCGCCCGGGCCAGTTGCTCGGCCGTCGGCTCTTCGCCTTCGAGGTACATCATCATGAGCTCTTCGTCGACTTCGGCAGCCGCTTCGATGAGGGCGGCGCGCATTTCGGTCACCTTGTCGGCGAACTCGGCCGGAATGTCGTGCTCCTGAATTTCGGTGCCGAGATCGTTGGTGTAGGTGTAGGCGCGCTGACGCACGAGGTCGATGATGCCCTTGAACTCGCTTTCCTCGCCCATGGGGTACTGGATGGGAGCAGGAATCGCGCCAAGACGCTCTTTGATGTCCCGGAGCACCAGCTCGAAGCTCGCGCCGGTCTTGTCCATCTTGTTGGCAAAGGCAATGCGCGGCACGCCGTACCGGTCGGCCTGACGCCAGACCGTTTCGGACTGGGGCTCGACGCCCTGGCTGGAATCAAAGACCGCGACTGCGCCGTCGAGCACGCGCATGGAGCGCTCGACTTCAATGGTGAAGTCCACGTGGCCGGGAGTATCGATGATGTTGACGACGTATTCCTGCTCGCTGCCCGAGCGCGTCCACTTGGCGGTGGTGGCGGCGGCGGTGATGGTGATGCCGCGCTCGCGCTCCTGCTCCATCCAGTCCATGGTGGCGGCGCCGTCGTGCACTTCACCGATGTTGTGCGTACGGCCGGTGTAGTAGAGAATGCGCTCGGTCGTGGTGGTCTTGCCCGCGTCGATGTGCGCGGCAATCCCGATATTGCGGAAGAACCTGAGGTAGGTGCCGGTCTGGGTGGTCATACTGCGTGCTCCTTGTCGGAGATACTGGCGGGCTTTTCGGCGAAACGGGACCACGGGCAGCCGTGGTCCCGTTTCGCTTCGCTCAGGGTCGCCCTGAGCGACCCGGGAGATATTACCAGCGGTAGTGCGCGTAAGCGCGGTTGGCTTCCGCCATACGCTCGACGTCGTCTTTTTTCTTGACGGCGCCACCACGGCCCTGCGCGGCGTCCATCAGCTCACCCGCGAGGCGCTCCACAGCGGTGCGCTCGGGACGGCTGTCGGCCGCGAGGGCGATCCAGCGCAAGGCGACGCTCTGGGTACGGCGGGGATTCACTTCGACGGGCACCTGGTAGGTGCTGCCGCCGACGCGGCGCGAACGCACTTCCACACGCGGCTTGACGTTGTCAAACGCCTGGCGGAACACCTTGAGAGGCTCCTGACCGGTGCGCTCCTGAATCAGACGGCAAGCGCCATAGAAAATACGGCTGGCGATGTTCTTCTGACCATCACGCATCAGACGGTTGATCATGGCGCTCACCACGACATCGCTGTACACGAGATCAGGTTGAACGGGACGGACTTCAGCTCTGCGACGACGTGCCATGTCTTACCTCACTTCTTCTTGGCACCGGCCGCCGCCGCGCCCGCTTTGGGTTTTTTGGTGCCGTACTTGCTGCGGCTCTTGTTGCGATCCTTCACACCGGCGGTGTCGAGGCTGCCGCGCACAATGTGGTAGCGCACGCCGGGAAGGTCCTTCACACGACCACCACGGATCAGCACGACGCTGTGTTCCTGCAGGTTGTGGCCTTCGCCGGGAATGTAGGCCGTGACTTCAAAGCCGCTCGTGAGACGCACACGGGCGATCTTGCGCAGTGCCGAGTTGGGCTTTTTGGGGGTGGTGGTCTTGACGACCGTGCAGACGCCGCGGCGCTGCGGGCTGCTCTTGAGGGCCGGAACCTTGGTTTTTTTGCGCAAGGTGGCGCGGCCCTTCCTCAGAAGTTGTTGTACGGTTGGCAAGTGGTGATCACTCCCTTTGGGTGGCTAGAGTCTTGTCCTTCCTTGCTCGGCCAGCACGCCGCTTCCAGAGGACCGCAGGAACGCCCGGCGCAACCCCACCAGGCAGTTTCCAACCTGAATAGCTTAGCGCGTGACTCGGCGTGCTGGCAAGACGCCCCGGAAACGGCACGCACAGATCACACAGATCAGCACACGACCCCACGCACACGGTCAGTACCCACGCACACGGTCACTTCGTGGCACCTGCGGGCGCCTGGAGGCTACGCTTGACAAGCGCAGGACCCTTCGCTACAGTAAGCGAGCCTCAGATTTCTGAGCCGTGCCCAGGTGGCGGAATTGGTAGACGCACTAGTTTCAGGGACTAGCGCCGCGAGGCGTAGGGGTTCAAGTCCCCTCTTGGGCACCATAAGAAACGCTCCCGCAAGGGAGCGTTTTGCGGTTGGCAAGTTCAGGTCCTGCTGCCTCAGAACAGTGCTCAGGCAGCCTGGTGGGCCGCGCGGCCTGCAATGGCCAACGCGTACAGATCGGCCAGTTGCCCGGCGCGCGCCGTCATGTCGAATGCCCGGGCGCTGCTCAGGGCTCCCGTGTGCAGGGCCGGCAAGGCGTCTGCCTGAAAGACCCGCGCGATTCCGTTGGCCAGTGCAGCAGGCGAGGCCTCACACAAAAAGCCGTTTTCTCCCTGGATAACGAGATCCTCGGCTGCCGGAGAACGGGCAGCAACCAGCGGCAGACCGGCGGCGAGCGCCTCGATCATGCTCATCGGCAGGACTTCTGAGGTGGAAGCAGTGATAAAGGCGTTCGCAGCGCTCAAATACTGTGGTACGCGGGCATGTTCGACCGCGCCCGCGAAATGCACTGGCCAGCCCGCCGCGAGGTTCTGCAGGTGTGCGCGCTGCAAACCGGCGCCGACCAGCAGCAGGTGCGCGCCTGGAATTTGTTCCAGTGCTTCCTTGAATGCAGCGAGCAGTGTCGGCAGGTTCTTTTCGGGTGCCAGCCGCCCAACGTAGATCAGCAAGGGCGCTTGTGCAGGAATGCCGTGCCAGGCGCGCACCTCGTGACCGGTCGCTTCCCGGAAGGATGAAGGGTCAATCGGGTTGGGCAGCAGGTCCACGTCGCCCTGATAGCCATAGCGGCGCAGCATGTCCACCATCGCGCCTCCGGGGGCCAGCACCACATCGGAAGCGCCTGCAAAGGCGCGCACGTGACGGCGGATCAGCCAGCGCCCCAGCCTTCTCGACATGCGCGTGTAATGCACGTACTGGTGGTACTGCGTGTGGGCGGTAAAGAACAGCGGAACCCCCAGGCTGCGCGCCCAGCGCAAGGCCACCTGCCCGGCCAGAAAGGGATGCATGGTGTGTATCACGTCGAGGTCGCGCAACGGCAGCCGCCCGATCACCGACGCCGAGGGTGGCAGCAACAGCGGGTAGTCGGCGGGAGCGGCCACCATGGTACTCGGCAGGCGGAAGATGTCTGCCTCTTCCCTGCCCCGCTGGGGATGGTCAGGCGCAAAAATCCGCACCTCGTGCCCCAGGGCACGGAGTCCACGGGCAAACAGGGCCGTCGAGGTGGCCACCCCGTTCTTCGAGGGCAGGTAGGTTGCGGTGACGATCCCTATGCGCACTTGAGCCTCCGCATCCAGTGTAAGCGGAGGTGGACATGAGGAGGGCCGGACATGGCCGGGCGCACCTATACTCTGCTTCATGCCGCTTGTGATTCCCTGTGTCGACATTCAGACCGGACGCGCCGTACGTCTCTTCGAAGGCGACCCGCAGCGCGAAACGGTGTACTTCGACTCGCCGCTCGAAGCGGCGCTGCACTGGACCGGGCTCGGAGCGAGTCTGCTGCACCTGGTTGACCTCGACGCGGCCACCGGTCGCGGCGAGAACCGCGCCATCATCTATGAGATCGCGCGCGCGCTGGGCGACCTGAGCGTGCCCGTCGAGGTCGGCGGCGGTGTGCGCAGCACCGAGTCCGCGCGGGAACTGCTGGAAGGTGGCGTACGCCGGGTGGTGGTCGGCACGGCGGCCGTGCGTAGCCCGGAGCTGGTCGGTGAGCTGCTTTCACGCTACGGCCCGGAGCGCATTGTCGTGAGCGTGGACGCGCGTGGCATGGACGTTGCCGTGCACGGCTGGGCCGAAGGCAGCGGCGTGCGGGTGGAGGAAGTGCTCTCGCGCCTGGCGCAAAGCGGGCTGGAAACCCTGATCTTCACGGATGTGAGCCGAGACGGCACGTTGCGTGGCCTCGACCGTGAATTGATGGGCCAAGTACGGGCCCTGTGGACCAACACCCTGATCGTGGGCGGCGGCGTGGCGAACTCGGACGACATCGCACTGCTGGACGAGCTGAACATCGAGGGAGCCATCGTCGGACGCGCAATCTACGAGGGGACGCTTCCCTACCCACTGCCTTCTTGAGTGCTGGCCCAACACGCCCAGACGACTGCCTGCTGCCACCCGGGCCAGCCCGCTAGACTCCGGCCATGACGGAGTTGCGTAACCAGAGCGTGCGGGACCTCCTGACGAACGCCAAAAAAGCCAGCAAAACACTGGCACGTGCCGAGCGCAACGCCGCCCTGCGCGCCATGCAGGCGCGCCTGCTGGAAGCAGAACCGGAAATCCTGCGTCAGAACGCCGTCGACGTGCAGCAGGAGCGCCAGCGGGGCACGGGCGAGGCGCTGCTCGACCGGCTGACCCTCACGGGGGCGCGGCTGCGGGAAGTGGCGCAGGGCATCGAACAGGTCATCGCGCTGCCCGATCCGCTGGGCCGCACCCTCGACGGCTGGCGGCACCCGAAGGGCATGCAGATCGAGAAAGTCAGCGTGCCGCTCGGGGTGATCGGTGTGATCTACGAATCACGCCCCAACGTCACCGTGGACGCCGCGGTGCTGTGCCTCAAAGCCGGCAGCGCCCCTGTGCTGCGGGGCAGCGCCAGCGCCCTGAACACCAACCGCGTTCTCGTGCGCGCCATGCGTCTGGGTCTGCGCGACGTGGGTCTGCCCGAAGACGCCGTGACCCTGATCGACAGCGCGGACCGCGCCAGCGTGACCGAGCTGCTTGAAGCGCGCGGGCTGGTGGACCTGGTCATTCCGCGCGGCGGGGCAGGGCTCATTCAGCATGTCGTGACACACGCCAAAGTGCCGGTGATCGAAACCGGGGTAGGCAACTGTCACCTGTACGTACACCGCGACGCCGATCTCGAAATGGCGCTGAACATTTTGCTGAATGGCAAAACACAGCGTCCCGGCGTGTGCAACGCGCTCGAAACGCTGCTGGTGGACCGCGAAATCGCGCCCGTATTCGTGCCGCTGGCCGTCCGGGCGCTGCGGAGCGCGGGCGTCGAGGTGCGCGGCGACGAGGACGCGCGGATGTACGCACCGGGCGTGGAAGCGGCAAGTGACACCGACTGGGAAAGCGAGTTTCTCGACCTGATCCTGGCCCTGCGGGTGGTGGACGGCCTGAGCGGCGCGCTCGAACACATCGCGCGCTACGGCTCGCAGCACAGCGAGGCCATTGTCACCTCGTCACTGCACTCAGCACGCGAATTTCAGGAAAGCGTCGACGCCGCGGCGGTGTATGTCAACGCCAGCACCCGCTTCACGGACGGTTTCGAATTCGGCTTCGGTGCCGAGATCGGCATCAGCACCCAGAAGATGCATGCCCGTGGTCCGATGGGTCTGGCCGAGATGGTGACCTACCAGTACCGCGTCACGGGCGAAGGACAGATTCGTTGAAACTCCTCGGGAGCAACCCATGAAGCGGGTCGTGGTGAAGGTGGGATCGAGCAGCCTGACCGACGCGGCGGGCCGCATCGAACCTCCTCGGCTGTGGGCCATTGCGCGGGCGGTACAGGGCCTGAACGCCGAAGTCGCGCTGGTCTCCAGCGGAGCGGTGGCTGCCGGGCGTGGCGCCCTGGGAGCCCCACGCCCGACGACCCTGCCCCAGAAGCAGGCCCTGGCGGCCGTCGGGCAGGCCGTGCTGATGCAGGAGTGGGCCCGCGCCTTTGCGCCCAAGAGCGTCGCGCAGTTTCTGCTGAGCGCCGACGACATTCACGACCGAAAGCGCTTCGTGAATGCCAAGCACGCCCTGGAGCGTGCCTTCAAGCTCGGCGTGGTCCCGGTGCTCAACGAAAACGACACCATCGCCACGCAGGAGCTGCGCCTCGGGGACAACGACACCCTGTCTGCCTGGGTGGCTTACCTCGCAGACGCCGACACGCTGCTGCTGCTCACCGATGTAGACGGACTGTACACGGCCAATCCGCACACGCAGCCGGACGCCCGGCGAATCGAGGTGGTCGACGACATCAGCAGCGTACTGCACCTCGCCGAGGGTGCCGGCAGCGCCCTGGGCACGGGAGGCATGACCACCAAACTGCGCGCGGCGCAGATCGCCTCCGAGGCAGGCATCGACACCATCATTCTGGGAGGGGGCGGGGTGGGGCTGGAACGCTGGACTGCGGGCGCGGCACTGGGAACCCGTATTCGTGCTCACCACCGGGGAGCCAAGCGAGGCTGGCTGCTCCATCAGAGTGCGCGGGGGGTGCTCGACGTGGACGCCGGGGCCGCACGCGCCCTGCGCGAAGGCCGTTCACTGCTGCCCAAAGGCGTTGTGCGGGTCCAGGGCCGCTTCGCCTTTGGTGATGTGGTGCGCATTGATGGGCCCCACGGACCGGTTGCCCAAGGCCTGAGCAATTACGCTTCCTCCGACGCCGAACGCATCCGGGGACTCGGTTCCTCCGAGATCGCAGGAGTACTGGGCAGCAAGGATTTCGATGAGCTGGTACACCGCAACCAGCTGGTGCTGCTGCCCGGCGAAAGAGAAACGTTCACGGCTTCGCAAGCGCAGGGCGAGCCCGGTGAGTAACCCGGGACAGCGACCCCAGGTCAGCAAAAAGGACGCGTCCAGATCGGACGCGTCCTTTTTGCTGAAGCCCCGATGTCACCGGCGTCTGCGCACCAGCCGTCCCACCGCCCGGGTCACACCGAACAGTGTCAGCGCGGGCAAGGCAAGCACCGAATACACCGCGTGAAGTGCCGCCCTACCCGGTCCGGGCACGGGTGCGGCCGGAATGACCACAGCACCGACCGCTCCGCGGGCCGACCCCTGCCCGCCCTGCTGACGGTCCGACTGTCCGCTGTAGGGTGTCGCCGCGCCGGTGGGCAGCTGACTTCCCGGGGTTCGCTCGACCGCCTCGCGTTCCTGCCGACTGACATTCGTGGGAATATCCGAACCCTTCTGCGCCAGCGCCTGTTTCTTGTCTGGACTCTGGGCCCCGCCGCCTTGTGAGCCGTACTTCTGCGAATAGACCCAGGTCATCTCGGCACCGAAGAACAGGATCATGCTGGAGTAGTAGATCCACAGCAGCAGCACCACCAGAGACCCGGCCGCCCCGAACACCGAGCCCGGGCTGACCCGCGCGAAGTACAAGCTGATCAGCAGCTGCCCTACCGTGAAGAGCGTCGCCGTGAAAATGGCGCCCGTCCAGACTTCACGCCACTGCAGGCGCACGTCGGGCAGGTACTTGTAGATCATGGCGAAGATGACCGAAAACAGCCCGATGCCCAGCAGCAGGCTGGCCAGGCGCGCCAGGATCGCCCCTGCCCCGATGGTCTCGCCCAGGGTGGTCGCAAAGGCTGACAGGATCGTGCTGCCGATCAGGTACGCCAGGATCAGCACGGCGATCAGTACCACCAAGGCAAAGGACACCAGCCGGGTACGGATGATGTTGAGAAATCCGTTGACCGGCGGCGGGTCTGCGCCCCAGAGGGCGTTGATGGTCTGTTGTAGGTTGGCGAAGAGCCCGGTGGCGCCCATGAACAGCGTCACCGTTCCGAGCACTGCAGCCAGGCCCCGGCCGCTTTCCACGTCGACTTTCTCGACAAGATCCTTGATGAAGGTGCTTTCCTCGCCGCCGCCCATATTTTGTGGCACTAGGGCAAGCAGCTGCGTCTGCACCTCGTCCTGACCCAATACCAGGCCGGCAATGACGATCACCATGAACAGCAGCGGGGCAAGGGCGAAGATGGTGTAGTACGCGAGCGCCGCGGCCAGCCGCGGCGCCCGGTCCGCCGAAAAGGCTTTCGCGGCGTCACCCAGCAGGGAAAACAGTTCAGGCAGCTTCACGCCTGCATGGTAGGCGTAGGCGGTGCGACCCTCGTTTGCCCCGGATTAATGCGGCATTTCGGAATGCAGTTCGCGCCACGCCCGAAAGGTGACCGGGAAGAGCGGCTCGGCCAGTTCGGCCAACGCGCGGGCATACAGCTGCGTCTCGAATTGTGCACCGGGATGGTCACGCAGCGCCAGGAAATGCAGCAGCGAGCGCAGGTTGAAGGTGTAGTAACTCTCGGTGTACATGGCCTGAGGCAACACGCCGCGCGCCTGCTCGCGGGTCACGCCGAGGTCGAGCAGGCGCTGGTACGCAGCGTAGGCGAGCTGCCAGGCTTCCTGCCATACGAGGGCCGCGCCTTGCTGGTCGATCTCGCCGGCTTCATCGGCGACGCTTGCCTGGCGATTGCTTTTGGCCTGCCTGCGAAAGGAGCGCGGTACGTACACCCGCTCCCCGACTTCGACATACCTGCCCGAAATTTCGTTTTTCGAGACACCGACACGGTGACGCACCATCTGGCGGTCCACGAAGATCGGACAGACGATCTTGAAAGTCAGCAGGTTGTGCTCGAACGGGCTGCCGTGCTGTTCGCGCAGCAGGTACTTGATGAGCTTCTCGTCGCGCTCGGTCAGGGGCGCATCGTTGTCACCGCCAAAACTCACGCGGGCAGCATTCACGACGGATTTGTCATCTCCGACATGCTGCACGAGCGCGACGCTGCCGATGTCGTCCTGAAGGGGGTAGAGCACGTTCTGGGCGGTGATGGTGGTCATCTCACCCCAGCTTACCGTGCCGGTGGCGCGCTCAAGGACAGAGACGACCCGAGGTGCATCGCGCAAGAAACATCACGCCACCTCGACCGGTTCACCCAGGCGCGCCGGATCGAGCCCTCCGGCCTGCAGAACAGCTTCCCATTCGGCGAAGGTTACCGGCAGCACCGACAAGCGGTTTCCCCGATTGATGACGGCACAGTCAGCCAGTTCCGGTAGCCGTCGCAACTCGTCGAGCGGCACGAAGCGTGGCAAGGCTTGCACGGGCGCGATGTCTACCATGCTCCAGCGCGGCTCACCCCCGGCACTTTTCGGGTCGTAGTACGGACTCTGCGGATCGAACTGCAGATCGTCCGGGTACGCCTCACGCACGATGCGCGCAAGTCCCGCGACACCGCTGGGCGAAGTGTTGGAATGATAAAAAAGCGCGAGATCACCCTGACGCATGGCGCGCAGAAAGTTGCGGGCCTGATAGTTGCGCACGCCGTTCCACGGTTCGCAGCCCCGCGCGCACAGCATCTCGAACGAGAAAACGTCGGGTTCGCTTTTGAGCAGCCAGTACCGCATGACGCCATTCTAGAGAGGTATTGAGGCATTCTTGAGCCCGCGCGCGAACGGTGTTCAGCGTATTCCCCGGCACCTTGACAGCTCCTGCCTTTCACTAGGCTGGGAATATGCGCCGCTCTCCCTGGCTTCCTATTCTGATGCTCGTCGCGCTTGGCATGTACCTCGCGCCGCGCGATGGTGGGCGGCCGCTCGAGTACAATTTCGATTTCAACCCGATTCCCCGGTTGCAGGAACCGGAGCAGCTGCCCAACCAGGTGCAGGACCTCTTCAAGAAGTCGCGTCCGGCCACCGTACGCGTCGAGCAGAGCATCACCGGTGGGGGAGCGCCCGAAGCGATCGGAACCGGCTTTTTCATTGACGATCAAGGCACGCTGCTCACGGCCTACCACGTGATCGAGGGCGCCAAATTCCTGAACGTCACCACCCAGTCCCGTCAGCGTTTCCGCGCCGAGGTGGTGGGCTTTGACGCCGCGCAGGACGTGGCCGTGCTGAAAGCCAACGTGCGTGGCCGCGTGCCGTTTCTGGCGCTGGCCGAACGCACGCCCAACCCGGGCGAGCGCGTATTGGCCATCGGCAACAGCCGACAGCAGTTCTTGCAGCCCCGTCAGGGCCGGCTGCTGCGCCTGAACGCGGAGGCCGCACGGGCAGATTTTCCGCAAGGCACCCTGGAAATGAGCGCGCCCCTCGCGCCGGGCGATTCGGGCGGGCCGATTCTTGACACGGCAGGGCGCGCCATTGGCGTGGTGAGCTACATCCGGCTGGCCAACAGCGACATTGGCGCCATGGCTAACCCGAATGATGTGCAGACCCTGGCGTCGTACGCCATTCCCGTCACCACGGTGGATGAAACGCTACAGGCCCTGCGCGCCGGCGAAAAGCGCGATGTGCCAGCTTTAGGCATTTTCGGCGACTCTCCGCACCAGTACAGCACGCCCGGCGCGGTGGTGGCGCGGGTCGTCCCGGGCAGCCCGGCCGACCAGGCAGGCCTGCGTGGAGAGCGCGTCGTGCCGCGCACCGATGCCGACCGCAACGCCCAGGGGCAGGCGGGCGAGCGCCTGCAGGCCGACATCATCGTGGCGGTCGACGGCCAGCCCACCTCTGACTTTTACGAGCTGCTGTTTCAGATTCGCCAGAAGCGTGTGGGCGACACGGTCAACCTGACCGTCGACCGGGACGGCGAACGGCTGCGGGTGCCCGTGAAGCTGGGCGCCAAGGGCAGCATCGACTATCAACAGACCGAATAAGCCAGGAAGGGTCAACGGCGGATATGCACCCGCCGTTGACTTCATGAATTGAACTCGCGAAGAGAGGTTACGCGAGGTCACCCAGAAGGCCCGCGAGGTCCTTTTTGACACAGGTGAACATCGGTGTATCACGGTGGGTGTAGAGGCTCGCCTCGGTGTAGCGCAGGCGTCCCACAAGGTCGACGAATTCCTGCGGGTAATCGCTGTCAAAGGCCACGATGAACTCCTGATCGTCGATGCCGTAGCTGTAGCTGGTATTGAGGCGCACACCCTTGAAAGGCCCCGAAGCGTAGATGTGCTCGTCCATCATGCCCTGCCGTGCGTGCGGCGAAAGGTCGTACCAGGCGCGCGTCTTCACGAAGGGATACACGAACAGGTAGGTACCCTCGCCGGGCAACAGTTCCAGGCCGTGACCGCTGCCCTCGACGCGGTTGACGTACTGGCTGCGCTTCTGCATCGAGATGAAGTTGTAGGGCTGCGTCAGGTAACCGGCCAGCCGGGTGCGGTTCAGGCGCGCCTGCGCGTCGTTGAAGTCGCGCAGATCGAAGGCCATGCGCCACAGCATGAAATCTGTTTCGGCACGCGTACCGACGGTACTGTAGGTGCGCAGGATACGCCCGGCTTCGGCGGGCGCGTCAAGCCAGCCCTCGACTGCCGCCGTAAATTCCTGTTTCAATTCGGCCTGCTCACTCTGGGAGAGACGCCGGAAAGCCGGATCGAGCTTGTAGAACGCGTAGTTGAGGTACTGACGCTGCGCGCGGTCGGCAGGCTTCTGGGTCACCTGCCCGCTGGGGTCGAGATCGACCATCATGCGCGGACGCTGCGGACGACCGCCTTCTCCCCCACCCGCCGGGGGTTGCTTGTGTTCATCGGACATCAGCGAATCGTTTCTCCGATCAAATTGGTCTTGAGCCCGAAGTTCTCCGCGTACAGCTGCTGAATTTCGGCGTACTCGACGTCTGAGAGGGGGCGTGCGTCGAAGGTGGCGGCGTAGTTGGTCAGACCAGCCTCATCGTAGATGTTGGGCAGCACGGACGCCATGGCAGGTGAGCGCAAGGCCCACTGAATGGCCAGCTGACCGATGGTGCGCCCATCCAGAAAACGCTGCAGCATGTCGACTTTCTTGAGGCCGTCTTCCAGCCAGGCTTTCTTGCGTTCGTTGGTGGTCAAGCGCCAGTTGCGGTGATCGCCGCTCTCGAAGGTGGTGTCCTGGGTCATGTAGCCTTCGAGGAGACCCGAGGCGTGCGGCACACGGGCCACGACGCCCACACCCTCTTTCTCTGCGACGGGCAGAATGGCCTGGCCCAGCACCTGCTCCAGCAGGTTGTAAATGATCTGGGTGGGCGCGCGACGCTCACGCAGCGAAGCTACGCCCTCATCGATCTGCCGTTCGTTCAGGGCAGGGCCGAGCGCGGTGCCGTAAGCGCGAATGAGTCCCTCGATCTTGGCCTTTTCCAGTTCTGCCCACAAATCATCTTTCTGGATGGCGTCCAGGCGTGGATTGTGCAGCTGGTAATAATCGATGCGGTCGGTGCCGAGACGCCGTAGGCTGCCTTCGAGCGCCTTGCGCAGATATTGCGGCGTCCAGTCGTGCGGACGCTCCTGCTGCCCGGGACGCTCCGGGTTGTTGTAGATGTCATAACCGAATTTGGTGGCAATCACCAGCTCGTCACGCTTCTCGCGCAGGGCCTTGGCAAGGATGCTTTCGGCGGCGCCACTGGCGTAGGTGTCGGCAGTGTCGAAGAAGGTGACCCCCAGGTCGAAGGCGCGGCGCAACAGCTCCAGCCCCAGCGCTTCGTCCTTGACCCCCCACCAGGTGGTCCCCACCGTCCACACGCCAAATCCCAGCGCGCTTACGCGCAAGTCGGTTCCCAGCAACTGACGGTATTCCATGCCGGCATGATACGAGGCCGCGTCGCCGCCCACAGAGGACAAACATACTCTGCCAGCGCCGGCGGCGCGAACTGCTAGCGTGGAAACCATGCTCAAGCACGTCTCGTTCCTGACCCGGCGGCCCGATGAAGTGCTCGCTTTTTACACCCGGCTGGGTGGACAATTGCTGAAAGACAGCACCGCTCAGGACGGACTGCGGCGCATGGTCATCGAATTCCAGAACAGCGGAAAGCTCCAGTTCTTCGCGCCGCCACCACCGATCCCCGACCCGGCACAGCTGACCGGTTCGTCCTGGATGGAACATGTGGCGCTGGAAGTGCCCGATCTGCTTTCCTGCGCCGAAGCCCTGAAAAAGGCAGGTGTGACTTTCTCACGCGAGATGCAGCGCACACCGAGTGGCAAACTGGTGGTCTTCGTGCTCGACCCGGACGGACGGCAGGTCGAGCTGCTCCAACAGGAGCCATAAGGGCGCGGCCCTCGGGTACACGGAAAGCGGGCGGCATGAACATGCCGCCCGCTTTCACACAACCTCGCTAAGGCCCACCCTTGTATACGCGGCTGGGGTAGTAATACTCATGCAGCAGAAGTTTTCCGAGCGCGGCCAGCGGCACGGCAATCAGGGCGCCAACGATCCCGAAGAGCCCCAGGCCGATCAGAATGCTGAGCAGCACCGTGATGGGGTGTAAATCGGTGGTACGCCCCAGGATATAAGGTGACAGAAAGTTACCCTCGATCTGATTGGCCGCCACGAAAACCACGATCACCAGCACCACCTTCAGCCAGCCGTCCGGCAGGGCCAGCAGAATCGCCGGCAAAGCGCCGATAATCGGCCCGAGGTACGGCACGATGTTGAAGATGCCCGCCAGAAACCCGATGGCCGCCGCCTGCGGCACCCCGACGATGGCGAGGCCCACGCCGATCATGGTTCCGACGGCCACCGCGATCAGAATCTGGCCCCGCAGATAACCACCCACCGCGCGCTCGACATTCTGGGAGAGTTCGAGCGCGAGAGGCTGCCAGCGCCGTGGAAAGATTCGCAGCAGCGTCAGGCCGATCTTGTCGAAGCCCGCCATCATGTAGATGCTGAGAATCAGGATCAGCACGAGGTTGCCGAGCCAGCCGGCTGCTGTTGAGAGCCCGCCGACCAGCGGGCCGTTGGCTGACACAAGACGCTGCAAGAAGGGCAGGATGTTGCGCTGCAACGTCTCAGCACCGCTCTGGGTGAAGCTGGTGATTTGCTGTTGAAACCCACCCAGAATCGGTGAGTCTCGGAATCGCTCCAGCCAGCCACTGAGGCTCAGGATCAGTTCGTTGGCGCGGGCGACCAGTTGCGGCAGGCTTTCGATCAGATTGGCGAACTGCTGAATGACCGCCACCAGCAGGGTCGAAGCGAGCGCCAGCAATCCGATCAGTGCGAGCAGCACGAACAGAATACCGACGCCCCGACGCACGCGCCGACGCTCGAACCACACCAGCAAGGGATTGGCCAGGTAGGCAATCACGTACGCCACGGTCGCCAGGATCAGCACGTTGGCGATCTGGCCGATGAAGCGGTACGCCAGGTAGGCCAGCAGCAGGAACACGGCGACGCGAACATAGGGGTTGCGCCAGATGGACACGAAGGCATTGCCTTCAGGAACTGGGTTCATCATGCAGTGTGCGCCTTTCTTCAAGGTCGGGTTGGACCCGAGGACACGCTAACACGCACCCGGAGCGATCCGGCAGCGACTTGCCAAAAGGGCATCTTTCGATTTGCCCGGCCCCATGGGGTGACGACGTGAAAGGCAGGCAAGCGCGCCCGCTTCCTTATGCCCGTTTCACACCGAAAACAGTGAGATTGCCCAGAAGTCGATGCCGTTACACGAATCCGGGCGACGCCGTACTCAAGACCACAGGCCCGGTGGGGCGCTGCACCATGAATTGACCGGATAAGCGGAGCGAATCGCCGGACTGTTACGGAAAACGGCGGGTAACCGGACTGGCGCCGGACCCGAAAGGCGCCGCTTCAGCGCTTCCCTGGCGAATCTGCACAGCCGTTGGGGCACCGACCCGCACTGTCACGCCAGCCGGAAATACCCGCTCGGCTCCGACCTGCGGAATCCCTTCATACAGCACGCGGCCTGACGGGCTGGTCACCCGAACCCACGAGCGGCCACGAAAAAGCAAAGTCACGCCGCCGTCTGCCGAAGCGGGCACGGAAGCAGCGCCCGCAACCGGGGCCGGGGAAACAGCGGGAGCAGGCGCGGTGCTCGTTGGGGCGGAAGGAGCGCTCAGGGCTTTTTGCGGCGTCGGTGTGACCGCCGAGGAGGCCGTGACCTGGTCGCCTGGGGTCGCTCCTTCACCGACCTGTACCTGCGCCGCATCCTCTCGCTCGAGCTGAACCTGAATTGTCCTGGTCTGGCCGAGGTCCACGTTCTGACGTACCGTCTTGTGCCCGGAGAGTTCCAGGCGAAGCTGTCCACGGTTGCGCGCTTCCAGCGGAAACTCGCGCACCGGCGTTTCACCCAGCAGACGATTGTCGAGGTACACCCGCGCGCCGGAGGGTCGGCTGGCCACACTCAGACGAATCTGCCGCTCGGTGGTCAGCGGCACGGTGGCGCCCGATTCGGGAGGCGTCACCCCAGTGCTCGAACGCCACATCGCGTAGCCAGCCCAGCCGAGTGCGCCCACCACCACCAAGCTGCTGAACACGGCTGCCAGCGCGCCCACCGGAACGACCGGGCGGCGCGTCGCCTGGGTTCCGCGCAAGGCGCTGCTGATTTCTGGCCGTTGTGGCACAGCTCGGTCGAACTCCGCCAGGAGCGGGGCCGCGTCGACGCCCAGTTCAGCGGCGTAACGTTTCAGATAACTGCGGGCAAAGGGCCGCTCGGGCAAAACCGCAAAGTCACCTTCCTCCAGGGCCCGCAAGTACTCCGCGCGGATCTTGGTCGAAGCAGCGATGTCCGGCAAGGTCCGGCCGGCTTCCTCGCGGGCCTGTCGTAGGGAGTCTCCGAATGGGCTATGACGCATCTGCACTCCTGCCAAACCTAGCATGTTTGCTCCAGGCTGACCTTGGCCTTATGGCCGTCAGTCTATCTCCACACGTTAATGGGGGGCAGTGAAATTTTGATTCTGAAGCTTGCGCCTGACCGCCCGCCCGCCTTCGTTCCCGCGACGACGGGAACGCGGTCCCTCCTGGGCCGGCGCTCCATAAGACCGACCCGCGCACGTGTGCGCGGGGCGAACCAGTTTGTCTCAACCGTCGTAAGGTTTGCCGACGGCGCGCGGCCCGGCCGAGCGTCCCGTAAAGGCCAGGGCCGCGATGGTGATCACGTAGGGCAGCGCTTCGATGAACGCCGAGGGCAGGATATTCTCGCCTCCCAACTGCACCGCCAGGGCGCGCAGCACTCCGAACAGCACCGTGGCGCCGAGCACGCCCAAGGGCGTCCATTTGCCGAAGATCAGCGCGGCGAGTGCAATGAAACCCTGGCCGGCCGCCAGGTTGCGGGTAAAGGCGTCGAGGTTGCCAATCGACAGAAAGACACCGGCAGTGCCGGCCAGCACCCCGGACAGGATGACGGCGCTGTAGCGCATGCGGCGAACGTTGACGCCCATGCTGGCACTGGCGTGCGGATGCTCACCGGTCGCTCGCAGGCGCAGGCCGTACGGCGTGCGGTAGAGCACGTACCACGTCAGGGCGACCAACATGAAGGCCAGGTACACTGGCGGTGAAAACCCCAGACCTTCAGGGCCCCACAGCGGCAAGCGGTACTGCACCGAGGGGGAATCGGTCGATGCACCGTAGAGTGCGTTGAGCAGCACCGGAGGCACGCCGAGTGCCAGCAGGTTGATGGCCGTGCCCGAAATGATCTGATCAGCACGGTACTTGATGCTCACGACCGCGTGAATCCACGCGATCAGACCTCCCACCAGCATGCCACCCAACCAGCCGACCCACGGGGAGAGCTCACCCAGGAACGGATCGAGGCTGAGGGTAATGACCGCGCCCGCCAGTGCCCCAAAGATGATCAGACCTTCCAGGGCGATGTTCACGACGCCGGAGCGCTCACTGAAGAGCCCACCCAGTGCTGCCAGCAGCAACGGCACCGTGAATCGCACGGCAGTGGCGAAAAACGCAAGGGTCAACAACTGATCGAGCATCAGGCGTCCCTCCCGTCGTTGTTGGGGTTGCTGGCCGGCGTCGCGGTGGGACCTTCCCCGGTGCGGCCCGCGTCGTTCCGGTCCTTGTGGCCGAGCGCTTCGCGCGATTCACCGCTTACCTTGCCCACATTGGGCTGCAGCACGGCTGGAGGCGGGTCCGTAATGCGCTTGCTGAGGAACCCGCCGGCCGCGATGAACAGCACAATCAAGGCCTTGAGTACGGTCACGATGTCCTTGTTGACCTTGCCCAGCTGCTGGCTGACGTACAGCCCGCCGGTGTCAAGGGTTCCGAACAGCACGGCTGCGGCAGCGACACCCACCGGGGTGGACTGACCCATCAGCGCCACGGTGATTCCGTCAAATCCGACGTTCTGATACGGCAGGTTCTGCTTGAGTCGGTATTCGTCGAGTGCGCCGCCCATGACGTAGTGGGTGGCCGCGAGGCCTGCGAAGGCGCCTGCCAGGGTCATGGCCAGCACGGTATTGCGCGCCACGCTGATTCCGCCGTACTCGGCAGCTTTCGGCGCAAAACCCACGGCGCGCAGCGCGTAGCCGCTCGATGTCCGCCACATGAACACTGCAAAGAACACCACGGCCAGTAGCGCCAGAAACAGGGCCGCATTGAGGTTGCTGCCCGCCAGACCGCTGGTGACCTGCACCCGCACCCCGAACCACGACCAGCTGAGCAGCAGCGTCAGGAGGCTGGCACCGATGGCAATCAGGGTCCGGCGCGGGTGCCGCGCCAGCAGAACGTACAGCGCGGTCAGCACCAGCAGCGCCAGTAGGGGTGCGAGTGGAACAAAGCCGCTCTGGTTGGATTGAAAGCCCAGCAGATCGGGAAGGCTGGGCAGCCGCGCACCTTCCTGCAGGTCCTGGCTGGTCGCCTCGTTGGCGCCGGGAGGCTTGAAGGGCAGGCCGTACGTGCGTCCAAAGAGCGGGAAGCTGTTCGAGCCGATCAAAAAGATGAACACGGCCGAGGCGATGTAATTGAGCATGATGGTGTTGATGACTTCGCTCGAACCGAAGCGCGCCTTGAGAATCCCGGGAATGGCACCCCACAGTGCGCCCCCCAGTGCGGCCGCGATCACGGTCAGCGGCAGCAGCAGCACGGGCGGCAAGGGGGCATACACGCCGACGATCATGGCAAAGACAGCGCCAATGGCCAGCTGGCCCGGCGCGCCGATATTGAACAGGCCGGCACGAAATGCAAAGGCCACCGAAAGTCCGGTGAAAATCAGCGGTGTGGCCAGCGTCAGGCTCTGAAAGAAATCACTGAGGTTGCCAAGCGGTGCGAACAGCGTCGAGTACACGAACCAGACGACGTCGATCTTGCCGTACCAGGCAATGGCAGGTGTCAGCCGCGTCGCTCCCTCGACGGGCACCGGTTGGATGATCAGCACCACAATCGCACCCACCACGACGGCCAGAGCAATGGCCACAAACGGCACCATCAGCGCGCGCAGACGATTGAGACGTCCGTACCACGCCGGAGAAGCGCTGGCCCCGGCCAGCAAGGTCACCAGACTTGCCAGCAACACCATGAACAGGCCCAGGTTGAGACCTCCGGAGGCATAACCAATACGCCGCAGGGGCGTGCCCCCGGCAAGCAGACGTTGCACCTCGGCACCCAGGGCACTCTCGAAAGCGATGCCGGACACAAGGCCCAGCACCAACGTCACGAGGCCGCCGAGCCATAACCAGCGTGACCGCAAAAAGGCCAACGCCACGATGGCCAAAAGCCCCACCAGCGCCGCCCAACCGAAGGCGAGCGCCGTGCCCGCCGGGGGCAGGGTGGGAGCGGCAAAACCGGTCACATCCAGAACCTGCCCGGTCAGCAGCAGCAAAGTCCCCGTGCCACCGAAACTGCGACCGTACGTCGCGTAAGGAAACAAAAACAGCCCCAGAATCGCCAGCACCGCGAATCCCGCGCTGAGATTCGCCGAGAAGCGTGTAGGACGAGGGTGAATGGAAGTCACCCTGGTATTGTACTCAGGTTACAAACATCACAGTGGGCAGGCGCGCCCGAGCGGGCAAGTCGTGTATTGTGGGCGCGATATGCAACGCACCTACGCCATGATCAAGCCGGACGGTGTCCGTCGTCAGCTGACCGCCCGCATTCTGCAGCGCTTCATCGACAAGGGCTACCGTGTCATCGGTCTCAAGCAGCTGGTCATTCCCCGCGAACTGGCCGAGCAGCATTACGCCGAGCACCGTGAGCGCCCCTTTTTCGGAGAGCTGGTGGACTTCATCACCTCGGGTCCGGTGGTCGCCATCGCCCTTGAGGGCGAGAACGTCATCACCGGCCTGCGCGCCATGATGGGCGCCACCAATCCCAAGGACGCCGCACCTGGCACGATTCGCGCCGATCACGCCACCACCATTGGCGAGAACGTCATTCACGGCAGCGCCAACGAGGAAGACGCCGCGCGCGAGCTGGGCCTCTTTTTCGGCGACGCTGAATTGCTTCGGTAAAGCCTGATCTCAGGGGCAAGAAGGCGGACCCGGAATAGGGTCCGCCTTCGGCTTTGGTCATCCTTATGCCCAATTCAAGCCCTGCCCCACCGAGCTCTGTTCAGCCTTCCAGAGGCAGCCAGCCTAAACAGGTGCAGCGCACTGCGAACCACAGCCTGCAACACCTCGGTACACTGAGCGAACGCCAGGCCGCGAGCCGTGTCATGTCGGCTGCGGTTCTCGTTTCCGGAGGCTGAAATGTTCGAATTCAAACTGTCCGACAAGGTGCGCAGCCTGAAGCCTTCCTCAACCATTGCCGTGACGGGGCGCGCCCTGGAGCTGCAGCGCGCAGGTGTCGACGTGGTCAGCATGGCCGCCGGGGAACCCGATTTCGATACGCCCGAGCACGTCAAGGAAGCGGCCTACGCCGCGATTCGCGCGGGGAAAACCAGATACACCCCGGTGCAGGGCATTCCGGAACTGCGCGAAACGATCTGCGCCAAATTCGAGCGCGAGAACGGACTCACCTACTCACCCGAGCAGGTCACGGTTTCGACAGGGGGCAAACAGGCACTCTTCAACGCGTTTTTCGCGCTGCTCGATCCTGGCGACGAAGTGATCATTCCGGCGCCTTACTGGGTCAGCTATCCGGAAATGGTCGCGTTCGCGGGCGGCGTGCCCGTGGCGGTCGATACTCAACCCGAAAACGGCTACGACCTCGACCCGGCCGCCGTGGCGAGGGCCATCACGCCCCGCACGCGCGCCATCGTGCTGAACTCACCCGCCAACCCGACGGGCGCAGTGTACGGTGAAGCGACCCTGCGCGCGGTGGCCGAGTTGGCCGTAAAGCACGGCCTCCTGATCATCACCGACGAGATGTACGAGCACATCATCTACGACGCCGAGCACCTGTCGATCGCGCGTTTCGCGCCCGAGCACACGCTGACCATCAACGGGGCGAGCAAGGCGTACGCGATGACCGGCTGGCGTATCGGTTACGCCGCCGGGCCACAGGCGTTGATCCGGGCCATGAACGCCATTCAGGGTCAGAGCACCAGCAATGCCAACTCGGTCGCGCAGTGGGCGGCGGTCGCGGCCATTCAGGACAGCTCGGCGTTCATCGCCAGTGCCCGTGAGCAGTTTCGTCGTCGCCGCGACCGCATTGTGAGCGGTCTGAACGACCTAGGCCTCCCCACTCCCCTGCCGCAGGGTGCGTTTTACGTGATGGCAGACACTTCCCGCATTCACGCCAGTGAGCTGGAAGCCGCGCGCATCATTCTGGACGACGCGCGCGTGGCGGTGGTGCCCGGAACTGACTTTCGTGCTCCGGGCCGCGTCCGGCTCAGCTACGCCACCAGTTTCGAAAACATCGAGAAAGCCCTGGGGCGCATGGGCGCACTGCTGAGCGTGTCGGCCCGCTGAACGATGAAAAGGGGCCGGGCACGGCCCGGCCGTGTGGTTGGCTGCCTCACCCGACGTGGCGCAAGCGCGCCGGGAGCACCCATCACCTGCCTGTACTCAGAGGTCCGGGTCGGCCTCCCAGTCAGTCAGGCTGTACACCGTGGCGACCGTGCCCAGCAGGCCCAGAAAGTACATCCGGGCTTTCGGGTCTTTCAAGGCGCCCGTCAGCCAGGGAAGGGCGAGCAGCGCGGGAGCACTGGCGAGTTCCAGCTTGCCGTGCGTCCTGAACGGCAGCGCCCGCTTGAGGCCCAGGGGGTCGTCGGTGAAGGCGCTCAGCAACAGGTAACTTCCGCCAAACGCGTACGAAAGGGTACGGGCGGCGCCCGTCAGGCCCAGAACGCTGGGCGCGGCGAGCATCAGGGCGACCGAGCCGTAGTCGATCATGCCGTGCGTGCGGGGCGTAATGGGTTTGCTCATGCCTTCATGGTGAGCGCTGCTCATGGAAGGCGGCTTGGAGAACGCCGAGGGCGTCTTGAGGCGGCGTGAAGCCAGCCTCCAGAAACGCCGGGGCGGCGTGTTCCAAAACGCTAAGGGGTGTCCTGTGCAGGTGCAGGAGCTTCGCTCTCCTCGTCCTCGAATTTGCCGCTGATCGGTTTCTCGCCGCGCAGCACGACCGCTTCACCGGTATCGAGGTTGTAGCGAATCGTTTCGGCACGCAAGGTGTCTTTGGACGTGCTGGTTTCGGCCAGGTTTTCCGGCGTGCCACGCAGGATCGCCACGTTGCGCGTGTCGTCGTAGTCAACCCGCTCGGCTTTGCTGGTACGGTCACCATCCCGGAACTCGACGGCGCCCACCAGGGTGGTCACTTCGCGTTCCACGTCGACATCGATGCGCTGGCTTTTGCCGGTCAGCTTCTCGCGGGCGAAGGTGATGGGCCCGGAAATGCGCGCCACTCCGTCGTTTTCATCGTAGACCAGCTTGCTGCCCTTCAGCGAGGTCTTGCCCTGGGTAACGTTCACCGTGTCGCTCTTTACTTCAGGCCGGGCTTCGACTTCGCAGCGGCTCAAACGGTCGGTCTTGCCTTCCGGCGCCTCCTCGAGGTAGCGGGCGGTACCCGCGGTCATCTCGATGTGCCCGTCGCCTCCCTGCTGCTTGGTGATGATCGCCAGCGGCGCGCGAATGACGTTCTTGTCGACGGTGACCCGCACGCCCCGAGACGTGGACTCGGAATAGACCACGATGGTCGGAGCGTCGTCGGGTTCGTCGTCCTGTGGACTGCAGGTGGCCGAGATGCCAGTCTCGTCAGTTCCCTGACGCACGATTTCAATCGTGCGTTTCTCGTTTGACCTGGTGGTTCGCTCCAGGGTGATGGTGGCCTGGGGCAACTCTCCCTCGGGCGCTGCCGGTTGGGCCGGGGGCTGCCCTGAGGGTTGCGCGGGCGTGCCCTGAGGCGCCGGAGCAGAAGCCGGAGCCGGAGCACCTTCCTGCGCGAAAGCCAGCCCGCACAGCAACAGCAGCGTGAGGGGACGGGCCGACCCTCCTGCCCGGAAGGCGGCCAGCCCGCTCACGCTGAATGTGGTGGGAAAGAATTTCACTTCTCGTTGGAAAGTTTAAACTGATCGACCGGAATCTGGTACCCGCCCGTCAGTTGCCGCACCCGCCCGAGGTCGGTGCGTTGCTCCAGTACGTTACCGGTGACACGCGTACCGTCCTTGGCGTTGACGCTCACGGCGTTCCCCACGATCACCGCGAGGTTCTTCTGATCGTCGTAGAACATGTTGTCGCCGGTGGTGGTGATGTCGCCCGAAACCAGACGGACCTTGCCCTTCACGTACATCAGCTTGTTTTTGGTCAGCAGACGTGCTTCGGTGCCCGTGACGTTCAGGGCTTTCTGCTTGCCGCTCGCAGCGCGGTTCATCTGTACGTCGCCGGTCAGGAAACCAAGTTCCTTTTTCTCGTCGAAGACCATCGTGCTGCTGGTGCCGGTCTGGGTGCCGCTCACCATCTTGACGCTGCCTTTCGACGTGCTGATGTCGGTGTCGACGTCAAAGCTCATTTCCCCGGCGGTGATGTTCACCGGATCGTCGCCCTGTTTCTCGGGAGCGAACACGGCCGAGGCGCTTCCCTTGAGCACGCCGACACCGGTGGCTTCTGCGTAATTGAGCGCCGAACCCTTGGCGTTCAGGCGACCGCGCACGACCGTCACACTGTCCATGAAGTCGGCGCTGCGCTTGCCTTCGGCCGAAGTGATGGGCGTACCGTTGGGCGCCGCGAGCACCGCCCGCAGGCTGCTGATTTTCATGGTGCTGATCGTGGCGGTCACGGGAACGCTGGACGATCCCGTGAAGTTGTAGGGTCCGGTTCGCAGATTGCCAGAAAACTTGATGTCCGGACTAAAGCGCACGACGCGGTCCTTGGCCTGCTGCGCAAATGCGGCACTGGCCAGCGCGGCACCGATCAGAATGATTCGTTTCATGTTCAGTCTCCTCTGGCGTTCACCAGTTTTCCGTCAACGCACTCTCCTGAGGCGTCAGGATCAACTTCCATCTTCTTGACGTCTCCCTGCGCGTCCAGCTGAAACGAGGACACCAGGTTGGCAATCTCGGAGACGACGCCCGGCGAACTCATCTTGCCGGTGGGTGCGGTGTAGCCCCTCGTCTGGTCGATGCGCACCGGAGTCTCCGCTGTTCCCTCCAAGTCCAGCGTGGTGCACTGGGATGGAATGTACAGTTGGGCCTTGAGCGTCTGCAAATTATCGCTGCTGTCGATTACCAGACGCTCGGTGCTGATGGTCATGTCGAGTTTGCCACGCAGCAGACGCTCACCCTTGGTGGGTTTCACGATTTCGGTCTCACCACTGAGGGGATCAAAGGAAATATCCTGAGCGCGAAAACGCCACTCGGCTTCCTGGTCCTGCTGTGGGTAGAGCCGCAAGTTCACCCCGGAAAGGGTGACACCAGGCTGGCTCCTCGCCTGTTCTCCCTCGGGCAACAGGGCCACGATGACCCCGAAAGCGAGGAGGACGCCGAGTGCAAGCCAACTGTATTTCAGCACGCCCCGATGATAGCGGCGAGGCAATGAAAACGGTGAATCAGGACTGACGCGCTTCGTCAGGAACGCCGCGCAGCGTTCAGGTAACCTTGGCGACGCTAGTCTGACGTTCATGTTCGATTCGCATTGCCACCTCGACTACCTCGACGATCCGGAAGCTGCCCTGGGGGAATTCGGGCTGAGCGGCGTGGTCTGCATCGGCGCGGATCCCGAGCACGCCCACAGCGCCGTGAAGCTGGCCGAGCGTTTCCATCAGGTCTGGGCAACAACCGGCCTGCATCCCACCGAGGCGTCGCGTGACTCGGCCGAGGTGCGCGCCGAAATCGAAGCACTGAGCAGGCATCCGCGGGTGGTCGCCATCGGGGAAAGCGGGCTCGATTACTACTGGGACGCCGCTTCCCCGGAGCAGCAGCGCGGCGCGTTCGAGTGGCAGCTGAAGCTGGCACGGGAGCGGGACTTGCCCATCGTGATCCACGTGCGCGACAAACAAGGTCAGGACACCGCCAGCCGGGAAGTCGCCGAAACGCTCACGCATGCCGGCTGGCCCAGGGGTATCCTCCATTGCTTCAACGGACACGCCATGCTGCTGCGCGCCGGGCTCGATCTGGGCTTCTACGTCAGCTTTGCCGGAAACCTCACCTACAAAAATGCCCGCGACCTGCAGGAAGCCGCGCGCTTCGTGCCCCGCGAACGTCTGCTGATCGAAACCGACGCGCCTTTTTTGGCTCCCGTGCCCAAGCGAGGCAGGCCGAACCGGCCCGGCTACGTCCGTTACACCCTGCAGTTTCTGGCCGAACTTCTCGGCCTGTCCGAAGCGCAGCTGGAAGCCATTACCGATGACAACGCCCGCCGCGTGTACGGCCTGTCACAGCCAGCTCCACGGGCACTGCCTGAAGGTTGACCCTCAACCCACGGATGGGTCTTCACCGCGCGTCACCTGGGCCTGGCCGTGGGTAGCGTCACGCAAGGTCATCTCGAAAGAAGGCAGCGCGTCCAGCAGCAGCGAAACTTCGAGGCGCAGACCGGACGCCTCGTACATCTCGGCGCCCCGCCGCACGTCGAAGCTTTCCAGAACCCGGTACAGGGTGCTGACGTGCGAGCAGGGCCAGTGCCTCCTCGGGCGTGTCGGCCCGGCGGGCGAAAGTCAGAAATTCACTGTTCTGCACCAGCTCGGCACGTTCGACGGGCGCAGCCAGGGTTGTGAAGGCCCGGCGACTCAGAGCAGCCCCCGGCGTTGCAGTTCACCCCGGGCGTGAAACAGGGTCAGCGCGCTGGGCGCGTTGGGAATGGCCCCGGCGTCCAGACGGCGATACGCCTCGGCAAGCGGCACAGTTTGCACGCTCAGCAGCTCGCTTTCTTCGGGTGCGCTGTCGAGCAGCCGCACGTTCAGGGCAATGAACGGATAAAAAATCTGCCCGGTAAAGCTGGGTTGCGGACAGAAACACGGCAGGGCAAGCCACTCTTCCGACACACCTCCGACCTCTTCGCGTAATTCCCGATGCGCGGCTTCAAGGGGCGTTTCACCAACTTCTACACCTCCCGCGACGACCTCGGTGAGGGTGGTGCGTAACGGGTAGCGGTACTGCTGCAAGAGCACGATTTCGCCTTGTGGCGTGATAGGCACCACCAGCGAAGCCTTCTCGCCGCGTGGACGGTAAAGGTAGCTGGTATGCCCGCCGCCATGCAGCCGCACCGTGTCGAGGTGCAAGAGCGGCTCAAACGGTAACTCACGGCTGGTCTGTACCTGCCAGGGTTGTTCGGCGTCCGGGGTCAAAGCCTCAAGTGAAGCGTGATGTGTGGTGTCGGCCATGCCCCTCAGGGTAATTCTGATCGTAGATGAGGATACTTAGATCTTTCTCTCATGAGATGAAATGCACCAAAACAGCGTATTTCCGCGCAGTTCTCATTGAGAATGGGTAAAGTGGGGCGCATATGAAGTCGCGGGTTCTCGCGGGTCTGCTGCTCTGCTCAGGCGCGCTCGCTCAACCACTCTCCCCTTTTGTTCCCTCCACGCCTCCCGCTTCTTCGGCGCCCAGCCTCGCGCCGTCCGTCAATGCTCAAAGCGCTTCGTTGGGAATGCTGCCCACGCCACGAATCAGCAGTGCGGGCGGCACAACCCGGGTGGTGCTGGATCTGCCCGAAGACGCGCGTTATTCGCTCACCCCCACCTTCGGCGGGCTGCGCATCGATTTTGCCAATGTCAGTGCCCGCGCGCAGGGCACGACCAACATTTCCGGCGAGGTGTCCTCGTGGCAATACACCGCCACGGCCAGCGGCGCCATCGCGACCATTTTCACGCACTATCCGTTGGGGCTCAGCGGAGGCTGGCGCAGCTTCGAACTGCCGGCCGACGGTGTCACGGCGCGGCGGCTGGTCATTGACTTCGCGGCCACCCTGCAAGGTGGAGCGCAGGATGCCCCGGAAGGCACGGTACGGACCGTACCGCCCAGCAGCGCATCCCAAGTCGCCACCACGAGCGTTCCCACGCTGCCGCTGCCCGAGACCACCGCGCCCGTCGGCGGCCTGATTCCCCTGGCCGCACCGCGCATCGGCAAAAGCCCGGGCAGTACGCGCGTGGTGCTGGAGTTGCCCGCCAGTTCCCGTTACAGCATCACGACGGGACCGCTGGGGCTGCGCGTCGAGCTGACCGGAGTAACCGCGGCGGCGCAGGCGGCCCAGCAGGTGTCACCCGAGCTGGCCGAGTGGCGTTTCGAGCCGACGGCCTCGGGCATTGGCGTGGTGTTGCGCACGACCTTTACCATGAACGGACGGGGAGGATTCAAGACCCTGCTGCTGCCTCCTGTCGAAGGTGGAACCCTCAACCGGCTGGCCATTGACATTGCGCCGGCCATTGCCGATACGTCGCCGCTGCCGCTCACGGAAGCGGCGCTGCCGCGCTTCACGCTGCCGGTACGGATCGTGCTCGATCCGGGGCACGGCGGAACGGATCCGGGCGCCATCGGGACAGTCATCGAAAAACAGGTGGCGCTCGATGTCGCCCTGCGGGTACGGGCGTTGCTGCAGGCGGCAGGCGCGCAGGTCACCATGACCCGCGACCGCGACTCGCAGTTGTCGAGCAACAAATCAAGCGACCTCGCCATGCGCGGCGGAATGGGACAGGCGCCCAACAACGTACTGGTGAGCATCCACGTCAACGCAATGGACAAAAACGCCGTGATGCGCGGCTACGGCGTCGAGACGTGGTGGTATCCCAACGCGGCGGGCAGCGGCGGCCTCGCGGCCAGCTTGCAGGCACAGGTGATCCGCTTTTCGGGCGCGTATTCGCAAGGTCTCAAAAGCACCTCGCTGGCAGTGCTCCGCAATTCGAAAATTCCGTCAGCACTCGTGGAAATCGGCTACACCAGCCATCCCGTGGACGGTCAGAACCTGCTGTCGTCCAACTACCTGGACCGGGTGGCCGCCGGCATCGCCTGGGGCATCCGGGATTACCTGATGCCCGGCAACGCCAGCCTGCCGGACAACTGAAGGTGCGCGGCCAGCTCAGCGCGCCCGGCTTTCTCCTTCGGCCAGGGCGCGCAGGGCTTCCACGTCGAGAATGCGCACGGTGCGGCGCGAAAGCGTGATAAACCCCTGACGGTAGAACTCGCCCAGTTTGCGGCTCACCAGCTCGGGCACCGTGCCCAGCAGCGAGGCGAGTTCGGAATTGGTGGGCAGGGCGTACGGAGAATGCGCGCCCGAAGCCAGCAGGTGCGCGGCCAGACGCTCGCTCAGATCGCTGAAGAGCAACTGCTCCATGCGGTGCAGCAGATCACCCTGACGCCGCGCGAAATACCCGATCACCGCCTGCGCGACCGTGGGAGAGTGGAACGTGACATGCCGCACCACGTCGGCTGGCAGGCACAGCACACAGGCGTCTTCCAGGGCCACGCAGCTGGCCGCCAGACGTGCATCCTCGATCAGCGCCGACACGCCGGCCACCACCTGCCGTGGCCCCTCCAGATACAGCGTGACTTCGCGGTTGCCCCGTGGACTGAGCTTGAAGATTTTGAGCCAGCCGCTTTCGACGGCGTACAGCGCGTCGGCGCGGTCCCCTTCGTGGAACAGCGCCTCAGTGCGGCGCAGTTGCCGGAATTGTCCGTGACGTGCCAGCGTGAGCACGTCCGCCTCGCTTGCACCGTGAAAGAGCGAAACGAGACGGATCAGGGACAGGGCGCGTTCAGTCGTCATCAGCGAGAACTTTCCGCTCAGAGTGCCACGAAAACGCCCAAGTGTACTGCACCCGGCGTCCGGGCCGCCGGATGATCGCCGGGCACCCCGAGGCGTCTGCAGCAGGCGCTGCTCCGACCGGCGGGCGTTCGTGACCTGCCCGCTCAGCCACTGCCCGCTCGCTCCAAAGGCAAGCGGCTCCGCCTGCGCCCACCCCTGAAATCAGAGGCCGAAGAATTCGCGGTTTTTGGCGATGAAGGGCAGCTGGTCCTGCGGGGTGTCTTCCTCGGGGTAGATGGCCGCGACCGGGCAGGCGGGCACGCAGGCGCCGCAGTCGATGCACTCGTCAGGGTGGATCAGGAACATCTCGCCTGCATCGTAGATGCACTCCACCGGGCAGACTTCGGTGCAGCTCTGGTCCTTGACGTCGATGCAGGGGCTGGTAATCACGTGAGGCATACCGGCAGTCTGCCCGCTGGAGGAAGCGGGCAGCCATGACTTTCGTCAAGGCCGCCTGCGAGGCAATGGCAACCTGAAGCAGCGCGAATCCGGCGCTGAGCGCGTAGAATCGTGCGGTGACTGTGCTTCACCCTTTTCAGAGCGGCCTGACGTTGCTGTTCGAACGCCGCCCTGGCCCTGGCTTCGCCCTTGAACTGCGTCTCCCGCTGGGCGCCGCCCACGACCCTGCCGGGCAGGAAGGCACGGCAGCCGTGCTCGAGGAGTGGCTGCACAAGGGTGCGGGCAACCTGGACGCGCGCGCGCTGGCCGACGCCTTCGACGATCTCGGTCTGCGGCGCGGTGGCAGCGTCACGCACGAAAGTACCCGCTTCAGCGTGAGCGGTCTGCGAAGCGATTTTCCCCGCGCCCTGACGCTGCTGGCCGACGTGGTTCGCCGTCCTCACCTGCAGGATGGCGAACTGACAAGCGTCCTGGACCTGGCCCGGCAGGATCTCGAGTCCCTGGCCGACAGTCCGGCCGACCAGTTGGCCGTACGTCTGCGTGAACTGGCCTTTGCCCGTCCGTACGCTCACCCGGTGAGTGGCACCCTGGCGGGCATCGCGGCCATCACGCCCGAAACGGCGCGTGCGTTTCACTCGCGCTACGGTTCACGTGGCGCGGCACTGGCCGTCGTGGGTGACTTTGAAGAGCAGGTGGTCCATGACCTGGTTACCGTGCACTTCGGCGACTGGCAGGGCGGCGGCCAGGAACTGCCGGCGGTCATCTTCCAGGGCGACTTCGTCCGGCATCAGCCGGATGACAGTCAGCAGACCCACATCAACGTGCTGTTTCGCTCTCCCGGTCCGACCGAGCCCGGCTGGCTGGCCTTTCACGTGGCGCTGGGCGCACTGGCGGGCGGATCGGCTTCGCGGCTGTTCGAGGAGGTCCGCGAAAAGCGCGGGCTGGCCTACAGCGTCGGCGCGAGCGTTCACGTGACCGGCCGCGACGGCTTTGTGTGGGCCTACGCGGGCAGTACCCCGGGACGCGCGGCCCAGACACTGGACGTACTGCTGAATGAGTTCGCCCGTCTGCGTCAGGGCGTCACTTCCGAGGAGTTCGAGCGGGCCCGCACGCAGCTGCTCGCAGCGACGGTCTTTGCGGCCGAGACGGCGCGCGGGCGGGCCTCGGCACTCACGCGTGACTGGCTGACGCTGGGCGCCGTGCGGGCCCTCGGTGAGGTGCGCCGTGACCTGGAGGCCCTGACGCTCGCGGACGTGAACGAACTGCTGGCCGAACGCCCTTTCGAGCGGCCCGCCGTGATGTCCCTCGGACAGGGCGCGGTACTGAGGAATGGTGCACATGCCCTGGCCTGACCCTGGAGCGCGGCCCTCCCCGGCCAGGGGACCGCAGGTACTTCAGATCGTGCTGCCGAATGGCCTGACCGTGCTGGGTGAAAGCGACGAGCACGCCGAGACGGTCGCGCTGGGCTACTTCGTACGAACGGGCGCGCGTGACGAAACACTTCAGGATCTGGGCGCTTCGCACTTCATCGAGCACCTGCTCTTCAAAGGCAGCGAACGGGTATCGGGCCGTGAACTGAACGTGCGCCTGGACGCTTTGGGCGCCAATGTCAACGCCTTTACCAGCGAGGAAACGACGGTGTATCACGCCGCCTGCCTGCCCGAAACGTGGCCGGAGCTGCTCTCCCTGCTGACCGAACTGATGCAGCCAGCCTTCCGCCCTGCTGACGTGGAAATAGAGCGTGGCGTCATCCTGGAAGAAATCGCCATGTACGCCGACGATCCGTCTTCGCGCACCTTCGACGAGCTGCGTGCGCAGGCCTGGGGAACCCATCCCCTGGGGCACCTGGTGCTGGGCACACCGCAGACGGTCGCAGGGCTGACCCTCGAGCGGCTGCAGGACAACTTCCGGTCACGCTACGGCACGGGCAGCGTGACGCTGGTGGCTTGCGGCCGTTTCGACTGGAATGCGCTGGTCACTGCCGCGCTGGCCCTGACGTCGGCCTGGCCTCAGGGGAATTTCACGCGAGCGCTTTCCCCGCACAGTTTTTCGGCGGGCCTGCAGATCGTCGAGGACACCGACATGAACCGGGCCAACATTGCCTTCCTGGCGCCGGGCCTGCAGGCTTCGCATCCGCTGCGCGAAGCGGCCGTGGTCCTGGCCGAGATTCTGGGCGGCGACAACGGCCGCCTGTACTGGGCGCTGGTGGACGGTGGGCTGGCCGACAGCGTGGATTTATCACACGTGGAGTTCGAGGAAACGGGCGCTTTCGAGGGTGCCTGGAGCTGTGACCCGACCCGTGCCGGGCAGACCCTAGAGGTGGTGCGAGGCGAACTGCAACGCGTTCAGCTGGAAAGCGTCACGGAAGCCGAACTCGCGCGCGCCCGCAAGAAACTGGCCGTGAGCGTCGCCTTGCGCGCTGAAACTCCGTACGCGCGGCTGTTCACGTTGGGGATGGACCACACCTACCTGGGCCGCACCCCCAGCGTTGCCGAAAGTGTGGCCGCTTTCGAGCGCGTCAGCCGGACCGAGGTCGAAGAGGTACTGGCACTGCGACCGTTCGATGCCCTGAACATCGTGGTACTCGGCCCGCCTGCCGGGCAGTTTCCTGCCTGATCCGAAGTTCAGGCCTGCCCGCGCTGCTCTTTGACGGCGTGGGCGCTGAACCCGAACTGCGGCTGTGAATTCAGGTCTTCACCGAGCAGCACCCGCGCGAGTTCACCCAGCGTCGAGCCTCCCGGTCGGACGTCCATGCGCAGTTCACCGCGCAGTTCGTTCAGGCTCACGTCGTCCAGCATCAGCTCGGTGCCATAACGCAAGGTGGTGGGCGGTACGATCAGCAGGTCCGCTTCGCCCGGCTCGACCGCGTGGCGAAAGCAGCGCCCGGTCAGCAGGCCCGCTACCGTCGTGGCCACGCCGAACGTGCGGTTGATAATCGGACGCACCTCGATCTGCAGACCCTCGACGTCACGCAAAGGTTCGACGGCACGCTCCAGGGCGGGAGCGAACAAAGTGCCCGTCGCCAGAATCACCCGGCGTGGGGAAACGCGCGCGGGCAAGGGAGGCAACCCCTCGGTGAGGAAATCACGAACCATGCCCACGCCGTTTTCCAGCATGGGAAAACCTTCGTACTCCTCCTCGCTGGGCAAACTCTCGCCCGCGAGCAGGTAAAACTCGTCGCTGGGAAACACGAAGCGGGTACCGCGCTCCTGTAGCAGGCGGGCACGCCAGAGGTTCACACGCCGCAACACGTCACGCGCCCCGTCGGCGTCGAACGTGTCGACGTGCGCCAGGTTGTTGCGGTGGTCGGTCAGTCCCACCGGCACGACGGCCGCGCTGATGACGTTGGGGCGCCCCGCGAGATACGCCAGGGTTTCGTCGAGGTGCTCCCCGTCGTTTCGCCCGGGCACCAGCACCACCTGCGTGTACAGGTCAATGGGTTCGAGCCGCTCGATCATGTCGCGGATGTTGGTGGTGCGTTCGTCCTTGACCTTGAGTTTCCACCACTTCATCAGGTCCTGGCGTAATTCTATGTTGGCCGTGTGGACGCTGACGTACAGCGGCGAGAGGTTCTCGTCGAGAATTCGGTTCACGTCAGCGTCGGTCAGATTGGTAAGCGTGACGAACGAACCGTACAGAAACGACAGGCGGAAGTCGTCGTCCATGATGTAGAGGCTCTTGCGAAAACCACGCGGCATCTGGTGGATGTAGCAAAAATCGCACTTGTTGGCGCACTTCTTGATGCCGTCGAAGAGGACTTCCTCGAACTCGAGCCCCGGGTCTTCCCACTCGACTTCGAAGGTGAACGTCGGCGCTTCCTGCGCCTTGATGGTGTGGTGGTCCTGCGCCACCGCGAAAAAGGCAGGCGCGGCCGGACGGGCGATTTCCAGGGAAGCGCGGCCCGCTTCGAGCAGGGCGCGGTACGCCAGGATGTCCGTCACGGCCTGGCCATTCACGCGCAGCAACTGATCGCCACTTTTCACGCCGGCACGCTCGGCGGGACTGCCAGGTGCGACACTTTTGATTTGAGCCGGGTACACGTCACCAGCGTGGTTTTGCGAAGTTGGGTCAGGTTGTGGCTGAAGGTACACGCGGCCTCCAAAAGGCTTGAGAAGTGTGGCGTCCGCGCCTCGCAAATCTGCCGAGGGAACGCGCTCCAAAGAAAGGAGTGTATCACCCGGCGGCGGCGAACTTTAGGCCATAGACCACAGAAGGCAAGCGGCTGGCCCCCGGCGAGGTGACACTGCAATCATTCGCGCACTCTTCAGGAGCACGCTTGCTAGTGTGACGGGCATGTTCTCGACTGCCTTCTCCGGGCTGCGCCATTCACGCAAACCGCGCCCGGGAGTGGAAGTGCTCAACGAGTTCGTGTACCGCCCGCTGGCTCAGCTGCTGGTGCCCGCCTTGGTGCGTACGGGGGTGAAGCCTGAGACCGTGGTGCTCGCGCACACCGCCCTCGGACTGCTGGCCGCCTGGCAGGTCGCAGGGGGCCGGGCCCTGACTCCCGCGCTGCTGCTGCAGGTCAAGACGGTACTCGACAACGCCGACGGGCAACTGGCGCGCGCCACGGGCCAGACGAGCGCGCTGGGGCGGTACCTCGACTCCGAAATGGACCTGCTCGTCAATGCGGCGCTGCTGCTGGCCATCGACCGGCGCTGGGGAGCCCCGGCCCTGGTGCTGCTGCAGTTGCTGCTCACCGTCGACTTTCTGCTGGAGCGCGAGTACCGTGAAGCGCGCGGCGAAGTGTTCCGCTCGGAACCCCACGAAAATTCGTCATCGGCGACCCTGGACCTGCTGCAGGCGGTGTACCGCTTCTCCTTCGAGCCTCAGGAGAAGCTGCTCGCACCAGTGTTCGAAGCGCGCTTTCGGGACGCCGGGGGCCGAGCAGAAAACCGCGCGGCCTATACTCCCCGGGTTGTCACTCACGTCGCCGCCAATCTGGGCCTGTCCACCCAGCTGGCACTCGCAGGCGTGTGCATCGCGCGAGGCCGACCACGGGACTACCTCGTCAGCCTGCCGCTGCAGGCGTTGGCTCTGGTCTCGCTGCAACTGTGGCGTGAAGCCCACCTGCGGAGGCAGCGGTGAGTACAACGCGTCCGCTCACCACGGTCGGTGCGCTCGTCGAGTGTGACGGGCGTCATCTGATCGTGCGCACCACCAAATGGCGCGGCAGCTGGGGCGTTCCGGGAGGCAAAGTCGAGTACGGTGAGACCCTGCAGGCGGCCCTGCTGCGCGAGTTTCGTGAGGAAGTGTCGATCATGCTCGCCGATGTACGCTTCGCGCTGGTGCAGGAGGCCCTGAACAGTGCCGAGTTTTACAAACCCGACCATTTCGTGCTGCTGAATTATCTCGCGCGCACCGATGACCCGCGGGTGACTCCCAACGAGGAAATCGTCGAGTGGGCCTGGGCGACGCTCGAAGAAGCCCTGGAGTTTCCCCTCAACTCGTTCACGCGTACCCTGGTGGAATATGCAAGAGAAGAGCAAGCCCGTGAGCGGGCGTAAAACGGCGCTGGTGACCGGGTCGGCCCAGGGCATCGGGCGGGCCATTGCCCTGGGCCTCGCGGGTGAAGGCTTTGACCTCGTGGTGCATTACCGCTCATCGAAGGACGCCGCCGAGCACACCGCCCGCCTGGCGCGCGAGTCGGGCGCGCAGGCCACGACCGTGCAGGCTGACGTGACCGACCCACAGCAGGCGGCGGCACTTGTGCAGTCGGCCCACGAAGCGTTCGGTGGACTGGGGGTGCTGGTCAACAACGTCGGCAACTACGTTCAGAAACCCTGGCTGGAAACCACGCCGGAAGAATGGCGCGACATGCTCGACTCGAACTTCAGCGCGACGTTTTACACCTGCCGGGCTGCGGTGCCTCACATGCGCGCCCTGGGCTGGGGCCGCATTGTCAATCTCGGTTACGCAGGCTCACAGCACCTGCTGGGACGCAGCGGCATCGTGCCTTACGCCTCGGCCAAGAGCGGTGTGATCGTTCTGACGCGCGCGATTGCCCGCACCGAAGCCGGGCACGGCATCAGCGCGAACGTCGTTTCGCCGGGCGTCATCGAAACAAGCGTGTCCAAACCCCTGACCGAGATTCCCGCCGGACGGCTCGGCACGGTCGAAGAGCTTTCAGACGCCGTGTTGACCTTTGTGCGCGCCAGCGACTACGTCACTGGCCAGGTGCTGGAGGTCGCCGGAGGCTGGAACTTGTGAAGCACGTCCTCCGGTGACTCGCGCCCACATCCGGCGTCGACACGGCGCGCCTACACCGGGCGTTCCTGAGCCTCATCTGTCACGATTTGTTTCAGCGCGCATCCGTTCCCAGCCAGATGGTGATGTCGGCACCCAGCACGCCCTCGCCGCTCAGACGGCTTTCACCCCGTCCCAGCACTGCCCGGACCCGTTCGAGGTCTTCGATATCGTGCTGGCCGAGAATGATGGTCGTGCCAGGTTCGCTGTCCGCCGGTGCAATTCGCGCGCGGGCGTAGCCCCGGGCACGCAACAGGTCACGGACTCGCAAGGCGGCCATTGTGCCCGCCCCGGCGTCCACGATGGCCACATCCAGTGCGGCCGCACCGATATTCGAGTCGACGCTCCCGCCGGCAGCGAAATGACGGGTGAACAACGCCGCCACTTTCGCTTGGTCTGCCACCCAGTAACTCGCGCCTCCGGTGTTTTCAAAGGTGCCCGGCAAGGTAAATGACTCCAGTTTCGGGCGTTGGCGAAGCAGGTCAAAGGCGGCCGCGAGGTGCTCACTCGTGACGTTCGAGCGGGTATTGCGCTCAAGAACGCCACCCAGCGCCGGCAGTCGGGTCAATCCGGCGGGCGTGAGCATTTCAGCGAGAACTGCGCGCATGAATGCCTGCTGACGCTGCACGCGGCCAAGATCGCCCAGCGCGTCGTGACGGAAACGAACAAACCCTTCTGCCTGCTCACCGTTCAGGCGTTGCGGGCCGCGTTTCAGGCGAATGTGCAGCCCGGCAGCGCGATCGTCGTAATACATGTCCTTGGGTACGACCACGCGGACGCCGCCAAGGGCGTCGGTCAGCTGTCTGGACGCGTTCAGACCCAGCAGCAGGTACGCGTCGATCGGCACACCCGAGACGTCGGTGAGCACTTGGCGCAGACCGTCCGGGCCGAATGTGGGCAGCGCGGCATTGAGCTTCATAAAGCCGCCTCCCGGGCGGGTAATTCTGGTGTCGCGCGGAAAACTGAGCGTGCGCACCGTCTTGGTGCCCGCGTCAAGCTGTACCAGCAGCAGGGTATCCGTCAGACCACGAAAGTTTTCGGGCAGACGCTGTCGCGGCCCGGCGTATTGCGGGGTGACGCCCGCCACTGCGATGTTCAACGGACGAATTGCGGCGCGTGGCATGACCACCAGACGCCCAAGGGTCAGGGGCTGCTCATCCGCTGCCGCGCCTGCCTGAACGGGCGCTACCAGCGTCCTGACGGGCGTCTGGGCCGGAGCATGCACCCGCCGGGCAGACGTGGCCGGTGCGGCAGTTCGCTGTTTCGGGGAGGAAATCAGGTAAACGAGTCCAACGGACAGGCCAGCCGCGACGGCGAGCAGGGCGGCACGCAGGGGAGTCACACCGTCATCGTAACGCGCTCTGTCCCGCTGAACGACAAAGCATGGGCGGCGGACTGCTTTTCATGAGACACGGCCGAGCAGGCGGTCATTCCGGCGATCAGAGCAAGATTCGAGGAGCATGTCCTTTACACTGATCGTGACGTGCCTGTTCGCAGCCATTCTCAAAAAGGTCCGCTAGTCTGAAGCGTGCCCCGGCAGAACAGACCTCGATGAAACGCATGGCGCCCTCTCCTGCTCCCCCTTCCCAGGACAACGTTCCTGAAGTTCCGACCCCCGCGCGTCCGCGTGAAGTGGGAACGGAGAAGACTTCCTCCGTTCCCTGGCTCGAATGGACCGCCCTGCTGGTCCTGATCTCCGGCATCATGGGAGCGTACTTTTTCGTTCCTGCCGTGCAGCAAAGCGCGCAAGAAGCCTTCGCGGCCGTAGCGAGCGGCGAGGACGCGCAAATCCGTGCCTGGGCCGACTCGCTGGGCGTCTGGGGCCCCCTCACCATCCTGGCCTTGCAGTTGTTGCAGGTGGTACTGGCCGTCATTCCCGCCTTACCGCTGATGATCCTGTCGGTGCTGGGTTACGGTCCGCTGTGGGGCGGACTGCTGGCCTGGGGAGGTCTGCTGCTGGCCTGCGCCTTTGGCTACTGGATCGGCCGGACATTCGGGCAAGTGGCCGTTGACCGTTTCGTGAAGCCCCGGACGGCCCGTTCCGTGCAGGATTTCGTCGAGCGTTACGGAGCCTGGGCCATCGTGGCAGCACGTTTCTCGCCGCTCTTTCCGGCTGACGCGGTGAGCTTCGTCGCCGGACTGTCACGGCTGGGCTTCCGGCGCTACCTGCTGGCTTCAGCCGTTGGGACGCTGCCGGTCACATTGCTGCTGATTTTCCTGGGGTCAGATGTCAAACGCCTGCTGGGCGGGCTGGTGGTGGCCTCGCTGCTGGTGCTGGTGCTGTTCAGCGTGTACGTCGTGCGCGACCGCCGACGTCTGCGAAACGGCGCACTCCCGCAGGAATAGAGCGTTTGTCCATTTCATTGATGGAGAAAAGCACTCCATCAACTCCATTCCCAACCGCTCCTGGTCAAGGTCACTCGCTCCGCTCGGTCAAAGACATTGATCAAAAACCTATCAATGTCTTTGACAACCGCTTTAAAGTGCCGGAGTGGGCCGTAGTCGCTGGCGCCACACGCGAGCAAAAGACCGTATGATCGGCGCAGCATGAGTGATTTCGATCTGTCTGCCGGTCTGGCGCACCTGCAGCGTGACCCGGTGCTGGCCGCCTTGCTGCTGCGTGCCGACGCAACGCCCGGCGTGCAGCCGTGGTGGCCGCCACCCGAGCGGGGAACGCCGTTCGCAGCGCTGATCCGCTCGGTCGTCGGTCAGCAGGTGTCGGTCAAGGCGGCGGCCAGCATCGAGGGACGGCTGCGCGAAGTGGCGCCGTCTCTGAGCCCGCACGAGCTGGTCTCACTGTCTCCGGAAGAGCTGCGCGCGCGAGGTCTGTCGTGGGCCAAAGTACGCACGGTTCACACCCTCGCTCAACGGGCAGCCGAAGGCCTGCTGGACTTCGAAGCCCTGTCGCGCAGCGACGACGAGACCGTGATCGAGGCCCTGTCCGCCGTTCCCGGCATTGGACGCTGGACAGCCGAGATGTTCCTGATGTTCGCGCTCCGGCGCCCTGACGTTTTTTCCTGGGGAGACGCGGGTCTGCGCAAGGCCGTGAGGACCCTGTACGGACCGGCCTCCGGGCCGGAAGTGGCGCAGAAGTGGAGCCCTTACCGCTCGGTGGCCGCGCGTCTGTTGTGGTGGTCACTGCACAACGAACCGCAGCGCAAGGAAACATAAACGTTGGCGGTGAATTGTAAATGAGCAAAATCCGAGAGTAAGAAGTTTCGATTCGGTATAAAGTAAAGCAACCATGAATTATCCGAGCCTGGTCTGGCACCTCAAGCGTACAGAACTGTTTGCCGACTTCGAGCTGGCGGAACTCGAGCGGGTGGCCGTCTCGACGCCCTACCGTTCGTACCAGCCGGGCGAAGTCATTTTTCGCATGGACGATCTTGCAGATGCGCTTTTCTTCGTTCGAAGCGGTCTGGTGAAAATCAGCAAGCTGTTTCCCAACGGCAAAGAAGCCATTCTGGGCGTAGTGGGTCAGCACGATACCTTTGGCGAATTGCTGCTGGAGCCCGAGGAGCGCCGGCCCACCCAGGCCGAGGCAGTCGAGCCTACAACGCTGATCGTGCTGCCGCGCGCCGAGCTGCAAAAGCTGCTCGGCAGCAAACCCGACCTGGCGATGAAGCTGATCCGCCTGATGGCCGCGCGGCTGTTCGAGGCGCAGGCGTGGAGCGCCGAAGTGAGCGCCTACAGTGCTCCCGAGCGCGTTGCCAGCCTGCTCTACCGTCTGGCCAAGGAATTCGGTAAACCCCATCCCCAAGGCGTCGAACTGGATCTGAAACTCAATCAGGAAGACATCGCCCGTATGGTCGGCGCGACCCGGGAAACGGTCAGCCACAGTCTGGGCAAACTCAAGCAGCTGGGCGCCATCGCACGTCCGCGGGCACCCATGGTGGTGCGGCTGGAGCAGCTGAAAAACTTCATCGAGCACTGAAGTGCGTTTCGTGCTGTACACCGAACTCCAGGGAGAGGACGCGCTGCACACGTTGCGTCCTCTCCTTGCCCATTGTGCGACCCTGCCGGGCTTTGAGGGAGGCGAGCTGCTCGTGTCCCCGGCACAGCCGAAGCTTGCCCTGCTGCAATCCCGATGGTCTGTCGATCCACCTGCTCTTGAGGTGGAAGGTGCGCGAAGCTGGTCTTTTCAGGTAATTGAGTCACTCGGTCAGGAAATCGGTCAGGAAATTACGGCGGCCGGCCGCCCACCCGGCTGACCGCCCCACACGAAGCTGACCGTGCCGAATCCGTCCGGGACGCGCTGAGTGGGTTCGGTGTGCGGGCTGCTGCGCCTGACGCCCTGTGGTGGGTTTATCAATCCCCCCAGCCCAGCCGGTATGACGGCACTTCGTTCTAGACTGTTTCGCAATGAGCCTCCATGACATGCCCGGACTGACGGTGCTGGCCGAACAGGGCCGCCTGGCGTGGGCGCTCGTGCAGGACATCGTTCCTCTCTGGGGAGCGCGGCTGCTGTCCACGGTTGTGCTCGCCCTTGCGTTCAGCCTGCTTTACCGGCTGCTGAGAGCCGGCCTGCGCTCCCTCTCGAAACGTGTCCGAGCTGGTCCAGCCTGGCTGCACGCCCTCGACACGGCGCTGCGGCTGACCTGCCTCACGCTGTTTCTGATCACGGCCAGCAGCCTGTATCCCCTGCCGTCCGAGATCAGCGTGACGCTGCTGCGGGTCTACCTGATCATCCTGCTGCTGTACTTCGGCTGGGCCCTGCTGCGCAGCCTGCTGGCCCGCGCCTCGGGGCACTTCGCCCTCGACGCCAGCCTGGCCCTGCTGACCCTGAACGTCGCGCGGGCAGTCTGGATTGCCGTGGGGCTTTATCTGGTCTTTCAGCAGTTCGGCATCAATCTGCTGCCGATTCTGGGCGGTCTGGGGATCGCCGGAGTCGCCCTGGGCTTCGCGGCCCAGGACCTGCTGTCAAATCTGATTTCGGGGATCACGCTGCTGCTCGACCGTCCCTTCACCATCGGCGACTGGATTCGGGTGGGCTCGTGGGAAGGGCAGGTACAGCGCCTTACCCTGAGAACCACACGCCTGCGAACCCGCGACAACGAATACATCAGCATTCCCAACAGCAAGGTTGCCGGGAACGACGTGGTCAACTTATCGGCCGGCGGACCACTGCGCGTTCGTTCCTCTCTGGGGGTCAGTTACCGCGCCGACCTCGACCGGGGACGCGAGGTGATCATGCAGGTGCTCCAAAAAGAAGAACTGGTGCTGTCCGATCCGGCGCCTCGCGTCGCGGTCGTCGAACTGGGCGAGTCCAGTGTGCAGCTGGATCTGATCTACTGGATTGCCCAGGACAGCATCGCACGGCGCCCGCTGATTCAGCAGCGGGTGCTCGAGGCCACCAAGCGGACGCTGGACGCTGCCGGCATCGAGATTCCCTTTCCGCAGCGCGTTCTGCACCTTGAAAACGCCAGGGTACTCCAGCGGTCCTCGCCGCCGGATGGCGAGGGTGAACAGCCGGGGCGCTGAATTCTTCCGGACGCCTGGCCTGAGGCGTCCTGTCCGGAGTGGCAACTTTGCCGTCTGGTCTCCTGCTCTGCAGTCATGCCAACTTTGCGCCGCCCGGATAAATGCCAACTTGTAGGCTTTTTTCATGAAAAGGCTTTTTGTGTTGGCGCTCCTGAGCGCCGGGTTGTCCTTGGCCGGCGCCGAGTCGACCCAACCCCTGCTGTATACCGTGAACAGCGTACAGTACGTCAATCCCTTCAATTTTGCGCAGGCGTATGGCGGCAAGATCAGCGGAAAGAGCGGAGACAAGCAATGGATCATTACCCTGCGGGGCAGATCGCTCAAGCTGCTCAACAATTCGGCCACCGCGTATCTCGACGGACGCCGGGTCACGCTGAGCAAGGTCGTGGGATACGCCAAGGGCACACTGCTCGCTCCGCACACCGATCTGGCGCGCCTGCTCGGCGTGTCAGGCCATCTGGCCCAGACCGTCAACGTTCAGCCTGTCAAATCGCAGGTCACCGTACGCCCGCTGCGCCCTGCGGTCAGCAGCCCCGCCCCGGCCACACCTGAAGTTCAGCCAGTGCCCGCACCGGCGGTCACCGCGACGGCCGCGCCCGTGGTCAGTGCGCCGGCTCCGGCAACCACGGGTCCGGCGCGCTCTGCGGGTGCCTACGTCATCCAGAGCGATGTGCCTTCCCGCACCGACGCCCTGGAGCGCTCGAACTTTCAGGAGGACGTCGATCCGCAGAGCCTCAGCGTCGAGACGGTCGTGCGGGCCTGCCAGTCCGGCGTGGCCAAGCAACTGGGAAGCGGCGCCCCGACCTTTGCCGCGCGTCCATTCGTCTTCGTGCATCCCGAAAACGTCTACAGCGTGCGCAGCAGCGCTGATCTGGAGGTACAGGGACAGTCCTCACGCGCCAGCTTTACCTGTCTGTCCCAGGTTCAGGGAGCCCGGCTGGTGATGTTCATCGAGCTGTCGGGCAGTCGCTGAGCAGCCCGGGCCACCCGTCCAACGCTGCCCAATCGACCTGATTCGGGTGCTGTCCTGTGCCAGTCAGTCGCGTACAGCCCCGGAAGCCTCATTCCTCGATGAGGATGAGATAGTGCGTCTCGCCGTTCTGGTTCTTGACCTCGATGCGGTTCTCGTTCTCGACAAGGTAGCGGGTCATGCCGTGGGGCATCGCGCAGGCTTCTAGCGCCTCCCGGTAACTTTGGTGTTCGGCATCCGGAGCGAAGGTGTCGCCTGCTTTGACATAGACCTTGTACACACCGCCAGACTAGCGAGGGTGACCTTTCGATGGTGAAGGTCCACTTCATCGTTTACCCGGAGTCGTCTCCCGAGGCGGCGCGTACTGCACTCGACAGGCCACCGGACGCTTCAGGAAAATTCCAGGTAAATGGCTTTGAGGTAGTGCGCTTCCCGAAAAGTCGCCGGGTGATCCGGAGCGTGCCCGGTCGTGCGCAGCTCGGTGTACCTTCGCCCGGAGCGAGCGGCAGAGCGGCGTACGGCATCGAAAAATTCCTCTGGGGAGACATGCGCGGAGCACGACGCCGCCAGCAGCACGCCCCCCCTGTTCAAGCGGCGCAGCGCACCCTCGACCAGCCGTTCATAAGCCCGAATGGCCTGTAGACGTTCGTCCTCGCGTTTGGCCAGGGAAGGCGGGTCCAGAACGATCAGGTCGAAAGGGTCATTCGCATTTGCGTCTTGCAACCACTCGAACACGTCGGCCTGCACCGTCTGGTGATGACAGGCTGCAATCCGCGCGTCGCTCGCGTTGAGGGCGAAGTTGCGCCTGGCACTCGCGAGGGCGTGCGCGCTGATATCCAGGCTCACCACCGAGGACGCGCCGCCGCGCGCGGCGTACAGCGAGAACCCGCCGGAAAAGCTGAAGGCATTCAGGACGCGCCGACCGGCGGACAGCTCTTCCACCAGACGGCGATTGTGACGCTGGTCCAGAAAAAAGCCGGTCTTTTGACCGCGCAGCACCTCGGCTTCGAAGAGAATGCCCGATTCGCGAAAAAGCAGCGGCCCCTCCGGGACGTTGCCTTGCAGCAGCATGCCATCGTGCAGGCCGAACTGCTCGCGGGCCAGGTCCTGAATGTTACGGCTGAGCCGCAACACCAGCCGCGCCGCCGGAAAGCGCGCCCCCAGCAGCGCGCGCACGGTCGGCCAATGGGCAAACCACGCGGCCGTGTAGACCTTGAGCACCAGCGTGTCCGCATAGCGGTCAAGCACCAGGCCCGGCCAGCCGTCACTTTCACCGTTCAGCAGCCGGTAGCCGTCGGTGGCTTCGTCGAACAGACTTTCACGCCGCTGCAGGGCCGCTTCCAGGTGCCTCGACCACCACTCGGCGTCGATGGTCTGCGGCCTGCCCGCGTGCAGCACCCGCAGGCGCAGCGGTGAGGTGGGGTCGAACAGGCCGATGGCCAGAAAGCGGTCCTGACGGTCGAACACCACGCCCAATTCGCCCAGTTCGCCGGGCCGATTCTGTTCACGGATACTGTCGGAGTAAAGCCAGGGATGTCCGGCGCGCAAACGCGCCTGCGCCGGGGCCGAGACACGCAGGCGCAGGCGTGGTTGCGGCGGGTGCCCGGTGGTGCCTTGAGAAGTGTTCATCGTCATGTCCAGCATGCCAGACAGAAACCGCCTGAAGCCGGGTGGAAATGGGCAAGCACACCAGGCAACACCACAACGTGTCGCAGTCTCGGGAGCTTGCCCGTTGGCAGGTCACCGGACAAACCCAGGGGTGAAAGATTTATGACAGAAAGTCAAACATAGACTAAAGAGGTCGTGGAAACTGCTGCCTTATTAGAGCAAGCCGAACCGCTGGTTCTCAGCGATCCACGCCGTGCACGTGAGCTGCTGCACGGCGTGCGCGGCGCTGCTGAGATCAATGGCGACCAACATTCGCTGGTAACGGCCACCTGCCTGCTGGCCGGCTGTGACTTTTTCATGGCCGATTACCCGGCGGCGCGCTCCGGCTTCACCGAAGCGCTCGCGCAGGCACGCAGCATCGGTGCCCACGCCCTGGAAGCACGCTGTCTGAACGGCATGGGCCTGGCCCATCAAAAAACTGGTGATTACGGCGAGGCAATGGAGTTTTTTCTGGAGAGCCTGCGTCTCGCGCAGGAGCTCGGCGACGAGTGGGGCCGGATTCGTGCCGTTTCCAATATTGCCGCCATTCACGCCGAACTCGACGAACCCGAACAGGCCCTGACACTGCACCTTGACGCCATGACCAGCGCGCGCTCGTCAGGCCACCCGATCTATGAGGCCGCCACCATGAGCAGCGCCGTCATGGACTACTTCAAACTGGGCCGCTTTGCCGAGTCATTCGCACTGAGCCAGGAAGCCCTCGAACGGGTCCGCGAGCTTGGCCTCAGACAGTACGAGGGAGTGATTCGAACCTACCGGGCGCGTAACCTGCTGGAGCTTGGACGTGCGGGCGAGGCCCTGCAGGAATGCCAGGACGTGCTGCCACACATGCATGACATCGGCGACCGTGACTATATCTGTCAGGTGATGATGGTTCGCGGCGCGGCGCGCTTCGCACTGAACGACGTTTCAGGCGCGACCACCGAACTGGCAGACGCCCTGAAGCTGGCCCAGGAAATCGGCACCAAAACCCAGGCGGCCCAGATTCACGAGTGGCTGTCGCGGGTCCTTGAAGCGCAAGGCGACCTGGTGGGCGCGCTCGAACACGCCCGCGCCCACCATCAGCTGGAACGTATTGTGCACGCCCGCGATGCCGACCATAAAACCCGCGCACTTTCCGCACAAGTCCGCGTCGAGCTGCTCAAACGGGAAGCCGAGGTCGAGCGTCTGCGCAATGTCGAGCTCGCGCAGATGAACCTGGCCCTGCAGGAAGCACAGCGTCACCTGTCGCATCAGGCAATGCATGATCCGCTGACCGGACTGGCCAACCGTGCGTATTTTCAGCAGGAACTGCGGCGTCTGCTTCTTGGTCAGAACGGCCAGCAAGCCGTTCTGTTCGTGGACCTTGACCGTTTCAAACAGATCAACGACAGCCTGGGGCACGCGGTAGGAGACGAGTTGCTGCAGCAGGTCGCCATGAGGCTGTGCGCCAGCGTGCGCGGCGCCGACCTAGTGGCCCGCATGGGCGGTGACGAGTTCACCGTGCTGCTGCACCAGGTCCGCAATGCGGAAAACGCCGAGCGGGTGGCCCGCAAGCTGCTGACGTCACTCGCGGCACCGTTCGAACTACAGGGACGTGAGCTGCACGTCACCGCCTCGGTAGGCATCGCGCTGGCACCCGGCGACGGCCACGACGTCGAAACCTTGCAACGTCACGCCGACATTGCGATGTACCGCGCCAAGCGTGAAGGTCGAGGCGTCGTTCGCCGATTCGAGCGCACCATGGCCGAAGGGGAACTCGAACGCCTCGAACTGGAGCGCGAGCTGCGCGGCGCGCTGCGAGAAAGGCAGCTGGTCCTGCACTACCAGGGACAGTTCGACGTGCAAAGTGGCGCCCTGGTCGGCTTCGAGGCACTGGTGCGCTGGCAACACCCTGTGCGGGGCCTGGTGCCTCCTGGTGCGTTCATTCCACTGGCCGAGGATTCGGGTCTGATCGTGCCCATCGGCGAATGGGTGCTGCGCGAAGCCTGCCTGCAGGCCGCCGCCTGGAGCGGGTGTCAACTTGCCCCCGGAATTTCGGTGAACGTCTCACCGCTCCAGTTCGAGCAACCCAATTTCGTGGGCAGCGTCCGGCAGGCGCTGCATCTGAGCGGCCTGGCGCCCTCACGGCTCACGCTGGAACTCACCGAAAGTCTGGTCATGGGCAACGTGGAGCGGGCCATGACCCAGTTGAAACAGCTCCGCGCGCTCGGTGTTCGCCTGGCCATGGACGACTTCGGCACCGGCCACTCCAGCCTAAGCCTGCTGCAACGCCTGCCCTTCGACGACCTGAAAATCGACCGCTCGTTCGTGCAGACTCAACTGAGCGCCGAAGGCGGCGCAAGGCGTTCGCACCTGCTGATCGAAGCGGCCGTCAAGCTCGCTCAGGGCCTGGGACTGCAGGTGATCGCCGAAGGCGTCGAAACCCAGGCCCAGTGGGACATGCTGCAGTCACTGGAATGTAATTTTGCCCAGGGCTACTACCTGATGCGCCCCCTGCCCGCCGCGCAGGCGCAAGAGGTGCTCGGCTTGTCCGGGGGAGGCCGAGCGGCCGACTGAGCCCTCAGCTTGCCTTCCGAACACGCCTGCACTGCTGCCGGGCAGTCACAGAGTCAGGGTTTCTGTCGCAAAAAGAAACTGTTTCCGGTAGGACTGCGCCTGACCGCCAGGGTGGCCTGACCCTCGATGGTCAGCTGGCCATCGACACGCGTGACCTTTCCATCGCTGTCCGTGCCGTCCAGCCAGGTGGTGTACCCCTGCGTGCAGTCCGGATCGCTACCACCACCGGGACCGCAGATTTCCACGTTGGCCCGGAGATCCACTCGCAAGGTCTTGCTGGCACTGTCGTAATGCACCGTCACTTCGCCGCCACAGGGCTGCACCGTATTGGCAAAACAGTCGGGGCCGTGGGTGCCGCTCACCGTGGTGACGGTGCCTTGTTGAGCGCTCCCTGTCCAGGTAACGTTGCCGCCGAAGTCGTTCCTCTCGTGACTGACTCCCCATTCCCAATCTTTCTGGAACATGGCGACGTCGAAGTCCGGTGAAGTCACCTCGCCGGGAAGTTCGACGGCAATGGTCGTCTTGACCTCGGCTGCGTTCCCCTGGGTGTCCATCACCCAGGCGCGGTAGGTGTGCTCACCGTTCTGCGAGGCGTCCCGGATTTGGATGGTCGTCTCGTAGGGTTCGTCGGTCGTTTCGTACAGCAACCTCTCCTCTTCGTAGAACTGTACGCTCGCAATGCCGCTGGCATCACTGGCCGTGACTTGCAGCTTCAGCTCACCCGGGCTGGTGAATTTCAGCTGATTCACGATCATCGTGGCCTGAGGCGGAATGGTATCGTTCCCCGGCCCAGTCCCTGCACCTACGGTCACCACAACGCTGTTGTTCGCCTTGTTTCCGGCGGTGTCGACCGCCTCTGCGCGAAAAGTGTAAGCGCCGTTCCGTGAGACGTCCTGAATATCCACCGACGTTTCGTAAGGCCGGACCTGGTCCGTGTGAATCAGGGTGGTTCCCTGATAAAAGTTCACCTGCCGAATACCGCTGGGATCGCTGGCCGCTGCGGTCAGGATCAACGTTCCAGGAGCTGTGAAGACGGCGCTGCTGGCACTGAGGCTCACTTGTGGAGGAGAAGTATCGGCGGGAGGTGGCGATTGGCTGGAGCCAGGCAAGCCGGTTCCGCAGGCGGCCAGGACTCCGACAAGAAGCACAGGCGAAATTCTCTTCATGGCACTCCTTCAGCTGTCGTCAGGGCACCGCACTGTTCGGGTGCTCAAGGTTCGGGGCCCGCAGCGGAAGGGGTTCGAAAGCTTCCCGGTTCGGCTTCAGGTCACGGCTGTCCTCGCGGCAACTGATTGTAGGTGGACGTCCCCTCTGGAGCGTGCAGGTCACCTTCAGGCTTGCTTGATGATCCCAGAAGCCTGGAACGTATCCGGGCAACTGACCGTGCAGCGGCAGGTGACGCCGAACGATCGGGGTTCGCTTGCGGCCCTGTCTTCCGCGGGTTCCTGGGGATCCTAAGGAAAGAACCTCGCCTTCAGGCGAGCAGCGTGCAGGAGCCTGAACGCGAAGCGCTCCGGGTGTTGAAGGCATCGTTTCCGGAAGTGGAACAGCTGGCGGCATTGGGGAAAACGTTTCGCTCAGCCTTACTTCGCCACGACGTAGACGCACTTCAGCCTGGCGCGAAGCAGTGCAGGCCAGTGATTTGACGCACCTCAAAGCGTTTGCTGGGGGCTTGGACTGGGAGTGGGAGGCGCTGGAAGCGGCGTGCCGTCTGGACTGGTCGAATGGCCCGACCGAGGGCGCAGTGAACCGCATCAAGCTGATCAAGCGGCAGATGTACGGACGGGGGTCTACGGACGGGGGTCTTTCGACTCGCTCCGCAAACGCGTCCTGCTGGTTGCCTGAATCCTTCCCGTAAAGCGCGGGAGACCCAAACTTCTGGTCACCCTCCTCCCTGCTGATGCCGAACTCCCGTACCAGGACGGCTTTCTTTTCCCCGGTCTGCACTCGCTGGCGAAGCTGCTCAGCCTGAGCAGGCGTGAGGGCTTTCTTGCGGCCCTTGTACACGCCCTTCTTCTTGGCCGCCTCGATGCCTTCTCGCTGACGCTCGCGGATGAGTTCCCGCTTGAACTCCGCGAACGCACTCATGACCGACAGCAGCCTCGACATCGCCGAGTCCTCCCCGGTGAAGGTCAGGCCCTCCTTGACGAACTCGACGCGAACGCCGCGCCGGGTGAGAGCCGTGAAGAGTTGGCGGAGGTCATCCAGGTTCCTCGCCAGGCGGTCCATGCTGTGAACGAGGACGCTGTCTCCTTCGCGTGCTAAGTCGAGCAGTGCCTGGAGTTGGGGCCGGGCGGTGTCCTTGCCGCTTATCTTGTCCACAAAGGTCTTGTCCACCTGGACACCTTCGAGCTGGCGAGCGGTGTTCTGGTCGAGGGTGCTGACGCGGATGTACCCAATGCGTTTGCCGTGGCTCATGCTGCCTCCGAGTGTCAGGTTAAGTTCTATGACCCTCGCAGCCTGCTGTCAGGAAACTCTGAAAACAACCTTATCCTGACGCAGTTCTGCCCCACATCTGACAGTCAGATGTGGGCATACCCCAAATGGACAAATAGGTCGCGCCCGCGGCCCGGAAGAACACCGCGTCGTGCGTTGCCGCACCGAGTAGCGATACCGCGTTCGGCAGTGATGACCCGCTTACAAAGCCAATCCGCTGAAGCAAGCCTTGAAGGGTGGACGGTAGGCTTACGAGCGTGGGTCATTCGTGCTCGTTGTGTCACCGTTGTGTCATTTTTCCCCTAGAGGTCTTCTAGCCTTTCAGGTACAAAAAGAAGAATCCCGTCCAAGACGGGATTCTTTTGGAGCCAGAGGTCGGATTCGAACCGACGACCTACTGATTACGAATCAGTTGCTCTACCCCTGAGCTACACTGGCCGAGATCGAAGCAAATCTGCGTCCTGATCGGCGTTTCCGGCAAGGCGACGCGTTCGGGCGGACCACGCGACCGAACGCAGTTATAGCGTGATGAGCGCTGTCAAGTCAACGGCCTGAACAGTTCAGGCGTACTCGTAACCGCGCACTCGCGGAGCAGTGGCAGGCAGCTCTGCCAGCCTCGTCACCTTGAGACCGCGATAATGCTTATTTTGCTCCACTGTTCCTTCGACGATCAGTACGCGGGCATCGCGCAGCAACTGCCGGTGAGCTTCCCAGAGGGCCGGGCTGATCATGGCCTGCAGGCGAGCCACGCCGTCTTCCAGCACAAAAAAAGCGAAGCCCTTGGCAGTGGGTGGTTTCTGTCGGGCGATCACCAAACCGGCAGTCCGCACGAACTCGCCGTGCTGGAGGGAAGCGAGCGGTCGGCAGCCGTAGGCGCGCAGTTCGCCGCGCACGAGGTCCATGAAGTGCTGCCCGATGGGGCTGACGCCTTTGGTGAGGTGATCGAGGTACAGCAGCTCAGCAGGCAACAACTCGAAAAGGGGCGGAGTGTCGGGCGTGAGGGTGAGCAGACCCGGAGTACCACCCGGAGCAGCGCTCACAAGCTCGCGGATGCGGTAGAAAGCCCGGCGCCGCTGCGCTTCGAAGGTGGCAAATGCACCGGCCTTGGCAAGCGCTTCGAGGGCGTCCCTTTTCAAGTTCACACGCCCGTAAAAGTCCTCGATGCTCCCGAATGGGCCACCGGACAGGCGCTCCATCATCACTTCGCGGGCAAGCTCCTCACTGACGTTTTCCACGGCGCACAGCGGTAAGCGGACACTTCTGCGGTCCTCGGCGCGAAAATACACGCCCGAGCGGTTGACGTCCACATCAAGCAACCGCACGCCCCAACGCCGCGCTTCGTGGGCGATGCTGTGCAGCGGCCACATACCGGGGTGCTCGCTCAGCACGCCTGCCAGGAAGGCGGCAGGATGATGGTGGCGGACCCAGGCGCTGAGGTAGGCGTGCGTGGCAAAAGCGTGCGCGTGACTCTCGGCAAAACCGAAGCCGCGAAAGGCGGCACATTCATCAAAGACGGCCTGCGCTTCGTCGGGCGTGACACCCTGCGACCTGACCGCGCCCAGAATGAACCGCTCGCGCAGTGCACTTACCTCAGCTTCCTCTTCGGCTTCGCCGAGACGCTTGCGGAAACGGTCGGCGTCCGTCCAATTCATGCCGGCGTAGTGCACGGCAAGCCGCAGAATCTGCTCCTGAAACAGGATCACGCCGTGTGTGGTACCCAGAATGGACTGCAGCGGCCCCGACAGTTGCGGCGTGGCCTCCAGGCCGCGCGCCCGGCGGGTATAGGGGTGCACGGTGCGGCTCTGAATCGGGCCGGGGCGAAAGAGCGCCACCTGATGGGCGAGTTCCAGCATGTTGCGCGGCTTGAGCTGCACTGAGAGCCGCTGTTGACCGGGGCTCTCGATCTGGAAGAGACCCAGGGTGTCACCCTGACCGATGCGTGCCCAGACCGCCGGATCGTCGGGCAGGTTGCCAAAGTCCAGCCATTCACCCGTGAGGCGCAGCACCTCCTCGCGGGCGCGCTCCAGCGCCGCGAGCATGCGCAGCCCCAGCAGATCCACCTTGATCAGGCCCAGGGTTTCCACGTCGTCCTTGTCGAAGGTCAGCATCCGGATGCCCCCCGAGGAGCGGGCGAGCGGCGAGTAGCGCGTGAGGGGTTCGCGGCTGAGCACCACGCCCCCGCTGTGCGGCGCGAGGTGCCGTACGAAGCCGGCTTCCATACCTTCCAGCAATTTGAGGAGTTCTTCCTTGACGGGCGCGCTTCCCAGCACTTCATCGAACACCTCCTGCGCTTCACGGGCGCGGTGCGGACGCAGAGAACGGTAATCGCGCCCCAGCGCGCGGGTCAGCCTGTCACGCACTTCTGGCGGCAACCCCAGCGCGCGTCCGAGATCCTGGAGGGCACTCGACAGCCGGTACGTGATGCGGTTGGCAGTCATCGCCTCGGTGGTAGCCCCGAAGCGCTCCTCGACCCAGGCAATCACGTCGGCACGCCGTGCCGAACCGATGTCGATGTCCACATCAGGCATCTGCACGCGCCCGGTGTGCAAAAAACGCTCGAACAGCAGACCGTGTTGCAACGGATCGATCAGCGTGATGCCCAGCAGGTAACACAGCACGCTGGCGGCCGCGCTGCCGCGCCCGGCAGCCAGAATGCCATGGTCACGGCACCAGTCGGTGATTTCGGCGGCCACCAGAAAAAAGTCTTCCAGTTCCAGGTGCCTGACGACACGTAATTCCTCCTCGAGGCGCTCGTGGGCTTCGCGGCGCTGCTCGCCCGGGTACTTCTCGACAAATCCCTCGTACACCCGGCCTTGCAGGTACTCAAAGGCGCTCAGACCGTCTGGAAGGTGCGCCCTGGGTGGCGTCAGCGCTTTGGGAAGCAACTCGAAACTGCATTCGCGCACGAGGCGCTCGGCGTTGGCGTGCGCTTCCGGAAAGGGAATGCGCCGTCCCCAGTCACGGGGTGTCCAAAGGTGCTGTGCGGCGTTCAGAGGACGCTCGGTGTGCTCCTGCGTGACGGTGATGCCCAGGCGCGCACAGGTCAGGGCGTCCAGCAACGGGTAATCGTCTGCGGTCAGCAGCCGCACTTCGGGCGCCGCCACCACGGGCAGGCTGAGGTCATGCGCGAGGGCACGCAGGTACTGCGCAAGGAGCCGGTCACGCGGCGCACGGTCGAAGAACAGCTGCACGAACAGGCGGTCACGAAATACGCTCTTCAGGCACCGCAGCTGCGCCTGCGCCTCTTGCAGCTGGCGCCGCCGCAACAGTTGCGTCACGAAGCCCGCGCGCGGCCCGCTCAGGCAGAAGAGGTCCTCGCCATGCTGCAGAACGGTGTCAAGATCGACAGCGTCCTGCCCGCTGCCCAACAGGGTCAGCAGTTCATTTAAACGGGCGTATCCGGAGCGGGACGCTGCGATCAGTCCCAGCGGAAAAACCTGCCGTTCCCGACCGACCTTGAAGGCGACCGGCAGGGTGGTGCCGAACACCGGCTGGATTCCTGCTTCACGGGCACTGCCGGCGAGTTCCACGGCGCCTGCCACCGAGGCGTCATCCATCAGGCCCAGCGCCGTGAAACCCAGTTCGGCGGCGCGGCGGACCAGACGCCGTGGGCTCGCCACGCCTCGGCCGAACGAGAAGTAGGAGTGAACACACAGCAGCGAGGTGAGTTGCCGGGACGCCCTTCCTTCACTTTCGCGACGCACCGACGTTCTGGGCGTCATACGAGCTTGATTTCTCTGCGGCCCACCCTGGAACAGCGCCGGGATGAACCTCCATGACGGGCAGACCGTATTTTTTCCCACTCGCTTCGCTCGGCATTCAGGAATTCCTTTAAGAATTCCTGAATGCGAAATGGCATCAGTCCGCGCAGCGGGACAGTACCCACCGTCCCTCACCTCCCAGCTCGTGGAACACCTCGATTTCGTTGCGGCCCGTCACCAGCCACCAGTACTCACGGTTAGGCTGACCCTGCCACCACAAACCGCCCGCTTCCCATACATCACGCACCTCCAGCACCCGCAGCGTGCGGCCCTGCCAGTTCAGGCGCAGCGGAACGCCACTCGGGGAAAGCTCTACCGTGACCGGTTCGAGAAAGGCGCGCATCAGTCACCCCCGGCACCCTGCCACTCGGAAAACAGGCTGGTCTGCGAAGCGGGAGGACGAACTTTGGATTGTCCGGCGAAAGTCTTGCGGTCAAGCGGCCTCTTCACGCTGCACGTCCTCGGTTCACCCGTCACGAAATCCACCCAGCGAAAGCACTGATCGAAGGCATAGCGCCTCGCCGAGAACCACTCCGCGCGCACCAAAGCGTGCGGAAAGCGGGAAAGCACCCGCGAGGTCGCGTCCAGTTCCCGAATTCCCGGCCATAATCCAGGCTGCCGGGCTGCCCGCCCAACACCCACCAGACGCAGTTCCAACTGATCGATGCCCAACGCGAACGGTTCCGATCCCAAGTCCTGCAAGGCGAGCCGGGCGAGCCTCACCAGTCGCCTGGCATCACTCAGGGGTTCCTTGACTTCTCGCACCGCGCTGAGTTGACCACCCATCGTCAAGGCGCTCAGCACGAGTCGTCCTGCCTGACGGCCGTTCAGCTGGGGCAGCAGGCGTTCGGCCAGGGTCATCAGGGCCGCGCCCAGCTCGCCTGGCTCATGAATGGAAAACTCGAAATTCAACCCGACCATCAGTTCGGCTCGGGGCTGAAACAGGGGCACCCGGTCGTCGCGTGGGCCGTGCAGATAAGGTTTCAGGGCGGCATATTCGGCGCCGAGGAAACCGGCCTGCTGGGACTTGCTCCACTTCAGCAGGTCTTCCACACGGCGCAATCCCAGAAAGTGCAGATCGGCCAGTTTGCGGGCGCTTAGTCCGATGCCGCCCAGTACTTCCAGCGGCAGGGCCTGGAGAGCCGTCTCAAACGCCGGGGCAATAACCCTCGCTTCACCGGCGCGCGCGCTCAAGGCGGCCAGCAACGCCAGCTCCCGACTTTCGGCGAGGCCGACGCGCGCGTGGTACTGCGCCGCCAGCTCCCGGCCTGCTGCTTCGGTAAGGGTCAGCAATACCCTTCCCTGCCCCACTGCCTCGATGCGGGGGCTGTACGCGAAGAGGCCCTCGACGAGGGCCTCCCAGCCGGCGGCCAGATGCGGTTGACTGAGCGGCTGGGTCGCCAGCTCCGGCAGCCGCGAGAGGGCGCCGTGAACTGTCATGCCCACTTCCACACCTCCCTGGCGTGCAAGGGCGCAGACATGCCGGACCTTCCCGGCCTGCGTGACGATGACCGGCGCGCCAGGGTGCGCGCGCTCAGCGTGCCAGAGGGCGAAGGGTTCCAGCAGCAGGGCGGCAATCATGTCTTCAGTCCTGCCCCAGCGAACGTCGCGGACGCGACAGGGCGATGTGCCCGGCGTAACGGCCCTGTACCTGTACGTCCTCGGCCGGAAACTCCATCGGTTCGTAGTGGTCATTCTCGCTTCTCAACAGCACCCGCTCGCCCTGACGGTAGAAGCGCTTGAGGGTGCCGGTGTTCTCGCCGGGCAGGATCACGGCGGCGATCTCACCGTCGAGCACTTCGGCGCTGGCGCAGATGGCCACGAGGTCGCCATCGTGAATGCCCGCACCTGTCATGCTGTCGCCCTGCACGCGCAAAAAGAAGTCCTGGTCACCCAGGCGCAGCAGGTCGCGCACCCGGTCGATCTCGCGTTCGATGTTCTGCTCGGCCAGAATCGGCTGACCGGCGGCAACGCGGCCCACGACCGGCACACCCGAAAGCATGCCCGCCACGCGCGCACCCTGGCGGGTCAGCTGCAGCAGGCCGTAACGGCCCCGGTGGCGCGTGACGAGACCCAGCGCTTCAAAAGCGGTCAGGTGGTCGGCCAGGGCCTGCTTGGTCATGCGCAGCGCCTCGCTCAGTTCGGAAGCGCTGATCGAGCGGCCAAGCTCGCGTTCCATGCGGGCGATCAGACGCAGGATGTCTTTGCGGCGTTCGGTGATTCTGGGGGGCATAAGGTTCTCCTGAACAGGATCATGAAACACTTGTGACTTTTCCACTTGACTACCTGACTCACGACAGGTACTTATAAGATAGATGGTGCGGGGCGGGAAGCCGGCTGTCAAGCACCCCACCTCTTGCCCAGGTCTTCAGGCTTCCCCGAAAGAAGGTCTTGTGTGGAGCACAGCAGCGTTGCCCGAGTCTTGCCCGCATCTGTCATCATGCCGCAGCCCAGCGCGCGCTCCTCCGCCAAGCCCAGCGGTACAGAAGGCGCCTGAGGCCAGCAAGTCCTCAGGCTGCACAGACCTCCTTATGCTGCACAGTGCACCGGCAACCCGCATCGTTTTCGGCCCCTTCGGAAAGGAAGTCCCTTATGTTCGAGCCCGCCGCTCAGGCACTGCAGGTCGTTGCCGTCATGGCGGTGCTGCTGCTGTCCCTGGCCCTCACGCGACTCTGGATACGGATGTCACTCGTTCAGGGGCCGCGTGAAGCGTCCCGACAACGGGACCGACTCCTCAACATCCAGCCTCTGAACATCCAGACCATGGCGCTGAAACAGGACCACGCGCCCGACATGACCAACAATTCAATTTCTCCACGGGCCAGGCTCACGGGCAAGGACGACACTGGGCTCAGATGAAGCGCCCACCTTCAGGCTCTCCCCCACCCTCCGAGGTGACTCCTGAGCAGGTGTACCTGCGCCGCAGGGAGTTCCTGAAGCAGGCCGCCTATTTCACCGGCACGGTCGCGGGCGTCGGAGGAGCGCTGCAATTTCTCAGCGGGCGCCCGATTGGCAAACTCAGGGGTGACGCTCCGCCAGAGCCGCTCGCCAATGGCCCGAAGGAAACCGCCGATACCGGCGAAGCCCTCACGCCTTACTCAGCCGTCACGACCTACAACAACTTTTACGAATTCGGCCTGGACAAGGGTGACCCGGCCCGCCTGGCCGCAAGCCTCGTGCTGGAGCCCTGGACAGTCCTCATCGACGGAGAGGTCCGGCAGGCTCGGCGCGTGGACATCAGCACCCTCCAGTCCTGGTTTCCGCCTGAGGAGCGCATTTACCGCATGCGCTGCGTCGAGGCCTGGTCAATGGTCATTCCCTGGCTGGGTTTCCCGCTCGGCGAGCTGATCCGGCGCGTGGAACCGACGAGCAAGGCGAAATTCGTGGCCTTCACCACGCTGCTCGATCCGGAGCAGCTGCCCGGCCAGCGCTCCGATGTGCTCGACTGGCCTTACGTGGAAGGCCTGCGGCTCGATGAAGCGCTGCATCCCCTCACGCTGCTCGCCACCGGGCTTTACGGCCGCCCGCTGCCCAACCAGAACGGCGCGCCCTTGCGCCTCGTGGTGCCGTGGAAGTACGGCTTCAAGAACATCAAGTCCATCGTCCGTATTACGCTCACGGAGCGTCAGCCTCCCTCGACCTGGAATCTGGCCGCTCCCGGCGAGTACGGGTTTTACGCCAACGTGAATCCACAGGTGAACCATCCGCGCTGGAGTCAGGCCACCGAGCGGCGCATCGGGCAGTTCAATCGGAGGGCGACCCTTCCCTTCAACGGGTACGCTGAGGAGGTGGCGCACCTGTACGACGGCCTGGACCTGCGCCGCTTCTTTTGAAGCGCACTGGCTTAAGGGGCACAGGCTTGAAAAACACGATCTTGAAAAACACGGCGCCCCACCACCTCGCCTGGCTCGGTCCTGCTGTGCTGGTGGGCAGTCTGCTGCCCCTGGTGCTGATGGCCCACGGCGCCCTGACGGGCAACCTGGGCGCCAATCCGATCGAGCGAATCCTCAACCAGACGGGGCTGCTCGCCCTGATCCTGCTCCTTGCTTCCCTGGCGCTCACGCCACTGCGGCTGCTCAGCAGCTGGACCTGGCCCGCCCGGCTGCGCCGACTGCTGGGGCTGCTGGCTTTCACGTATGCGCTGCTGCACTTCCTGACCTACGCCGTGCTCGACCGTGGCCTGCAGCTGGGCGCGCTGGCAGAGGACATCGCCAAGCGGCCCTTCATCACGGTGGGCTTTGTGGCGCTGGTGCTGCTGATCCCGCTGGCCGTGACCAGCACCAAGGGCTCGGTGCGCCGCCTGGGCTACCAGAAGTGGCAGCGTCTGCACCAGTTGGTCTACCTCGCGGCCGCGCTGGGCATCCTTCACTTCATCTGGCGCGTGAAGCGCGACGCGACCGAGCCCTTCATCTACGCGGCGCTGCTCGTGTGTCTCTTTGCCGTCCGGATCATCTGGGCTGCGCGCAAGCGCCGCGAGACGCCCCGACTATCAGTTCCCGTCAGAAACCGTGATGACTGACGCTTATGGCCGGGAGGTGCCCACGGTGTTTCAGCCTTGGGTAACGCCGAGATTAGTGCTGGGACACTTCACATCGTAAAAATGTCCCAGTGCGTGACATTCCACGCCTCAGGGCTTGAGGGTCAATCGCCGAAAGATTCCCGTCTCGAAGGCCACGAGGATGCTGGAGTCCTGCGGTGCCCAGCGAAAGCCTGTCACGCTAGACTGATCGCGCGTTTGAGGGCCGTAACGTAGCATTTGCGCTCCGGAAGTGGCGGACCAGAAGACAACTGCCTTCTTGGCCGGGCTGTCGCCGTTGATATCCTGGCGCGCCGCCAGAAAGCGCCCGTCCGTGCTCCATCCTAGGTCTTTGCTCATGGTGAGGCCGTCCTGAAGCCAAAGCTGCTCAAAGCTGTCGGTACGCCACACACCGAGCCACCCATTGTTGTAGGGATAGTCAGTCGTGAACGCCACGGCAAGCTGCGTTCCGTCGGGACCCCAGGCGAATTGAGGCGCACTAGACACCAGGCCGGGCACTTCCGCATGAGCGCCCAGTTTGGGCTGCACCTCACCAGAACCGACGTCAATGATATCCATGCTGTGGGAAAAAGAGGAGGAGTAGACCTCGTAGCCAAGCGCCAGCTTTGTTCCATCTGGGCTGAAACTCATCGACCGAATTTCCCTACTTCCCGTACTTAAGGTTCTACTGAACAGATACGCGCCGTCATCGATGTTCCAGACTGTAAGGGTGGGGCCACTCGCTGCAGCCAGCCTGGAGCCGTCAGTGCTCAGGGCGACAGCAGTGACCTGTTCAGTGCCGTAACTGGAGGTCGGCGTGGAAAACGTGCGGAGGGTGGTGCCACTTGTCACATCCAACAAGGTCAGGTCGCTGCCATACGCGCTGCTCACGACCAGTTGCTGGTACTGGGGTCGCCAAGACAGCTGCCCGCAATTGCGCATGGACAGCTGTTGCGAGCCGACCACGCTCCCATTTGCTGTATTCACGACGTTGTACCGACAGTCATAAGCTTCCGGAGCCAGGACGGCCCGGCTTCCATCGGATGCATAAGAAATGACCGCGTTCTGATGATAGTTACTGTACCCAAGGTTCTGTGACGTCCAGTTTTCCGTTAACGTGGGGGACGCCGTGCAGTCCAGGGTGACCTTGTACGTGGCCTGCGGCTCGAACGGGTCGTTGGTGCGCACGGTGACGTGCCCGTGATAGACCTGGCCTGGCGCGGGACAGCTGGCGTTGACGCCGATGTTGGTCTTATCCCAGGGTTTGAGCGTTCCCGAGGCAGCCGTTGTTACGCGCAGCCAACTGGCATCGGAAGTGGCACTGTAGGTCAGGTCGAGCTGGCCCCGGTTCTGAAACTGTATGAGCGTGTTGCTCTTGCTCGGACCAAACAGCAGTGAGGGGGCACTGAGCGACGTGTAGTCCGCTTTCAGGAGGGGCGTGATCAGCAAGGACGAGTTCATCTGCGCGGAGGCGTTCGTTAGCGCCTGGGTAGGGTCGGCGTCGGCTGGCCAGCCGTAAGCGACCTGCAGCAGATAGTAGTTTTCCAGGTGCTTGAAGTCGATTCCGTCCGACGAGGAAATGAACAGTGTCGGTGCAAAGTGCTCACTGGTACTCGCCCCCTCCTTCAGGAAATTGCCCTGCGCATCCAGGATGGCGGCAAAGTAGGCCTTTCCTCCCATGACGGCCTGCGTACTGACGTGGGCAGCGTCCGTAAATATGGAGACAGAGGGGGACTCGGGAACGGGCAGACGCTGATTCAGATCGACGGTCGCTCTGGCATCGGCCTGCGCTTTTGCAGGGTTCAGCCGGACCGTATAGTCTCCCGCACCCTGGCTGTCATACGAATAATAATCCCAAGCCGCGCGTCCATCATAGGTGGCAGTCTTCTCGTACTGGCCTTTTGGGCCTGAGAACGCCAGTTTGATATCCTGCTTGCCGACTGGACGGGCGTTGGTCCCCAGGATGCTGACATAGAAGTTCACCCCATCAACCTCTCCCTGGTGGCTGGATAAGGGGGACAAGCCAAGTGCTTGAAGCTGTGACGAGACCTGCGTGACGGCCTGCATTGTCAACAGTTGGCCGCTCTGTGCGCCAAACATCGCCGCACTCGTACTGGGCAGAAGAGAAGTATGCGTGCCGACACGCAGTTGGATGGTCGTATCTGGAGAGAGACCACCTAGCCCTCCTCCTCCACAGGCGCTGACGAGGAAAGGCAATAGCGGGCCGATAATTACGAAAATCCCACGCACTGTGTGAGAAAAGTTAGAATTATGCACTCCAACAACCTACCACGTCATTACCCTCATCTTGACCGCATTTGACAACTGACATGCCGTGAAGTGGGCATTGAAGTTTTGTCTTGTAGGGCTTATCAACTCCGGGAGCCGATGCCGGATCGCACTGCCATCATGCTACCCGAGGATAAAATCCTCCGCGAAGAAAGTCCTGCAGATACTGCATGACCTGGCGGCCTGACAGAATTTATGAGGAAGGGTCAGTGTCGGGGGCGTAGAGCTGGGAGCGAACGAAGTTCAAATAACCCTGCTTGCCGCTGCGCTTGCTCCAGAAGCCAACCGACTTGCGGATACGTTGCAAGCATGAGACCACTTCTTCCAAGCTGATCGTGTCCATGACCTGCTCAGGGCGGCCCAACATCAACTCCGCCGTGTCCCGTACCGAATTGAACACCAGCATAGAAGGCTCCGGTAACTGAGGCGAGCCCGCCTCCCGACCCAGCGCCTCCGCTTTATAACGGGAGATCAACGCGCCCAGCGCGGTATCCACCTGCGCATCGTGCAACTGGGGATGGTCCAGGTACACATCCATGACGGCCAGTTCGATGTTCATCAGCACCGACTCGTATTGCTCTTCGAACTCCACAGCCTGATCCTACCCGCTCAGCGCTGCCTCACCTCGCCACCTGGGCACGCTTGCAGACTCGTGAGATGAAGGTCGCGAACACCACCTCGGACGCCGAAAAGCTGTGTCAGGCGGTCCTCCACCATCTCCATCCCTGTCTCTGGAATGACCGCCGGAATGCACAGACGCTGGCCTGGATGGTGACCGGCCTGCTGCAGACCGCCTCGGTGAACCTCCCGGAGTGGACGAGTTTCGTGATCTCGAAAGCGAAGTTCGCGCAAAGTACCGAGCGTCGCTTCATCCGCTGGCTGGAGAACAACGCTATTCATCCCACCACGCTGTATGGCCCATTGATCCTACAAGCCTTACGGCACTGGGGAACACAGCGCCTGGTCCTGGCGCTGGATACCAGCTTGCTGTTCTTGCGCAAAACAGGCCCCAAAACGGTTTGGGGCCTTGCGCGCTTCGAGCAGTTCTGCCTGATCCGTGTGGCTGTGCTGTATCGGGGCCGGGCGGTGCCGTTGTGCTGGAAGGTCATCGAGCACCGCAGTGCGCAGGTGGGCATGGAACAACTTCAGCCGGTGTTGGCCGAAGTCAAAGGCGTGTTGGATTATCTGGGCCAGCAGGATGTGCTGGTGCTGGCCGACCGTGGCTTTGTCGACGTGGACTTGCTGCGCTGCTTTCGTGCGTGTGGCTGGCAGTACCGCATCCGCCTGAAAGCACACCTGAGCGTGTTTTCCCCGCTCGGCGCCAAGCTTGGCAAGGTCAGCGACGTGCAACTGACGCATGGAACGGCAAAGTTCTATCACCACGTCCACCTGACCAACGAGCAGTTCGGCCCTGTTCACCTCGCCTGCGCCCACTTGAACGGCGCCAGGGAGAGCTGGCTGGTGGTCAGCAGCGAGAAGACCAATCTCGATACCTTGGAGGAGTATCAGCGCAGGTTCGAGATTGAACAGGGCTTCCTTGACGATAAAATAAAAGCGGTGGCTTCAATCTGGAGGATTCGAGGTTACGGGATGCCGCGATGCTGGACCGTTTGATGTTGGTGCTGGCCGTGTCGACCTTGCTGCTGGTCTCCGAAGGGACCTTCACTGTCGACACGGGAGAGCGGAGAAGTGTGGATTCTCACTGGCAGCGGGGACTGTCGTACTTCAAGCTGGGCTGGAGAACTGTGCAGCGTACCTTGTCCCAGGGCAAACCCTTCTTTGCCGTGTTGCGTCTGGTCGGGGGAGCTGATCCTGACCCGTCCCGGCCGCCGTCCCACGAACGTCGAAGACCTTCGCTTACAGACGCCCTCAATACCGTCTGGACGCTCGCTTTTCGGCCAGCCTCATAAATTCTCTCAGGCCGTCAGACTGCATGACACACTCTGCCTTGGGATCTTTCTCAACCTGATTTCTTGAGTACGCTGCACGACAACCAAAGCGTCGTTGTTCCTGGCTCTGGGTGAACTCCTTACTGTTCCAACAGCAGCGGAAATCAAGACGGCACGCCAGCCTGTCCATATCCGCAGTATGGGCGTGAAGTACTGTCAGGCCGTCCGCACTGAGCAGCATGAGGCCAACGAAACAACTTCTGCTCAGGGTTGATCTGGACGCTGAACAGCAAAAAATGGGCGTTTACCATCACGCCTGCATGAGCCACTCGGATTGATGCTGCCCATAACCCCTTGACAAAACAGCGCTCAGGTTTTATATGGTTGAATTGTAGGGTCAAAACCGGTTTTGCACGTCCTACACACAATTCAACTCTTGGAGGTGACTTATGGCACTTGTCCCATCCCGCAATGACCGCTGGGGGCTGGACGCGATGAGCAGCCCAGCCACCCTCGGAGGCAATCTGACCCGCCTGTTTGACGACTTGACCAGTTCGTTGCTGCAATCCACGGGCAGTCATCGCTTTCCGCTGGACATGTACGAAACCGATGACCGCGTTGCAATCGACATGGCCATCCCCGGCGTGCGCGCCGAAGACCTCGATTTACAGGTCGAAGGTATGATCCTCTACATCCGCGGGCAGTACGCCAAGCTCAGCGAGGACAAACGCTACTGGGTGAAGACCATGCCGCACGGCGAATTCCAGTACACCTTGTCGCTCCCCGTCAAAGTGGAAGCGGACGCCGTGGAAGCCAGCGTGAAAGACGGCATCCTGCACCTCGAACTGCCCAAGGTGCCCGAAGCCCGCACGCGCAAGATCGAAATCAAACGGCTGGCCTGAACTCCATCTCACCGTGCCTGGACGCTTTCCAGGCACGGGTTTTACCCTGCAACTCATTCTGAGAACAAAGGTGATCAGCATGTCCCGCCTGACCCTTCCTTTTCTGCTGGCGGCCCTCTTGTTCGGGCAGGTGACCGCGCAGCCCTCTGTCGTATTCGCACAAGCCCAGACCCAGACGCCCAGCAGAACTCCCGCACTTGCCAGCATCGACCGTGCCCTCGAAGGTCTGGTGAGCGTCTCCACCACCCAGGCGCGCGGCACCCAGCAAGGTTCACGCGGCTGGAGCCCCTTTCCCAATACCCTGCTTCCCTGGCTGGGTACTGGCACGGGCATTGTCATCAGCGACGATGAAATCCTCACCAGCTACCGCCTCGTGCAGGGCCATGACCGCGTCACCGTAAAACTGCGCGGTGGCCAATCCCATCCGGCGAACGTCGTCGGAACGCAGCCCCAGCACGACCTGGCCCTGCTGAAAGTCGAGAACCTGCCCAAAAGCCTCGTGCGGCCCGTTACACTCGGCAACAGCGACAGCCTGCGCTCCGGTCAGAAGCTTATCGCGCTCGGCCTGACTCCTGAGGGTGGCTTCAGCGCCCAGGAGGTCACGTTCAGTCGCGCCCCCGCCGGGAACAATGAACTGTCCCTCGACACGTCCCTCAATGCCCAGGCACGGGGTGGCCCACTCGTAAACGCGCAGGGTGAAGTGGTGGCACTCAGTACGGGACGTTTCGGGGTGCGCCTGAACGAACCCTTCGCCCTGGGTACGAGCGGCGCGGCGATGCCCGTGAACACCGTCAAATCGCTGCTGGCCGACCTGCGCGCCGGGAAACAGGGCCAGGCAGAGCAACGCCCGCGGCTTGGCGTGCGCTTCGTGGACTTACGCAACTTCAGCGCCTCGGACCTGCGTAACCTGAGCCTGCCCACCGAGGGGCTGCTGGTGCAGGACGTGGAAGCAGGCAGCCCCGCCGCAAAAGCAGGCCTGCGAGGCGGCAGTCAGGTGAGGCGTCTCGAGAACACCGAACTGCGCCTGGGTGGTGACGTGATCGTCGCGGTGGACGGCCAGAAAGTTCAGGATGCCCAGACCCTGCAGCGCGCCGTGCAAGACAAGGCAACCGGAGCAACCTTGAAGCTGGAAATCTGGCGTGAAGGCAAGACGCAGCAGGTGTCGGTCACGCTCGATGGTCAGTCGAGCTGAGCATGATCAATCTATCCCATCAGACCCAAAGCTCGCACAAACAGAAAAACCCCGCCTGGAACGGGGTTTTCTTCTTCTGGTGGCAACGGGCGGACTCGAACCGCCGACCCAACGATTTTCAGTCGTTTGCTCTACCAACTGAGCTACATTGCCGATGTGCCCTGATCAATTGACTTCGGGCAGGTTGTGGCGGTCCGGACGGGATTTGAACCCGCGACCTTCTGCGTGACAGGCAGATATGCTAACCGCTACACTACCGGACCACAACTGCTGCAAAAACTCCTCTGCAAAAGGGCTTTCTCTCAGCGCGTTCAAGTCTAGCGAGGGTCCTTTGTCTTGTCAACTGCAATCTGAGGCCTGAGAACCGACCTCGATCGTCAGAACGGCGCGACCCGGTAGGTCGTCACGGGCTGCTCCAGTTCCGGTCGGACGATGATCTCCAGGTATTCACGCGCCGAGAGCGCGTCGATCATCGCGAAAGTGCCACTCGCGTGCACATAGATGCCTCCCTGCATCTGGGTATGCCCGTACACGCCAAAGCGCAGGCCGCTGAGCTGCACCAGTTCAGGCTGCTCGCGCCACCAGGTCTTGTGGGTGTGATCGCCGTAAAAAAGGTCGTCGTAAAACGCCATGCTGGGCAGCGGGCCGACGTGCGCGAACTGCAGGTTGCCAATACGCACTTCCCGCGCGAAACCCAAAAACCACTCACGCAGGTGGTCGGGCAGGGCGACCCCACCACGGTTCGGGTCGAACTCGGTGTGCACGATGCCACCGCCGGTGCCGAGCAGCAGGTTGGTGTGCAATACGGCGTCGTCGTGGTTGCCCAGCAGGATGTGCACGTGACCGCAGGCAGCGTCCGCAAATGCCTTGAGGCGTTCGAGCTGCTGAATCTGCGCGCTGGCGGCCAGGGTCAGGTGGTCGGGGTTGGAGAAGTCAAAATCTCCTTTGCCGGACAGACGCGAATAATCCGAGCGGTTTTTGGGGTGCACCAGGTCGCCGATCAGGACCACCTGAAAATGTCCGGCCACCAGGGGGCCGGTGGGGGCGCCATAGGCGTCCATGGCGTAGGCGGCGCGCAGGGCGGCCCACAGGGTCGCCCAGTCCGCGTGCACGTCGCCGATCGCAATGAACTTGTGCACGTCAGCCTTTTTGCAGCGCCTTCAGTTCGGCGTAGACCCGGCGGCTCTCCTCGACCGACTGGCCGTACCCGCCGTGCCGCACCAGCACCAGGCTGGCCTGCTTGCCCAGGCCCTGCTCGCGCAGCTGGTCCATCAGGTCATCGATGTGCTTCTTGGCCTTCTCCATCTGGGGGTCACGGGGAGGCTCGCTCTGGTGAACGGGCCGGGCCGCTGGGCCTTCATCCGTGTCGGGCGCGCCCAGTTCGCTGGTGTTGGGTCCGTCTTCGGGATCGTACTCGACCCAGGCGTCCTCGGTGCCATAGGTGGCAGGGAGCAGCTGCCACGCCCGCGCCGCCTCTGTGAGCGCCACGCCGCGCGCCCCGGCAAGGTCGTGCGCCACGCCCAGCCCCTCACGGGCGTGGCCCAGGAACTCCAGGCGGCAGCGCACGATAGGCGGCGAGACGCTCTCGACGGACCAGCTGAGGCTCCAGGACTCGCGGAAGCGTTCGTTGAGCTGCGCGTAGAGCAGCTCTGCGGCCACCGTCGGCGTGACGCGGGCCTGGTCGCCGCGAAGCTCCAGAACCGCAAACTGTGCCTCCTGCCCTGTCAGCGCGCCCTGCACGGCGATGAAGTCCGAATGCATATGGCGTTCAGTATACGGGTGAGGCGCACCGGCCTTGAGGCTTTGTTCTCATTCACTCCAGAAAGTGAGCACAAGGCAGCCGAAAAACGAGAAGGCGCCGGGTCGTCATCCCGGCGCTGCGGAGAAAGACGGCGTTCAGAGCGCGAACAGCTCTTCGGGCATGGCGGTCAGGCTGGCGCTGCCCGCCTTGATGGTCGCCACCAGGCTGCGGGTTTCGGGCAGCAGTTTCTGGAAGTAGAAGCGCGCAGTGTGCAGCTTGGCCGTGTAGAAGTCGCCCTCTTTGTCCAGCGAGGCGCTCGCCATGCGCGCCCACAGGTAGGCGTAGGTGAGGTGACCCAGCAGGCGCAAATAGTCCACGGCGGCGCCGTTGGCCTCGTCGGGGTTCTGCATGGCGCGCCCGCCGACCAGCATGGTGGTGTCACGGACCTGCTGCAGGGTCGCGCCGAGCGGTTCGGTAAATTCCTTCAGGCGCCCGTTGCCCTCGTGTTCCTGCAAGAAGGCCTGAATGAGCGCGCCGAACTTCTGCAGTTTCTGGCCGCCGTCTCCCAGCACCTTGCGGCCCAGCAGGTCCAGGGCCTGAATGCCGTTGGTGCCTTCGTAGATCTGGGCGATACGGGCGTCACGAACAAATTGCTCCATACCCCACTCGCGGATATACCCGTGCCCGCCCAGCACCTGCATGCCCAGGTTGGCCGCCAGGGTGCCGTTGTCGGTCATGAAAGCCTTGGCAACCGGGGTGAGCAGCGCCACCAGATCGGCGGCGTCGGCCCGCACGCCCGCGTCAGGGTGGGCGTGTTCCACATCGAGCTGCAAGGCCAGCCAGCGCGACAGGGCGCGCGCCCCCTCGTTGTAGGCCTTCATGGTGAGCAGCATGCGGCGCACGTCGGGGTGCACGATGATCGGATCGGCACTCTCATCGGGCCTGGCGCGCACGGGAGCGCGCATCTGCAGGCGGTCACGCGCGTAGGCGAGGGCGTTCTGGTAGGAGGCCTCCGCGACCCCCAGTCCCTGCAGGGCGGTACCCAGACGCGCGCCGTTCATCATGGTGAACATGTGCGCGAGCCCCTTGCCCGGCTGCCCGACAAGGTAGCCGCGCGCATCGTCGAAGTTCAGCACGGCGGTGGCGCTGCCCTTGATGCCCATCTTGTGCTCGATGGAGCCGCACATCACCGTGTTGCGCTCACCGAGGCTGCCGTCTTCTTTGACCAGAAACTTCGGTACGATGAAAAGCGAGATGCCCTTCACGCCCTGCGGCGCGCCTTCGATCCGCGCCAGCACCAGGTGCACGATGTTCTCGGCGAAGTCGTGCTCGCCGGCCGAAATGAAGATCTTGGTGCCCGTGACCGCGTAGCTGCCGTCATCGAGTTCACGTGCCCTGGTGCGCAGCAGGCCCAGGTCGGTGCCCGCGTGCGGTTCGGTGAGGCACATGGTGCCGGTCCACTCGCCGGACAGAAGCTTTGGCAGGTAGGTCTGCTTGAGGTCCTCGGAAGCGTGCGAGTGAATCGAGCGGTACGCGCCCTGCGACAGTCCGGGGTACATCGCCCAGGCCATGTTGGCGCTGTCGAGCATCTCGCTGACGTTGTTGCCCAGCACGTAGGGCAGGCCCTGACCGCCGTACTGCGGATCGCCGCCCAGCGAGGGCCAGCCGGCCTGCACGTACTTGCGGTAAGCCTCCTTGAATCCGGTGGGGGTGCGCACCTCGCCCTCTTCCCAGCTGCAGCCTTCCTCGTCCCCTACCCGGTTGAGGGGGTGCAGTTCGTTTTCGCAGAAGCGCGCCGCTTCCTCGAGCACCTGATCGAGCAGCTCTCCCGAGGCGTCCTCATAGCCCGGCAGCTGGGCCAGCAGGTCGGGAGCATGTAAAAGTTCGTGCAGGACAAAGCGCATGTCGCGCAGCGGGGCCTTGTAGCTGGTCATGGTGGTTCTCCTTATCAGGGTGCTCAGGACGTGGAGCTGGGGGCCGTCATGGTCTGGCGGACCTGCTCCTGCAGGGCGCGCCAGTTGATCTTGCCGGTACCCGCGACGGGCAGGCCATCCACGATCTGCCAGTCGCGCGGAATCTTGTAGGCTGCCAAATGTTCGCGGGCCCACTCGGCGATCTGCTCGCCCGTAGCGCTCTGGCCCTCACGCAGCACGATCAGCGCACGGGCGCGCTCTCCGGTACGTTCGTCGGGTACGCTGATCACGCAGGCCTGCAGCACCGCCGGGTGCTTGTAGAGCACGTTCTCGACCTCGGCAGGCCAGACTTTCAGACCGGCTGCGTTGATCATGCGCTTGAGGCGGTCTACCATGAAAAAGTAGCCTTCATCGTCCACGTACCCCAGGTCGCCGCTGCGCAGGAAACGCGTGCCGCCGAGCTCCACGAAGGCCTCCGCGTTCGCTTCGGGACGCTGCCAGTAGCCCTGCATGACCTGCGGGCCGCTCACGACGATCTCGCCGGTTTCGCCCGGGCCGAGCTCCGTGAGGGTCTCGGGGTCGATGATGCGCGCCTGGGTGGAGGGAATCGGTACGCCCAGGCACTGCAGCTTGGGGGCCTGCGGCGGGTTGGTGTGGGTCTGCGCCATGGTCTCGCTCAGGCCGTAGCCTTCCAGGAAACGGAAACCGGCCAGTTCCTCGAAGCGCCGCCCGACCGCTTCGGGCAGGGGCGCTCCTCCTCCACTGACTCGCCGCAGGCTTCTGAAATCCTCCTGAGTCAGGCCGGGCTGGGCGAGCAGGTCGACGATCATGGTGGCGGTGTTGGTCCACAACGTGCACCCCTGCTCACGAATCAGCGTGATGGCCGTCACGCGGTCCCAGCGGGCCATCATCACCAGTTTCGAGCCGCCCGCGACGACCGAGAGCATGGAATTGACCAGTCCCGTCACGTGAAAGAAGGGCAGGGTGCCCAGCGAGATGTCCTCGCAGCTGGAGCGCACCCACACGCCCGCCGCATGCACGTTGGCCTGCACGTTGCCGTGGGTGTGCATACAGCCCTTGGGGCGTCCGGTGGTCCCCGAGGTGTAAGGCATCACCGCGAGGTCGTCGAAGCCGACTGGCACGACCTCGCCCTCGGCGCCCGAAAGGGCCTGCGCCCAGGTGACGTCGCCGCCTTCGGCGTGTTCGTCTGCCTGCAAGGTCTCGGGCACGGGCACTGGCGAATTTTCGGTGCCCACGCAGCAGTTCGCCACGACCGCGTGCCCCAGTCCGGCGGCCCTGGCCTTGGTATACAGTTCGGCGCCCACCACGCCCACCCGGATGCCCGCGTCCGCGAGAAAGAAGCTCAGCTCCTGCGCGGTGAGCATCGGGCTGAGCGGCACGACCACACCACCCGCGCGCCAGACCGCATGGCAGGCGGTCACGAACTGCGGGCTGTTCTGCAGCCATACCAGCACCCGGTCACCCTTACCGACACCCTGGCGTTGCAGATGACCCGACAGTCGGGCGGCGTCCCTCAGCAGTTCGGCAAAGGTCAGTTCCCGCCCGTAGAACCACAGACCCACCTTGTCCGGAAAGCGCGCGGCGGTTGTTTCCAGGTTGTGGTACAGGCTGCTGCGCGGGGTGGTGAGAAAGCGCGGAACGCCCTCGGGCCAGTAGGACGGAAGCGGCGCTGAACGTGAAGTCATGAATCCTCCAAAAAGCAGGGACAGGGCAAGAGGGAAGCGAGGGCACGGAAACGCCCGGTCAGGGCTCCGACAAGAAAGGCGCGATCGGCCTGGGCTTTCAGTTTGTCTGTCGCTTCAGGCTATCGCTATTGTGCTGTGAATGAAACCGGCTTCTGACAGTAGGGACACGGCAGGCGGCCCGGAACCCCTGCGAATCGAGGATCCTGCGCAGGTCGCGCTGCTGCTGAGCGCCAAGGCCCGGCGTTTCCTGGCTCCTTTCACGCGCACAGAGCGCCCCGCCGCCGAGGCCGCACGGTCGCTCGGGGTGCCGCTCGAAACCCTGATGTACTGGCTGCGGCGCTTTCAGCAGGCCGGACTGCTCACGGTCGTGCGCGAGGGGCGCCGTCAGGGGCGGGCCGTGAAGTACTACCGCGCCAGTGGCGGGGCTTTTTTCATTCCTTACCACGCGGCCCTGCAGGAAACGCCTGAAGCGCTGGTGCTCTACAACCGCGAGCCCCTGGAGCGGCAGCTGGTGAGCAGCCTCGTGCGGGCCGGCCTGGAAAACCTGGCCGCGCAGGGAGAGCGGGAGTGGGGCGTGCAGGTCCGACCCGACCGGCAGGGAGAGCTGGTGTTGCAGCACGCCCGCCAACGCGAGACCCGCGCCGACCTGCTGACCGGGCAGACGCCGGTGTACCTGAGTCTCTGGGCAGCCGACCTGGAACTCAACACGCCCGACGCGCTGGCTTTGCAGCAGGAGCTGGTGGAGGTCTTCCGGCGCTACCGTGGCCGCGCAGGAGCCCGCCCTTACCTGCTGCGCCTGGCGCTGGCACCCCGAGTGAACGCGGACGCGACCTGAAGTGACCGGCCTGAGCCCACAAACCAGGACTACCCGCCCCGCTGTGCACTGGTACGGGCGGAAACATCGTTCACGAAACTGACGACCTCCTCAAAACGGTCCTGGTCCGCAGCGGGCACGCTGCCTTCGTACCGCAGGCGCAGCGCCCAGTCGATCAGACCCGCCCAGCGGTGAAGCAGTGGCCGAACCCAGCGTGCCGCCTGCTTCTTGGAGACCTGCTCTCCGTGCGTCACCGAATACAGCGCCCGGCAGAGCGTCAGCACGGTGTACGCCTGACCGCCCGCGTGCTGCATCTCCAGCACCCAGCCTGGCCAGGCACCGGAGTGCTCGCGCACCACCTCGACAAACTCTGCCGGACTGATGTCCGGGAGCAGCTTCCGGGGCGGCGGTCCGAGCAAGGCGACGCCTTCACTCCGCACCATGTACCAGTTCAGCAGGTAATGTCTTGTCGCCGCGATCTGGTGCAATGCCTCACCGGGGCTGATGCGCACCATTGTTCCAGGCCGGGTCCGGAATGACGCCAGCGCTTCCCGGGAGATGTAGTCCACCTCGATGCGGTCACGCCAGGCCGGAAAGTCGGCGGCCAGCCGGTCGTGCATTTCCCCCAGCGCCGCGAATCCGGTCTCATCCACGTCACGTGTCAGGACGGCCAGCAGGTCGAGGTCACTGCGCTCGGGGTCGAAGTCGCCCGCGACAAGCGAACCATAGAGGTACAGGCCAGCCAGCGTACTTCCAAACTCACGTTCGATGTCACGCCGCAGGCGCTGAAGCAGCGAATCGACCTCGGGCGCGGCAGAACGGAACATGCAGCGGAGTGTACACGGGCATCGGCCAGCGGGCATCAGCCATTGCCCTTAAGTCACTCCCGCTTGCATTTCAATCTTATGCCGCCAGGCCAGGCTAAACCCCAACAGGTCGCGTACAGCGGCGCCCTCGACCGGCCCTCGGCTTCACTCCAGATCTCCAACTTCAGCGAGAGTTACGCGCCCCTGCTCCCTCCGGTCGGGTCAAGCTTTACTGAGATGTTTGTGTATTGAGCCGAGCCATGGGAAGCTTGGTGTGTCACATCCCCTCAAGCCCACGAGCCGATTGAGATCTTTGACCATCCAGGTCGTACTGCAAATACCGGCCGGGCTTGAGGCACTTCAATCAGGTGCAACAGTGTTCAAGGCGAACGAGCCTGCACACAAGCATCTCATCCAACGTCACCACGAGCATTGACGCAACCAAATCGGATTTGTTGTATTGTCTCAATAGGATGCGACAAACTTTGGAGACGCTCGACACGCTCATCAAAATCGACCTTCACAGCGGCGTCCCCCTATACCTCCAGCTCGCCGAAGCACTCAAAAGAGCCATCGACCTTGGGCAACTCCAGCCGGGCGACACGCTCCCGCCCGTACGAAACTTCGCTTCACGACTCCGCATCGCACCCAACACCATCGTCCGCGCCTACGCCGCACTTCAAGACGCCGGCATGATCGAGAGCCGCGCGGGCGCCGGCACCACCATCACCGCCCGCTCTCACGCGCCACCACACCAGCACGACGAGTTACTCCGGGAATTCCGGCTTGCCGCCACCCGGCTCCTCCACGCCGGAGTCTCCACCACCGCCATGCACCAGGAACTGCACGAATTGGAATCCGCATTCAAGGAGGTTTCATCATGATGCCCACTCTTCTCGAAGCGCAAGCGGTCCACCTCCGCAAACAGGGCACCGCGATCCTGAAGAACTGCTCGATGCGAGTGACGCAGGGCAGCATCTACGCGCTGCTGGGCCCGAACGGCACCGGAAAGACCACCCTACTGCGGGCCCTCATCGGGAACGAGCCACTGCAGGGCGGGCAAATCAACATTCTCGGGCTCAACCCTTCCAAACACCAGCGTCAAGTGAAGCAGCAAGTGACCCTGGTTCCCACCGGCGGCGCCCTCCTTCCCGCGCTTGACGCGGAAGCGCACTTCCGGGTCGGTGCGCGATTTCACCGGCAGTGGGACGCCAGCATCGCCCGCACGACGGTCGAACTCTTTGAGGTGCCATTCGGTCGGTCGGCCCGTCACCTGTCCACCGGCCAGCGCATCGGTCTGGCGCTCGCGTACGCGTTCGCCTGCCAGCCGCGCGTCCTGATTCTGGACGAGCCAACCAACGGCCTGGATCCCAGTCACCGTCAAGTGCTGCTGTCCCGCCTCGCGGAGTTCGCCGCGGACGGCGGGACCGTCCTGTTGACGTCTCATGTGCTCGCTGAAGTCGAAGGCATTGCCGACCACGTCGGATTCATGCAGGGTGGGCGGGTCGTGCTCGAGGACGCCATGGACACCCTGAGGGACCGGCACAAGACGATTCAGGCGGTGTACCAGGACATGATCCCGTCCACCATCACCGCGTGGCTGGCAGCGCACCGTGCGCCCCGCGACGTGCACATGAGCGGTACGGTGCTCGAGGTTCACGCGGCCGGAAACGTGGATGAGGTCGTTGAGGTGCTGATGGCCGCCCGCCCGCTCGATTTGAGGGTGCACCCAAGGCCGCTGGAACGCCTGTACGCCGACGTGATGGGAGCGTCCGCGTGATCTGGTTCGAATGGTCAATGCGACGCACCATCTGGGCGGGCGTTCTCCTGCTGACCCTGCTGTCCGCCGTGCTCTACGCGCTTTACGCCTCGCCGTTCAGTGGCATGTACGGGCTGGCTGATCGCGAGCGTGACCTCCGCGGTGCCCGCGTCCCGTTCTTCTCGGCGTTGCACTGGGGCATGCTGGAATTCGCCTTGATCATGTTCGCCGCGTGGCTTGGCGCGACGGCGCGTGAGAACGCCGCATTCCTGAATCTTCAGCCGCTGTCGAGAACCGGCGTTGTGCTTGGCCGCTTGGGGTTCGGGGTCGCGCTCCTGGGTGGCCTGGTCCTCGTCGCGATGGTCGCGCAGGGCGTGGTCATGCCGACGCCGGCGAGTTGGATGGAGCGAAGCGAGGTGTGGTGGTACCTGGGGCTGGACAGCGTGATGGTGTTCCTTGAAGCGTGCTTTGTGTTCGGCCTCGCGACCCTGCTTTCCAGCCGCCTCCCGATGGCGAGTGCGAGTCTGGTGGCGCTCACGCCCGTGCTGGCGGATTACCTGCTGCGCCCGTCAGGTGAAGGCGCGGGTGGATTCTGGGCGACCACGCACTTCTACACGTATTTGAGTGTTGACTTGGTGCGCAAGGGCGCGACTTCGTGGCTGGCGTTCATCACCGCGAACGAGCCGCAGCGCATCCTGCTCACGGCCGAGATGCCCATGAAACTGAGCGTTTCAGCGTTGCTGGCGGTGATCGTGTTGGTCGGCGCGTTCCTGATCTGGAGCAAGCGGACGCACGAGGCATGGAACACACCAACAACCAGTTAAAAGGACTTTATTCAGTGTGGGGCGTCTTGAGGCTGCCCCACACTTTTTTCGCACAACCTCAAACGCCTATACCCACCTTTAAAACATCACCGGGAGAGACTTAGATTGGCATTCCCGGCACCCTTTCCGCGCCTGCCCTGTTCGCGGGCTCTTCATCCCTGTACCTTGTCCTTCGTGAGGATCATCATCGGCGTCACGGGGGGCAGCGGCATTCCTTATGCCCAGGACCTGCTGAGGGCCCTGCAGGAGCTGAACATCGAAACACACCTGATCGTGACGGCGGGAGCGGCCCGCGTGATCAGCGCCGAACGGAGCACCCTGGAAGAGCAGCCCGGCAAGGTCACGGACCTGGAGCGTTTTGCGCAGGTGGTGCATTCCGACCGTGACCTGGGCGCGAGCGTCGCGAGCGGAAGCTTCCGCACCGACGGCATGGTGATCGTGCCGTGCAGCGCCAGCACCCTCGCCAAGGTCGCGCTGGGTCTGGGCGACAATCTGGTATCACGCGCCGCGCACGTCACGCTCAAGGAGAGACGCCGACTGGTGCTGGTGCTGCGCGAGGATCCCCTGCCCCGGCCCATGCTGGAGAACATGCTGCGCGCCTTCGACGCCGGGGCGACCATCATGACGGCCAGTCCGGGCTTTTACCACGCGCCCGAGAGCGTGGCGGACATGCTGGGCTTCGTAACTGCGCGCGTGCTCGACCAGTTCGGCCTGGACACAGGACGCATGCAGCGCTGGGGTGAAGCGTGAGCGGCGCCTGCCTGCAATCGGGCCAATCGGGCCGCCGCGCCGCGCTCATTCCGGCGGCGGGCTCGGGTGAGCGGCTGGGCCTGGGTCCCAAGGCGCTGGTGGAGGTAGGCGGCCTGACCCTGCTGGAGCGGGCGGTGCGGGCACTCTCTCCTCACGTGGACGAGGTGCTCGTCGCGCTGGCGCCTGGAATGGAGCGGGCGCTGCCTCCCCTGAACGCGCGCACGGTCCTGGGCGGGTCTTCGCGGCAGGAGAGCGTGCTGAATTTGCTGCGCGCGACGGAGGCCGAGGTGGTGCTGGTGCACGACGCCGCCAGACCCTTTCTGGGGGCCGCGCTAGTCGAGGGGCTGCTGGAGGCCGTGCACGAAACCGGCGCGGCCACGGCGGCCCTGCCCTGCGCCGACACGCTGGTGCGCGCCCACGGGGGCCGCTGGGCCGCCCTGGTGGACCGCGAAAACACCTGGGCGGTGCAGACCCCGCAGGTGTTTTCGCGCGAACTGCTGCTGGCTGCCCACGAGCGCGCCCTCCGGGAAGGCTGGAGCGCCACCGACGACGCGGGCCTGATCGTGCGCGCGGGCGGCGAGGTGCGGCTCGTGCCGGGAGACGCGCGCCTCTTCAAGGTGACCACGCCAGGTGACCTGGCGCTCGCACGCGCCTTCGCAGGCACCTGGGACGGGGAGGCACGCACGTGATCCTCTTCGCGCCTGCCAAGGTAAACTTCGGCCTCAGCGTCCTGTCGGTCCGCCCGGACGGGTATCACGAGTTGCACTCCGTGATGGTGCCCCTCTCGGTGGGCGACGAGCTGGAGATTGCTCCGGCCGGACACCTGTCGCTGGTGGTGCAGGGCGCGCAGCTACCCGAGGGCAACGGCAACCTGGTGTACCGCGCCGCCCGCGCGTACCTTGACGCCGCCGGAGTGTGGGAAGGCGCGCGTATCGTGCTCAAAAAGCTGCTGCCGGTCGCCTCCGGTCTGGGCGGGGGATCGTCGGACGCGGCGAGTACCCTGCTGGGGCTTGCCCGGCTGTATCCGTCGGAGGTGTCGCGGACACCGGGCGGTCTGGCGCGGCTGGCCCTCTCTCTTGGCGCCGACGTGCCGTTTTTCTTGCGTGAGGGCGCGGCAATCGCGCAAGGTGTCGGGGAACGGCTCTCCCCCATTCGGTTCCAACCGGTGCACCTTGTGCTGGCCAATCCCGGGGTGGCGGTCAGCGCCGCCGACGCCTACCGCTGGCTGGACGAAACGCACGGCTTTACGCCCGCGCTGGACCTGCCAGCCGTCCTCGCGGCCCTGCACGAGGAGCGTGAGGTGCCGTGGCTCAATGCGCTGCAGCCTGCCGTCATCGCGCGTCACCCCGAAATCGCGCGCGCGCTCGCGGCCCTGTCGGAAGTCGGGCTGCACAGTCCGCTGATGAGCGGCTCGGGGGCGACCTGCTTCGCGCTGGCCAGTTCACCCGAACAGGCGGCAGACGCGGCCCGGCGTCTGAGCGAAGCAAACCCGGCCTGGTGGGTCCGCCCGGCCCGCACGCTCAGCGAGTAACGAAGGAGGCAGCCCCGGAGGCCACCTCTTTGGGGCACACTTCAAGGACGGTAGGTTTTGCGCGCCTCAATTACGCCAGGAACGCCGGTGCGGTAGAACACGAAGGAGATTGGCAGGTTCGAGCCGCTCGACGGTATGAAATTGATATCGATCTTGTCGGTCGTCGCCCGCCACAGCAGCGCCGGCTGGTCCGGCTTGGTCAGCACGCCGCTACGTGGCAGCTTGATGGCCTGCTGCAGTGCGCCGTCCACGAGCTGCATTGCGCCCCGGTAAAGCCCGCCACGGGGCGAGAGCGCGACGGCGACGCCGGTGGTACCCAGCACCTCCAGATCGTACAGCACGCCATAGTTGCCCGCCAGTCGCTGCGGGGTGCCGGTCAGGGCGTCCACTCCCACCAGCACCGGATCGAAGTTGCCGTCACCGATCACCAGCCGTGCGGGCAGGGCGTCCAGCGTCACGCGCAGCTTGCGCACCGCCCCTGGGAACGTGCCCCGCTGGTGCTTGCCGTCACTTGGCAGGGTGGGCAACTGCTGGATCGCCTCGGCTGTGGGAGGCAGGCCATCTTCGATCATCAGAAAGCTCACCTCGACGCGTCCACTCGTATCGATGTCCTGCAGCAGGTTCACGCCACTCCCCGGATGAAGCACCGGCGAGACGTACAGGGCGGTGTACTGCCCATTCTGCAGTGTCAGTTGCCCGCCTCCGGTGGAGGCGAAGTACTCCATCAGCGTTACCTGGCCAAGGGTGCCTTCGATGCGGGTCGGCGCGGTTTCGCCCAGTCGCAGGGAACGCACGTCGACCGGAGTGGCTTCCAGGTTGCGGGCCATCACGTACAGGCGGGCCGGGCCGCGCAGGGCGTTGAGGTGGTATGCGAGCAGGCGTGCGCGTCCGACCACGGTGTCCTGATACAGCAGCCCGCTCTGGGTCGGCGCTTCGGGAGAGTCACTGAACAGCAGCGGGAAGTTCTGCGAAGGCACCCCGTACGGTGCCAGGGCCGGGTAACTCAGGATGCCCGAGTCGGCAAACGTGTCACCGGGTTCGCCATACTTCAGTGCAAAGCTCAGCGGGTTGTCCTGTGGTGCTCCGACGACCTGGATGGTGCGCGAAAACGGCGCACTCTGCACGCCACGACTGTTCTGCACTTGCAGGGACACGGTGTAGGTCCCTGCCTGGAAGAACGCTTCCTGCCGCCCGGTCCACTTGCGGGCAGTGATGTCGGCGCCGTCCGGGTCAAAGGCGTACTCGGTGTACACCACCCGCTCGCCGGGCGCGTACACGTTCTTGTCCGTCGAGAAGCGCGCTTGCGGTGCCAGGGGATTGTCGTTGCGGCCTCTCAGCGCCGTGAGGGTCAGCGTGCGGCCATCTTCAGAAAAGCTGATGTTGGCACCCAACGCGTCGGCGAGCAGGCGCGCACTGACGTACGTCTGGGCGTTGAGTGTGGCGACGCTGTCCGCTGCCTGCGGCGTGCCGTTCAGCCACGCTTGACCCGACCGGGTATCGATAGCAGCACGACCGAAACGCACGTGGCTGCCCTGCGCGTCCACCGGCACCTCAAGCAGGGCAGCACTTTCACGCAGTGCCAGCATGGTGCGGCCCTTCACGATCCGGGGGGGCATCTGCAGCGACGTGGCGCTGCCGTTCAGGTAAGCGGCACTCTGATCGACGGCGGCGACCAGTTGCACCGAACCCACCAGGGCGAGGGCGTTGCCCAGGGCGAGCAGCAACGCGGTCAGCAATGTCGGGGCAGCGGCACGGACATGAAGAAAAGATAGGGGAAAACGAAAGGGAAGATGCACCGGCACAGTATATCGGCGCTCTTCTGACGGGGGACTTACACAAAAACCTCTATCAGGCGAACCGCGCCGAGGTGTTCAGCTTGGCCGAGCCACGCCCGCAGTCGATTTCGCCCGGCGGCGCTCGCCTGCCAGCCGCAGTTCGTCGAGCAACAGCAGCGCCACATTGATGGCGTAGCACAGGGCGAGCGTCACACCAATGACGGTGGACGCTCCACCGACACTTAGATCCAGCAGGTACGGAAAACGCCAGCCGCCCAGCACTGCCACGCCCCCGACCACGGCCGCTCCCCAGATCAGCTGCAGCACCAGTCCCCAGGCGACGTCCAGAAACGCCACCCCCGGAAACACCACGCACAGCAGACGGAAGCGCCACGGGCGTGGCGCGGCGCGTACACCCGGCGGCCGGGGTACGAACAGCCACAGTATCGCGAGGCCCAGCGTGAACAGCAGCGCGCTCACCCACAGCCACTGCAGGGGTCGTGGCAGACCGCTGGGAAAGCGCACCAGGTAAACCCAGGGATTCTGGACGATCTGCCTGAGTTCGCCGCTCAGCGCGCCGTCAACCGCGCGGTATACGTGCCGGTCTGTGGGGTAGCACAGGCGTGGGGTGCTGCGGTAGACCCGCTGAAAGTTCGCTTCGAAGGTATTGGGGCCAAGCTGCAGGTTGTAGGCCGGGGCGCTCAGGTTGGGATTGCGGGCCAGCGCCGCACGGTAACGTTCACGGGCACCAATCTCGTCTCCACCGGCTTCCAGCAGTACCCCCAGGTTGTTGAGCACACAGGGATCGCTGCTCACGCCGTACTGCCCGCGGGCTGTGGCGTTGTCACCGTCGAGTTGTGCACCCAGACCACGGACCAGCCGGGCGTCCGGCGCGCCGACTTCCAGCCCCAGCTGCTCCAGGCCGTCATAAAACCACGCACCACCGTAAGTGCCAAAATTCAGGGCCGGAGCGTTGGCGCGGGTGTAGGTACGCGCCGACCAGGCCCAGGCACACAGCGACACCAGCAAAGCACCCAGCAGCGCCACAAAGGCGAGTTTCTCCCCAAATCCCCAGTAGGACAGCAGAATGCGCCGCAGCCGCGAAAGGGGGTGGCGCCGCCAGGCGTGCAGTCGTCCACCCAGCGGCGCCAGGTCACGGCCCTGCAGGGGCCAGGCGCGCGCTCCCAGCGCCAGGGCCGTGGCCGCCAGAACAAGCAGCAGCATGAAGGTGGCCCAGCGGGACACGTCACGCACGGCCAGCAGAGCGTCAGGCCCCAGGCCGTACAGGCTGCCGCGCGACAGTTCACGGGTGAAGGCGCGCCATTCGTACGCTTCGCCCAGCCGATTCTGCGATTCGAGCAGTCCGACGTAACGGCCGTACACATCGCGGTATCCCTCGAACCGAGGTGAAATATCACGCATGAAGCGCAGCCAGGCTTCAGCACGCAAAAGCTTGCCACTGCCGAGCAGCAATTCGAGGTAACCCAGCGGGTTACCGTAAGCTTTCAGGGCGGATCGTGACACGGGCAAGGCCGGATCGTAACCCAGGGCGGCCCAACTTTGCCGGGCATTTTGCAAGGCGCGGTCGGCTGCGTCCGGCAGACCGGCCGAGTCGAAGTACTGGGCCAGACGCACGCTCACAAAAAACGGGACGTTTTGCATCAGGGCACTTTCGGTCGCGCGCGCGGCCACATCGCCCTGGCGGGTCTTCAGGGCGGCCGTGGCCAGAAACGCCTGTGCGAACGGATTCGTCGGGTCACGCTGCACTTGCGCCTGCAAAGCCTCCAGGGCGGCGCGCGCATCCGCAGGGCTGACGTGGTCGAAACCCACTTGCCGACGGGCGGTGCGTTCCAGCCAACGGGTGGTGCTTTCCAGAGGTGGAAACACCACCCGTTCACGCAAAACGTCTCCCTCAACCGAAAAAGCTTCCAGCACCGCACCGTAGCGCACGGTGACTCGCAGCTCACCGCCGCTTTCGTCGAGAGCGGCAGCGTCGCTGGGCAAGTCGATGCGTGCTTCGACCTGCCCTTGTTCGCCATACGCATACAGTTGCGGTCCCACGGCCAGCCAGGTGCGGGCACCCACGGTCACCGGCCCGACCAGAGAACCGGCCGAAGCCTCGAAGGTGCGCGACCAGCGCAGTCTGCCGTTATCCTGGGCACTCAGGGTTCGTGCACTTTCTTCCAGGGTGACCTGGGCGCTGGCCGGACCACCCATACCAGCCCAGCCGAGGAGACAGGCGAGCGCAAAACGCAAAAGCACCGGCCTGCTCATTGCCGAAGCAACTGCACGGAACGCACGGCCATCGCGACAGCACCGGCCAGCAGTTCGGGCAGCTCTCCCGTGCGCGCCGCAAAGAGCAAACCGAGCGGTACGGCCAGCAGGGACGCGGCCGGGACGGCAGCCAGCTTCAGGCGCGTCTGCCACAGTCGCCGGTAAAGCGGAATGAACAGCAGACCCACGCCCAGCACCACCAACAGCACCACCGGGCTGCTGACGGCCAGCGCGCCGATCAGGGGCGCAATGCCCGCACCACCATTGAAACCGAAGAACACAGGGTAATTATGCCCGATGATGACCGCTCCCACGGCCAGCCAGGTCCAGTCGGGCGCCAACAGCTGAGCGGCCAGCACGGCCAGACTGCCCTTGAGAATGTCAAGCACGAACACCAGCAGTGCGGCGAAAATACCGTACTGCCGGTAAATACCGCTGGCTCCGGGCGCGTCGTGTGCCCGGACATCATGGCCACGCGCGCGAGAATAGATCACCCCGAATATCAGTGAACCGAGCAGATAGGCGATCAGGGCCACGAGAACGGGCATGCAGGCATTCTATCGGCCTTCGCGCCGGGCCGCAGGCCCGTTTCTGCGGGTACGCTTCCGCACTTGTCGGTCACCAGCAGCTTCCGGCGTGTTTGAAAAGCTCATCCCAACCACTCCACAGACGTAGGAAAGGCGCGGATGACCGTTCGGTCATCCGCGCCTTGATCCGGGAAAGTCACTGTATTTGGGGGTAGCGTCCCGTCGGCGCTGTTGTGGCTTCCCGGTCAATCATCCGTCACTGCAGGGAGACAGGCATGACGTTGCTGGGCACCTGAACATTGACGGTCGTGTTCGCCTTCACTTCAACGTTCACCTGCGCAGTGATGTTCGTCTGGATGTTCTTGAAGATCACGACGTACGTTCCGATCGGCAGGTTGTTGTAATTCTCCTTCGCGATCTCGGTGCCGGTGTTGACATTCTTGACGGTCACGTTGATGAACTTCTGCAGTTCGGCGCTGAGGTCGATCTTCAGACTGCCCGTGTTGGTCTGCTGTCCATCACCCTTGACTTTTTCGGGCACCTGCACGGTCACCGTCTTGTTGATCTGGACGTCCACGCGGACTTCCACGGTCACGTTGGTCTTGATGTTCGTGAAGACCAGCACGTAGGTGCCGGCGGGCAGCTTGGAGACATCCTGGTACATCTGACCGGTGGTGGCGTTCCTGGCCGTGACCTTGATGTCCGCCATTGCTTCGGCGTTCAGGTCGAGGCTCACGCTGCCGGTGTTGTTATTGCCGGGGTTCTGGCCAGGAGCGGTGCCGCCCTGACCAGGAGGGTTGTTGGAGGGAAGTTGAGTATCGGCCATCTGCCCACAGGCTGCGAGGGTGAGGGCACCGCTGATCAAAAGTGCAGAAAATCGCTTCATTTTATTTTCTCCTGTCGAGAGTGATTCGAGATTGGCCCGTTACGGTCTTACTACTCAAAGTACGATGTCTCTGTACATTTGACGCTATTTTCAACATTTACGCAGCGCGGAGCGCCTGTATACTGGTATTGAATATCCGCCCACCTCCTGTAATGCTTCGGTTGTACGGGAATCGCGACCATCTCAAGATAGATTGTAATAATACGCTTTTAAGTGCTTTTGCGCCAACTTCTACTTTAACCGAAACTCAGAAGTTCATCTCACCTATCAGGAAATAAAGTGACTTGAATTGTATTTGACCGATGCCATGAGCATAAATCAATCATTGCATAAGAAGAATGGGTACCTTATGAGACCAGTGGCGTGTGAAGCGCGAGGCTTCGATCAACGACCAGGACCCGCAAACTCCAAGCCTTATTGTTTACCTCAAGTTCGGCTCTCAGAAACGCGGATGATTGTTCCCATATCTGAATTCAAGTTGAAAAAACTCACTTCATCCATTCCCGTCGTTACACACGATTCAGGTGGTGAGAACGCGCACTGAAGGACCAAAGTTTAGGACGGCGCGGCCAGCCACGAAGCGTCATTATCTGCCATCTGCCCAGCAGGCCATTCAGAAGGGACAGTAGCTGATCACGGGCTTTGGGGAGCGCTTCATCACCACACCTGTTGGTGGGCAGGGCCTGGAGCGGGCAAGAAGCAGCAGGTCCTCCTTTCCTTCTCCTTTGCAATCACGCTGTAGGCTGAAGGCATGACCCTGGCCCGTGAGGACATCGAGCGCTATTCGCGCCAGCTGATGCTGCCCGGCTTCGCGGACAGTATGACCACCCTGCGCTCGGCACGGGTGCTGATGGTGGGTGTAGGGGGTCTGGGTTCGCCGCTCTCGACCTATCTGGTCGGTGCAGGCGTGGGGCAACTGACCCTCTGTGACGGCGACCGGGTCAGCCTCTCCAATCTGCAGCGCCAACCGCTCTTTACGGCGCCTGACGTGGGCCGCCTGAAGACGGAGGTGGCCGCCGCACGCCTGCAGGCGCTCAATCCGTCGGTGCAGTTGCGCACGCTCGGCGCATTGAATGCCACAAACGCTCCCGGTCTGGTGCGCGCGCACGATGTGGTCGTGGATGCCAGCGACAACTTCACGACCCGCTACCTCGTTTCAGATGCCTGCGCCGCCGCCGGCGTGCCCAGCGTCTGGGGCGCGGCAGGCGGCTTCGAAGGCATGCTCAGCGTCTTTTCGGGCGATCTGACCTTGCGCTCGGTCTTTCCCGAACCAGGAGGAGACGACTGCGATACCGTCGGGGTCCTGGGGCCCCTGCTCGGGGTGGTGGCGTCCGCAATGGCCGTCGAGGTCATCAAGCTGCTGTCCGGACAGGGCGAGGTCCTGCTCGGTAAATTGTGGACGTACGATGCCTTGACGGGGCGGGTCCGCACCATCGCCTTGCGCTGAATCCTCTGGGGTACACCGCAGCCGAGCCGGACCACGCCAACCCATACAGCTGTCATTGAACGCGCCACTAAAACTCACGGACCTCACCGTTTTTTGCCTGAAGATCGTAATTTGTCGTTTGGCACGCAAAGTTATGTTACCATTCACATGAGCAACCAACACGCTCAAAATGAATGCTTCAGAGGAGTTGTCATGACACAGAAGCGTGGAGCAAAGAAAGCCGCCAGCAGCAAAGCACCGGCCAAGCCCGTTCGTCGAGGCAGCGAGAAAATCGCCAAGACGCAACTGGTCGAGACAGTTTCGGGACAGACCAGCCTGAACAAAAAACAGGCCGGTGAAGCCGTTGCCGTGATGCTGGACGTAGTCGTGGACGCCCTCCGAAGCGGCAAGAGCGTTGGCCTGCCTGGTCTGGGCACCTTCAGCGTCACCAGCACCGCCGAACGTCAGGGCGTGCGCCCGGGGACCAGCGAGCGCATCACCATTCCTGCCGGCAAGAAAATCCGCTTCAAGGCAGCGAGTACCCTGAAGTCGTCACTTGGCGTCAGCGAATAAGGAGCATTTCCCAGGGGCGCCCTCGGTTCAGGGCGCCCTTTTCAATTTTCAGCTCATGACCTGATCTACGAGAGATCTGCGAGATTGCAGGGGCGGAGAGCGACGGACGGGCAGGGCTGGGGCCGGGTGGCTCATGAAACGACCGGCGACCCAGAGCCACCCGCCCTCACGGCAGGATTCGGTCGACGACGCCTTCGCATTCGAAGTGCACCGCACCGGAGGACACCCGGGCACTTCGGACCTGCCTGCATTTATCCTTTGTGAAGACTCTGCCTCACTGTACCGTACGGCACAAGCGCGTGTGCGTGCAGCCATTAGGTTGACAGCATCCTGATTCTGGAGGACATATGAAGAAATGGCTGATTCTCAGCGGTCTCGTGCTGATGACCACGACCCTCGCCAAGCCGATTGTCGTCGGTTCGAAACTTGACCCGGAAGCGCAGTTGCTGGGGCAGATGATCTTGCTCACCTTGCAGAACGCCGGACTTGAGGTGACCGACAAAACCACCCTAGGAGACACGGGCGTGAATCGCAAGGCCATTCTGGCCGGGGAGATCGACGTATACCCGGAGTATACCGGCAACGCCGTGTACCTCTTTCCGGACGCCAAGATCGACGCGGCCTCCGCAGGTAACCCCAGCAAGATTCACGCCCTGGCCAAACAGCTCGACGCCAAGAACGGCATCACCTGGCTGAAGTCTGCCAACGCCAACAACACCTGGGTTGTCGCGCTGCCGGAGGCCTTCGCCAAGACCAACAAGCTCACTTCACTGACCGACCTCGCCAAATACCTCAACCAGGGCGGCAGTTTCAAAATTGCCGGTTCACCCGAATTCTTCGACCGCCCGGATACCATGCCCGCCTTTGAAAAGGCCTACGGCTTCAAGCTCAAGCCCGCGCAGAAGCTGGTACTGGCAGGCGCCACTCCGCCGCAGACACAGCAGGCGGCGGCCCGCGGCACCAGCGGTGTCAACGCTGCAATGGCCTACGGCACCGACGGGACGCTGAGCGCCCTCAAGCTGGTGTCGCTGAGCGACCCCAAAGGCGCGCAGCCCGTGTACCAGCCTGCACCCATCATCCGTTCAGACATCCTGAAAGCCAATCCGAAAATCGAAGGGCTGCTCAATAAGGTCTTTGCCTCGCTGGATCAAAAGACCCTGCAGAACCTCAACGGACAGATCGCCGTCGAGGGCAAGAACGCCCGCGACGTGGCTCAGGCCTATCTGAAAAGCAAAAACCTCATCAAGTAAGAATCGGCAAAAGCCGTCGGGTGCCCCGGAAACACCGGGGCACTTTTTCGTGCCATCCAGGGCGCTTTATGGTCTGAGCGCTGCCCGTGAGGCTCAAGGTCAGTAAAGGATGCGCCAAGAGCCCTCAGAGAGGTCAAGGCTAGACTGACCCCAAGGAGGCGATCATGTCGAATGACATCCGCGAGCAGATGCCCGTGAAGAACTCTCTCAACCAGGAGATCGGCACGGTGATCAAATCAGGTGACGAGTACCTGAAAATCGTGCTGTCCGGTAATGAAAAGACCTACTGGGTCCCCAATTCCCTGATTGAACGGGTTGACAACCATGTTCACCTGACCGCGTCCGGCGACGACCTCGCGCACCGCTGGATGACCAAAGACCCCGAGGCTTTTCGCGATCAACTGGTTGATGAATCCTCGAAGGAGAGCTTTCCGGCAAGTGACCCGCCCTCGTTCAATCCGGGCAAGACCTGAGAGTTGACCGCATCACGAAAGAAGCGCAGCAGCCCGGTGAAGCTGCTGCGCTTCTTTACCAAAAAGTGGTCTGATTCTCAGTTTACTCACTGAAACGCGTCCAGCACACAAAGTTGGCAGCCTTTCAGGTGGATGCTACACTTCGGAAGTGATTCCTGAATCCTTACTCCACGGCGTTCAGGAAAATCAAGAACAGCTCGAAAACCAATTTGGCTAACCAAACGGCCCAGCACTGCTGGGCCGTTTTTGGTGGTCTGCCGTTTCGAGAGCGCCCGTGGGCGTTTTTCGAGGAAAGGGTGGAAGAGGTGAAGAAAAACGCGTACAACCCCGGTGATCGCGTGGTCCTGCCGCCATACGGAATTGGCGTGGTGTGTGGCATCTCCAAACGCCGCATCAACGAAGCGACCTTTTCGTACTACCAGGTGGAATTCCCCAACTCCACCTCGCGGGCTTATGTTCCCGTGGACGCACCTGGTGGAGTGGGCATGCGCCCAGCGCTCACCGGCGCCGACATGCCCGAACTGCTCAACCACCTGCGTGACGGCCACATGAACTTGCCCCGGCAGTGGGCCGCCCGGCACCGCAAAGTCACCGAAATCCTGGTCAGCGGCGATCCTTACGAACTTGCCTCCCTGGCCTCCGAACTGCGCCGCTGGAACGTCGCTCGCGGTCTGCCCGACCTTGACCGCCAGGCTTATCGCCGGGCCCTCAAGCTGCTGGAACAAGAAGTACGTGAACTTGCCGACGTGAATGCCGGCGACGTACGCGCCATCCTCGACAGCGCCTGGGGCGAATCGCCAAACTGAGCCAGCAACGGTCAAAGGCGCAGGGTGAAAGTCACCCTGCGCCTTGTGCGAGAACTTTTGATCAAACGGGCCTTGCCGGAAGGTCGACCGCAGTTTTCAGCAGTGCCAGCACGTCAGTCGGAACACTTGCCACGCGGTACGACCGGTCGGTCATGATGTGCTCGGTCCGGCCCGTCGCGAGCACTTCTGTCGCTCCCGGCTGAAGTTCACGCAACAAGCGGTAAGCGAACACCAGCTTGCGGCTGCGTGCTTCCTGCATCCAGGTTTCCAGCGTCAAGTCGTCGTCGTAACGCGCAGCACGCCGGTAGTGCACCTGCAAGCCCGACAGCATGAGGTAAAACCCGCGCGCTTCAATGTCACGGTAACGCAGGCCCAACAGTTGCAGCACTTCACTGCGCCCGATTTCAAACCACACCGGGTAATTCGCGTGGTGCGCCACACCCATCTGGTCGGTTTCGGCATAACGCACGCGAATCGGCGAGCGGGCAATCAAAGCGGCGCTTCTCCTGCAGGGTAAAACTCCAGCGTGGGCGTACGGCGCAGCTTCACCTGACGCGCCACCTCACGCTGCAAATGCCCACGCGCGTGCGTCACGGCGTCGAGCATCGCGGGCACGTCACCCAACGCGGACAGATACACGCGCGCAATGCCAAAGTCCGACGTGACACTCACACGTTCCACGGTCACAATCAACGGAATACGAGGGTCACGCAACTCAGCGATGGCATTTGACAGCACCCGCTGCAACTGCGACTCGATCTGCTGCGGCTTCATGCGTTCGCCACTCCGGCACGCTGCGCGATGACGTCCGCTATGCCGCGCGCCACCTCATGAATCTCGGCTTCCTCTGGTCCCTCCACCATCACCCGCACGAGCGACTCTGTACCACTCGGGCGCAAGTTGACCCGCCCACGGCCCGCCAGACGCTCCTCGGCCGCCGCCAGGGCCGCCGCGACCTGCGGATCACGCGAGACGCCCAGCTTGTCGGCCACGCGCACATTCACCAACGTCTGCGGAAACATCACCAGCTCGTCGTGCACATCATCAAGCGACACGCCCAGCTGCCGCGCCGCACGCAAAGTCTGCAACGCCGTCAGCACGCCATCACCCGTCGGACTGAGATCCAGAAACAACACGTGCCCACTCTGCTCGCCTCCCAAGTGCAAATTCCCGTGCAGCAGACGCTCATGCACGTACCGGTCACCCACCTGCGCGCGCTCCAGCCTGACACCGGCCTCAGCCAGCTTCACTTCGAGGGCCATGTTCGACATGATCGTCGCCACCACCGCCTGCTCTCCCCGCGCCCGCGCGTTCAGCAGCAGCATATGATCCCCGTGCACCACGTTGCCACGCGAATCCACGAACAACGCACGGTCGGCGTCACCATCGAAGGCCACGCCCAGATCGTAACTGCCTTCCCGCACGAGACGCTGAAGATGCTCCATGTGCGTACTGCCACACCCCCGGTTGATGTTGCGTCCATCAGGCGTGGTGTAGATCGCAAACACGTCGGCACCCGCGCCCTGAAAGACCTTCGGAGCAACCCGGTAGGCCGCGCCGTTCGCACAATCCATCGCGATGCGCAGCCCGGTCAGGTCAGGCGCCAGCGCACGCAGATAATTCACGTACAACCGCTCCGCCTCACTGTAGTTGGTCACGCTGCCCAGGCTCACCCCGGTGACCAGCGTCAATTCCGACACACGCCCGATCTCCGCTTCGATTTCCAGCTCCAGCACGTCACCCAGCTTCTCACCACCAGGACCAAAAAACTTGATTCCGTTGTCCTCGTACGGATTGTGCGAAGCGCTGATGACCACGCCCGCACTCGCCTTCAAATGGCGCGTCAGGTAACTTACGCCCGGCGTGGGCAGCACGCCCAGGTGCACCACATTCACCCCGCGCGATGTCAAACCGGCCGCCAGGGCCGCTTCCAGCATGTCGCCACTTTGACGCGTATCCTTGCCGATCACGACCGTCGGCTTGTCCGCCGAGCGCTTGAGCACCTCGGCCGCCGCACACCCCAGCTGCATCACCCACGACGCCGTGAGCGGATATTCACCGGCCACCGAACGGATCCCATCGGTGCCGAAGTATTTGCGTTCTGTCATGGCGGATATGATACCGCCGCAGGATGGGAGGCGCGGTGAATACGAGAAGGCGGCCGGACTGCAGGGTGAGCAGCAGGAATGCCTGACAGCGCACATCGACCTTGACAATACGGGCGGCTACTCCTCCTGTACCCTCCGCGTCGCCTCTTCCAGAATCTCCCGCATCGCTTCCTCACTCGTTCCCTCGGCGTACACGCGCACCACCGGCTCGGTTCCCGAGGCCCGCAGCATCACCCAGGCGTTGCCTTCCAGGAGCAGCTTTACCCCGTCCTTGGTGACGACCTCTCGCACCGTGTGCCCTGCCACCTCCTGCCAGCTTTTGGCCCGCTGCAGCGCCGCGAATTTGTCGAAGGCGGGGTCGAGGTGCAGGTCGTTGCGGTCGTAGAAGTGCCGGAAGCCGGTGAGTTCTTCGATGTCCGCAAAGAGTTCTGGCAGGCTCTTGCCGCTTTTGGCGACCGCTTCGAGCATCAGCAGGCTGTTGAGAATACCGTCGCGCTCGGGGATGTGCATGCCCATGCCGATGCCGCCGGATTCCTCACCGCCGATCAGTACTTGTTTGGCAGGGTCGGAGAGCCCTTCGAGGAAGGCGTCGGTGATGTACTTGAAACCAACCGGAGTTTCGACGACTTCCAGACCGAGTTTCTGGCACAGCAGATCGATGATGGAGCTGCCCGACACGGTCTTGATGACGCGTCCACGCAGGCCACGGTCGTAGAGGTGTTTGATGAGCACGGCAAAGATCTGGTGACTGTTGAAGTAAATCCCGCCTGCCACCACGGCGCCCACACGGTCGGCGTCACCGTCGGTGACCGTGCCGAAGGTGAGGCCTTCTTCCTGCCGGAGCAACGCGCTGAGCACGCCGAGATTCTGTGGGATGGGTTCGGGATTGACGTCGTAGAAGAGCGGATGTGGCACGCCATGCACCGGGTGCAGATCGAGTTTCAGCTTGGCGTGTTTGACGTAGCCCTCGATCCAGCCGCTGCCCGCGCCACCCATGGCGTCGTGGTACAGGGTGCCGCGGTAGGCGCGCAGGGTATCGAGGTCGAGGATGGCGTCGAGGGCCATGTAGTAGTCGCGGCGCACGTCGAGATTCTGGATGGTTCCGGTGGGGCCCTCGCTGTCGTCGCCCTCATCGATCATCTGCTCGACGCCGCTGACCATGCTGGGCGTGGCGCTGCCGCCGTACGCACCTTTGAGCTTGTAACCGCTGTATTCGGGTGGATTGTGTGAGGCGGTGATCATGACGCCGCCCGCCGCGCCGAGGTGCCGCGCGGCAAACGATAGGGCGGGTGTGGGCAGGTAGGTACCGGCGAGGTGCACATTCAGGCCGTGCTGCGCGAAGGTATTCGCAGCCACGCGCGCGAACTGCGGCCCGCCGAAACGTGGATCGAAGCCGATCACGACGCTCTGTCCGCCTTGTGAGGCGAGGTACCGGGCATGGGCCGCCGCCACGATGGCGACATTGGCATGGGTAAAGTCTTCGGCAATAATGTCGCGCCAGCCGTCCGTTCCGAATTTGATGGGCATGAGGTCCTCCAATAAGGTGTAATGGTTGCTTCCGGGGAAACAATGGCTCAAGCATAGCGAAGCTCGGCCATCACGCGTACGCAGCGCCTCGCATCCACAAGCTAACGTGAAGCTCATGTTGCCAGATGACTTGTCTGCCGTTGCCCGGCGAGCGCTGGGCGGCTTTCAGGTGATGGCCGATCACTCCTGGCCGCACGGCGAGTCGTGGGTATGGGAGCTGCGCTCGGCGGACGGCCGATTTTTTCTGAAGCAGCAGCGCCGCACCGAGGTGTACCTGCGCGAAAAGCACGCCTTGCAACGGTGGGCGACCGCGCTCGGTTCGCGTGGACCCGAGTTGCTCGCCTGCGCCGATGACGAGCGGGCCTTGCTGATGAGCGCCCTGCCCGGAACGCGTGCCGAGGGTGTGAACCTCAGCGTGTCCGAGCAGCGTGAACTTCACCGCCAGGCGGGGGAACTGCTGGCCCGCTTGATGCAGGCACGGCCGAAGTGATTCAGCTTGAAGGCTCGGGTGAAGTATGCAGTTCCCGCAGCTTCTGCCAGCGTTCCTTCACGCGCGCTTCCCAGCCTTCTCCGGACGCGGCGTAAATCTGCAGGCCGTTCAGCGCGTCCGGCAGGTAGGTCTGCGCGAAACTGCCTTCGGGGTCGTCGAAGTAGTAGGCGTATCCTTTGCCGTACCCCTGGGCCCGCATGAGCTGCGTGGGTGCGTTGCGCAGGTGCACCGGTACGGGGTGCTGCTGCTCCGCGGCGAGGTCCAGGGCGTGTTTCCAGGCAACGTACACGCTATTGCTTTTGGGGGCCAGCGCGAGGTACACCACCAGTTGAGCGAGGGCGAGGTCGCCTTCCGGGCTGCCCAGGAATTCGGCAGTCTGCTGCGCCGCGACTGCCAGACGCAGGGCCTGGGGATCGGCGAGGCCGATGTCCTCGGCGGCCATCCGGACGATGCGCCGCGCGACGTACAGGGGATCGGCGCCCCCGGCGATCATGCGCGCAAGCCAGTAGAGGGCTGCGTCGGGGTGTGAGCCACGCACGCTTTTGTGCAGCGCCGAGATCAGGTTGTAAAAGTCCTCGCCGCCTTTGTCCATGGCGGGCAGATGTTTGCCGTACGCGTCGGTGACGAGTTCCGGGGTAACGGGGTTTCCAAGCGAGGCAGCGACCTCCAGGGTGCCGAGGGCACGCCGGGCGTCCCCGTCGGAGAGGCGTGCGAGCAGGTCGAGCGCTTCGTCCGAGGCGTCCACGCCGGGCAAGCCCCGCTCGTCACGAAGGGCGCGCGAAAGCAGGTCGCGCACGTCCTCGAAGCTGAGGGGTTCGAGCACCAGGGTGCGGGCACGGGAGCGCAATGCCGGGTTCACCTCGAAAGAGGGATTTTCGGTGGTGGCGCCGATCAATGTCAGCAGGCCGCGCTCCACGTGTGGCAGCAGGGCGTCCTGTTGGGCCTTGTTGAACCGGTGGATTTCGTCGAGAAACAGGATGGTCCGCTCTCCACGCGCCACGCGGCGCTCCGCTTCGTCGACGGCGGCACGGACGTCCTTTACTCCGGCCGTGACGGCGCTGAGCGAAATGAAGTGCGCCTTGACGTACTGCGCCACCAGGCGCGCCAGGGTGGTCTTTCCCACGCCCGGTGGTCCCCACAGGATCAGGGAGTTCAGCCGTCCGCTTTCCAGCAGCCTGCGCAGGGGTTTGCCGGGCCCGAGCAGCTGGCGTTGACCGACCACTTCGTCGAGGGTTCGGGGCCGCAGCCGCTCGGCGAGCGGGGCGGGCGCTTCGAACAGGGTCATGTATTCAGAATAATGGGCGTCCGGTGGCCACCGCAGAAAGCCCAACGTCGGCTGAACCTCGCTGCAGGCTTCAGCGCCCGTGTCGTGGCGCCGCCGTTCGAGCCATTTTGTAGGATGAACCGACATGCCAGACCTCGCACAACGCTACATCCGCCTTGCCCACGCGATGGGGGCTCATGCGCCCGGACACATCGAAGGTGATTTCGGTCCGTCTTCCTGGGCCGTGAAAGAAGCGCTCCTGACAAAAGTCCTGCAGCGCGAAATCGATGAGCTCGCCGAGGCCGTGACAGATGAACGCCACGAAAGTCGGCGTCTGCTCACCGAACGCGTGACTCCCAGCGAACCGCGCAGCCGGGCTCAGGGCCGGTCAGCCTGAATGAAGGAACCCGTGCGCTCCTGGGAAACCTGGGCAGCCTGCTTCGCCACGGGTTGCGCCTGGGCCGGGCTGGCGGCTTTTCTGGGCGAAGTTCGCGCGCCGCTTGCCCTGCTGGCGGGCATCATGCTGCTTTGCCTCATCTGTGCGGTCTGGTCTGGCACACGCCGGGCGCTGCTGGTCATCAGTGTCCTGGGAGGCGCGCTGCTGCTGACCGTGCTGCTGTTTCCCGTTTTACGCCCGGCCTTGCGGCAGCTCGAACGGCGTGAGGCTCCTCAAGCGGCAGACGCCATCGTGGTGCTGGGAGGCGGCCTGTCGTGTGGCAGCGCTCAACTGGAGGCCAGTTCGGCGGCGCGCCTGACGCGCGGCCTGGAATTGTGGCGCGCCGGGTACGCGCCCGTGCTGACGCTCTCCGAGCAAGCACAAATCTACGGAAATTCGGCGTGCCCCAAGGTGTCGGCCCTGTCACGCGGCCAGATCGAGCGCCTGTACGGTCAGGACGGTCCACGTACGCTGATTTTGCGCCAAGTGACCGACACGCACGACGAGGCGGTTCGGGTGCGCGAGCTGGCTCGTCTGCACGGATGGCAGCGCGTTCTGCTGGTCACGTCGCCCTCGCATTCACGACGGGCCGCCGCGCTGTTTGACCGCGAAGGCCTGCAGGTGGTGTCGGTACCCGCAGAGGAACCGCGCTTCGATGGCACCTTGCCCTTGGCCAGCGACCGGCTGTATGCGCTGCGGGTGGTCACCTACGAAGTCCTCAGCCGCGTGAAGGCGGTCTTGTCCGGCAGCGAGCGAATGTAGGGCCCGTCCGGGGCAAGCGCCGCGCCAGGTTCTAGGCTGCCTGCATGACCGGCGCCGCCGACACCTTGCCCCTCGGATACTCCTTTTGCCCGAATGACACTTTTATTTTCTACGCGCTCACCTTTGGCCGTGTGCCCTCTCCCCTGCCCGTGCAGGAGGTGCTCGAGGACGTCGAGACCCTCAATGCCTGGGCACGCGAGGGGCGGTTGCCTATGACCAAGATCAGTTACCGCGCCTACTTCGAGGTGATGGATCGCTACGTCGCCCTGCGCGCGGGCGGCGCGCTGGGTCGGGGCGTGGGACCTTTGATCGTCACGAAAGAGGCGCTGCCCTCCCTCAGGGGCCGCTTGGTCGCTTCACCCGGTGCACTCACGACCGCGGAGATGCTGCTGCGTCTGGTGGAGCCGGGCCTGCAGGTGGTGCGCATGCGCTACGACGAGGTAATGCCGGCGGTGCAGGCCGGGCGTGTGGACGCCGGGCTGATCATTCACGAGTCGCGCTTCACTTTTCACGAGTACGGCCTGCAGAAATTCATCGACCTGGGCGCCTGGTGGGAAGGCGAGACGGGCCTGCCGCTGCCGCTCGGCGCGATTCTGGTGCGGCGCGATCTTGCGGCTTCCACGCAGTGGGCACTGAACGAAGCGGTTGGCGCCAGCCTGGAGTACGCCTGGGCACATCCACAGGAACCTCGCGGCTACATTCGCGCTCACGCTCTGGAGATGAGCGACGACGTGATGCAGGCCCACATCGACCTGTACGTCAATCCGTTCAGCCGTGACGTGGGCGAGGAAGGCGAGCGCGCCGTGCAGGAATTGCGCCGCCGCGCCGAAGTGGCCGGGCTGATTTCGCCAAGTCCACTTCCCCTGTTCGTACAGGCACCTTGAGCGCCAAAGACCCCACGAACGGGCTGACAGGCTCAGAGGGCGGCGTGCGCTTCGAGCAACAGTGCTTCGGTTTCCTCCCAACCGATGCAGGCGTCCGTAACGCTGACGCCGTACTGCAACGGCGCGTCTGGCTTGAGCAGCTGCTTCCCGGCGTGCAGGTGGCTTTCGAGCATCACACCGGCCACGCCGGGTTCGCCTCGCACGCGCTGGGCCAACGCCTCACGCAGCACGGCCGCCTGTCGGGTGTGGTCGTAGCCGCTGTTGCCGTGACTGCAGTCCACCATCACCGTTCGTGACACGCCCGCGCTTTCCAGGGCGCCGAGGGTAGCCCGGACGTGGTCGGCAGTGTGGTTCGGCGCGGCGCGGCCTCCGCGCAGGATGACGTGTCCGTCTGGATTGCCGGGTGTACGGCAGGCCACCGGTCTTCCCTGCGCGTCGAAGGTCACCAGCGGCTGGGGCGCCCGCGCTGAGATCACGGCGTCCAGCGCCACCTGGACGTTGCCGTCCGTGCCGTTCTTGAAACCCACCGGCAGCGGCATCCCGCTCACGAGGGCGCGGTGCGTCTGCGACTCCGTGGTGCGCGCACCCACGGCGGCCCAGGCCAGCAGGTCTTCCAGGTACGGCGCCAGGAACGGATCGAGCACCTCGGTGGCGACCGGCAGACCCAGACCGAGTACCCCCCCATCAGCTCGCGTGAGGCGCGCAGGCCAGACGGTAAATCGAAGCTGCCGTTCAGGTCGGGATCGAGCAGGTAACCACGCCAGCCGACCGTCGTGCGGGGTTTGTCGATGTATACGCGCATCATGATGCACAGCCGGTCCTGCAGCCGAGCGCGCAGCTCGGCCAGACGCGCGGCGTACTCCAGCGCTTGGCCGGGCTCGTGGATACTGCAGGGCCCGACGATCACCAGCAACCGGTCGTCACGGCCCTGCACGATGGCGCGCGCTTCTTCACGGGCTGAGTGCACGTCGCGCTGCGCCAGTACGCTCAGCGGCAGGTCGTGACGCAGCGCGGCCGGGCTGGGCAGCGGCTGGACCACGCCCGCGAATTCGGTCGTCGGGGAAACTGGAAGGTGAGGCAGGGAAAGTGCGGTCATGGCAGGGTCTCCTTAAAATGTCGGGACAAAAAAAACTTCGCCCGAGCTCTGTGCGGGCGAAGTCGGAAATACACGACGCGAACTCACCCGGTGGGGGTAAACCACCAGGCATAAAAGAACGCGAAGCTTGCAGTCATCTTGAATGAGGGTGTATCACAAGGCGGCGGGAAGCCGCGGCAAGCTGCCTAGATTGCCGCTATTCACGACCAAGACGCGACCGGGATCAGTTCGCCACCTTCGATGTCCGAGCCGGTGACGTTGTAGCGCGAATCGAACTGCACGGTGACCTCGCCTCGGTCGAAATGCCGGTCGGACACGAACTGCTTGCGGAACACGTACCCGCCGTCGTCCGAGACGCCGATGTGCGCGCTCTTGGTGAAGCGCAGTTCAACGGTGTCGCCGTGCAGTCTGGTCTTGATGCGAACCCGGTAGGTGTTCGCGTCGTCCTGTTTGACATAGGGATTCGCGGGGGGTTTGCGGCGAAAGAACATGCCTACAGGGTAAACGCAAAGCGGGCACCGGGACTGAGGCACGCCCTGCGCTCACCCCGAGCGCCTCACACGCCAGGATCGCGGATCAGTTCGGCGAGCAGTTGCACGTGACGCGGCCAGGCACTCAGGTCGATGTGTTCGTACTCGGCGTGCGCGCCGTCACCCGGCGCACCGAGCCCGTCGAGGGTCGGGCACAGCGGAGCGGTGAAGTTGCCGTCGCTGCCGCCGCCCACAAACGCCTCACCGACTTCGAAGCCGAGTTCACGGGCCGCCTGCTGAGCGCGGGTGTACAAAGCCGCGGTGCCCTCGGTCCGCTCGAAAGGTGGGCGGTTGAGTCCACCCTCGACCTCGAGGCGGGTGCGTTCGTCGTGGGCCCGCAGACCGCGCATGGCCGTCTCGATGCGCTCCGCTTCACCCAGTTCGGCAATGCGGGTATCGACCCAGAACTCCGCAAAGGCCGGAACGACGTTGATGGCTCCCCCACCCGCGATGCGGCCAACGCTGAGCGTGGTGCCTTTGGCCGAATCGGCGAATCCCTCGACGGCCAGCAGCGTCCGGGCCGCTTCGGCAATGGCGCTCGCGCCCCGCTCGGGAGCATTGCCAGCGTGAGACGCGACGCCGTGCAGCTTCACGTGATACATGCCCGTGCCCTTGCGTCCGGTCTTGAGGGCATTCGTGCCCGCCACCGGGGGCTCGACGACCAGAATGGCTCGGGCACGGCGCGCCGCCGTTTCGATTTGAGCTCGGGAATCATAGGAGCCGACTTCCTCGTCGGGCGTGAGGAGCAGCTCGACCCGGTGCGGCAAGGTGCCGGCGAGCGCCCGCAGGGCGTGAATGGCGCCCACGATGCCACCTTTCATGTCGTAGGTGCCGGGGCCGTAGACACGCTCTCCTTCGACCCGGAAGGGCATGGTGTTCAGGGTGCCGTGCGGCCAGACGGTGTCGGCATGCGCCAGGATAACCACACTCCGGTCATCGATCTCCGGACTGTCGCTGCGGCCATCCAGGATGAAGCGGCGCGTGTCGCCGTCCAGGCGCAGCACGGTGGCGCCCAGATCACGCATCCACCCTTCGACCGTCTCCATGACCCGCTTGACGCTTTCGCGGTCGTCAGAGGGTGACTCGGTATGAACGAGGGCGCTGAGGTCCTCCAGCAATGCTTGGGTGCTGACCGGGATAGGCATGGTTGTTATGGTACGACGAGTTCCCGCGCCAAGTTTCGCAGAAGCGTCAACTCCGGTCATGCCAAGAAAGATGAGGCAGCGCACGCTGCCTCATCTGGACGTTCACAACTCGGACCGAGACTGCTCAGGCACTCAGGCGTTGCAGGACATCTTCATTGACGGTGAGGGTCACGCGGCCCTTCAGATACAGGTCATGCAGACTGCCCCGTCCGAGAATGCGCTCGGCGCGCTCGATGGTGATTTCGATCAGATCGTGGATGCTGTTCATGCGAACGCGGTTGAAGGTCCCCGGGACCCAGCTGCACTGAAGTTGGCTCATGGTCGTGCTCCTGTAAGGCGAAGAAGGTTGGCGGCGATTGCCTTACAAGGTTAGCAATTCATAACTTTTGAACGTGGCAAAAAAATAAAGACTTACTTTAACTTCTCATCATTGGGAGCGGTTCCAGCAACCAGCTATCTCATGTAGTTCTTGAAATGAGAACCACATGTGTAATTCGAGTCGTAGTGCTGCCAATACTCATGAGGTCGGCCTGCAATCCCTTAGAAGCATGAGGCACCGCCTCACATCAGACTGAAGAGGGCGTCACCACCGCAACAGACGAACGCGCCTCGGAGAGCAGCTCGGATAAACGGGACAGGCAGCGGCTGTACTTCTTGGCATAAGCACCGTGCCGGTACGTTTCCGGAAACAGCGAGCCCAATGGCACCCCCGACAGCGCGAGCCCAACACCCAGGTCATAGACCTTGTCGATAAAATGAACGAAACGCAGCGCCACGTTCTGATCGGGCATTCCTGACGCGTCCAGCACGCCGACAGCGTCGACGCCGGAAAGCAGCTTGCGAAAACGGGCCGGATGCACTTCGAGCAGATGGCGATTGAGCGCCCGATGCTCCAGCGGCGCGAAACGTGCCTGACCTTGCATCCCACTCCACGCCCGGTACTCGGCTTCGCCCAGCGGAGCCACCACCTGCGCGCCGCGCGCCCGGAAATCCGGGCCGTCCACCCGCAATGAGCGAAACCGGCCGGCAATCGCCGCAATCTGGCGCTCGAAGTCATGGGTATTGAATCGCCCCTGCCCCAGAGCACCAGGCTCGGTGTTGCTGGTCGTCACTACAGATGTTCCGCCTGGCATCAGCTGTGACAGAAAGGTGTTCACCATGTGGGTGTTGCCCGGATCGTCGAGTTCGAACTCGTCGATCGCCAGAAACCGGAAGGGGGTGAACGCTTTCACCGCCTCGGTCATGCCCAGCGCACCGATCACGTAGAGCAGCTCCTGAAAGCTCAGAAAAGCCTTCTGTTCACTCCTCACGGTGAAAAAAGTGGCGGCCAGCAGGTGGGTCTTGCCGACCCCAAAGCCACCGTCGAGATAAATACCTTCCCCGGGCGAAGGAGCCCGGCGCAACAGGCGAAAACCGCCGCGCGTACGTCCTACGGCCTCGGCAAAATTCTGCAGCTCCTCGCGTGCTCGTGCCTGCGACTCGAAGGCGGGATTGGGCAGGTAATTGTCAAACCGCGCCTCCTCGAAGCGGCGTGACGGCACGAATCCGGCCAGCATCTCGTGCGGGGTCAGGGTGGGGAAACGCTGGGTCAGGTCAACGGTGGTCACGGCGTCATGGCCTCAGCGGTGAACGTCCAGCTCGACTTTGAAGTTGCCCCGGCGGGTCTCGTTCACCACCCGCTTGAAATCCACCCGCCCGAGGCCCTCGGCACTGAGACTGTCACCCTCGCGGACCTCGCTGCTGGCACGGGCCTGCGCGCCGTTGATGCGCACCTTCCCGCCGTCGATGCCCTGCTGAAAGTAAGCGCGCGAAACACCAAAGCCCTTGGCGCCAACGACGTCGACACGCAGGCTCGGCACGACCACCTCACGGGTCTTGGCACCCCGTCCCGCGACCTCGCCAATGTCCTCGACCTCGATTTTCGTGTTCGCGAGCGTGCCCAGAGAGAGCAGGGTGCTTTTGGCCTTGCCGGTCACGGCCAGCAAAAAGGCGCCGCGCTCCTCGCGCAGATCACCGAGCTGTTCTTCGGGCAGCGCCAGCTGCTTCAGGGCCACCGCGAAGTCCTGCACTTCGAAGTCAGGGCGGAATTCACCGATGACGCGCAGCACGCTCACGCCACTGTCGACGCTCGGAATGTGCGCCGGGTAAAGCGTCAGCAGCACCCGGCGGGCGTCGGGAAAACCTCCGGCGATCAGGGAGCGGATTTCCTCGTCCTGCAGGATGCGTCGGTCGATGCTGTCCGCATCGAGAAAGCCCGTACGTACGACACGCCCACCGCGCGCCTGCGCCACGAGTTGGGCCACTTTGGGAGAGCCGGGCGACTTGGTCATGCGCGAAGAATAGCACCGCGCAGGTGCGGCCAAAGTGGCCCTATGGCTCACGAAATCTCGTGAGTTGCCCACCCACACAGATTCGAACGGCATAAGATAGGCCATGCTGATTGCCGAACCGCTGGGCGTCGTGGGCGCTCCAAACGAAACCCTCCGTATCCTTGAACGTACTTTCGCCGACATTGACCTGACCGGTGGCGCCATCACTTTCGTGACCGAGAGCCAGGGCCAGCGCGCTAACGCCCGCTACGGTGCGGTGATCGAGGCTGCCGGGAAGACCTACGTCATCGTCGAGGCGTTCGGAGGACAGTTTGGCCCGGGCGGCGTCGAGGGCCTGCAGGCGTTGGCGCGCTGGGCACAGTCAAGCGGCATCCAGACCTACCGGGAAAGCATCCTGAGCACCTACGACTTCAACCGGGTGCTGCGCGAACCCGACGAAGGTGAAATCCAGCAACTGATCGTCTCTGCCAATCCCAGTGACGTGAACATCTACCTCGGCTGAACCTGCAGCGGCAGAAAAAAGGTCTTTCCCGGGCACTCGCCTCGTGCGCGCAAGCAGACGCCCCGCCTTGTCGGCGGGGCGTCTCGACTTGTTTCGAGCTGTTCTTTCAAACGCCGAACTTGCCCGGCAGGGCCTTTTCCACGGGCGTCCCCGTCGCGCCGTCGAAGTAATCGATCTCCTCGATGAAGCGGTTGAAGAGGTAGCGCGAGTCGTGCGGCCCGGGGCTCGCCTCGGGGTGGTACTGCACGCTGAACACCGGGTAGCGCACGTGCGCCATGCCCTCCAGGCTGTTGTCGTTCAGGTTGACGTGAGTCGCGACGAACTGCCCCTCCGGAATGCTGTCGATGTCAACCGCGTAGCCGTGGTTCTGCGAGGTGATCTCGATCTCGCCGGTCAGCAGGTTCTTCACGGGCTGGTTGCCGCCCCGATGACCGAACTTCATCTTGAAGGTGCGCCCGCCCACCGCCAGGCCCAGAATCTGGTGTCCCAGGCAGATGCCGAAGGTGGGCAAGAGGCCCAGCAGCTTCCAGGCGGTCTCGTGGGCGTACTTGGGCGCCGCCGGGTCACCCGGGCCGTTGGACAGGAACAGACCGTGTGGCTGCAAGGCCATGATCTGCGCCGGGCTGGTGTGTGCGGGCACCACGATGGGCTCGATGCCCACCTCCGCCAGGCGCTTGATGATGGTGTGCTTGATGCCAAAATCCAGCAGCACCACCCGCTTGCCTTCGCGCAGGGTCGGGTAGGCGTAGGGCAGCGAGGTGGTGACCTCGGGGGTCATGTCGCGCCCGTCGATGTTTTCGTGCTCGCGGGCGCGGCGCACGAAGTCCTGCTCTTCTTCCAGACTGAATTCGCCGTAGGGGTCTTCCGGGTGGGTGAACGAGCGGTGCGCCACGACCCCCTTCACGACGCCGCCTTCACGCAGGCGACGCACCAGGGCGCGGGTGTCGATGCCGCTGATGCTCACGATGCCGTACTCCGCCATGAATTCCTGCAAGGACTGGTTGGCGCGGTGATTGCTGTATTCCTCGGAGAATTCCCGGCCAATAAAGCCGCGCACGAAGGGCCTGTTACTCTCCATGTCGTAGATGGCCACGCCGTAGTTGCCAATGTGCGGGTAGGTCATGCACACGATCTGCCCGTTGTAACTGGGATCGGTCATGATTTCCTGATAGCCCGTCATGGAGGTGTTGAAAACGACCTCGCCGACCGTCTCACCACGGTGACCAAAAGCGTAGCCCCGGTAGACCGTCCCATCTTCGAGGGCCAGAATTGCGCGTTCTTTCCGAATCATGACTTGCCTCCATACGCGGCTCGCGGGCCGCATTTCATGGGTGTACCGGGGTGCTTCCCGGCGAACTCCAAGAAGTGTAGCAACTCCCCAAAACCCAATTGTTCAGGCGGTACGAGAAGCGCCTGGCCCTTGAAGCGTTTTGAGCATCGCGATCTCGTTGCAGTTTTCAAAAAAGGCGCAGCGCTGGCATTCACTCCAGACCTTGGGGTGCAGGTGCGTCTTGTCGATGCGCATAAAGCCGCAGTTCTCGAAGAACTTCTGCTGGTAGGTCCAGGCAAACAGGGCCGGCAGGCCCAGCTCGCGCGCCTCACGTTCGCAGGCCAAGACGAGCTCGCGGCCCAAGCCGCGACCCTGAAAACTCGGGTGGACGGCCAGGCCGCGCACCTCGGCCAGGTCGGGCGCGAGCATGTGCAGGCCGCACACGCCCGCGAGGCCGCCCGGGTGATCCCCCTCGGGTTCCGCTTCCATCACCACGAAGTCCCGAATGGTTTCGGCGAGCAGCTGCCGGCTGCGCACCAGCATCTGTCCGCGCGCCGCCCAGTAGCCGATCAGTTCATGAATGGCCTCGAGGTCACTCAGGCGGGCCTTGCGCGCACTGACGCGCGCCTGCGGGCTCAGGTCGGGAATGGCGATGGAGTCGAGGGCGAGGTAGGTCACGCCTGAGCCTCCAGGTCCTTGCGCCACGCGAGCTCCTCGTGCAGCCAGCCCTTGCACTGGCCGCTCTCGACTTGCGGGACGCCCGGCAGGGCGCGGGCGAGCTCACTCACCGGGACGGCCTGAAAGCCGTAGCGCTGCCAGAACGGCCCGGCGTCGCTGCTGAACAGGTACACGGCGCGGTCGCCGCGCAGGGTGGCGAGCGTCAGGGCGCTCTGCACAAGGGCGCGCCCGACGCCCGTCCCGCGTGCCTGCGGCAACACCGCCGTGGAGCGCAGCAGCGAGGCGCCCTCACCGTGCTCCAGGCCGATCACGCCGACGCTTTCACCGTCACGCCGGGCAATCCAGAAGGTGGCGCCCTGCATGGTGACGCTGCCGCTGTGCAGACCGACGGCCTCCAGCAGGCGCTTGACGAGGTCGAGTTCGTGATGGGCAGCCGGGCGGATCTTGGTGACGGTGTCGCGTTCCAGGGTGAGGGTCATGCGTGCTCCTTGAGGCGCTCCAGGGCGGCTTGAATTTGCTTTCCCACCTGATCGGGGGCGGTGCCGCCAAAGCTCTGCCGCGATGAGACGCTGGCTTCCACGGTCAGGCGGCTGGCAACCTCGGCGCTCAGCAGCGGGTGGACGGCGCGCAGCTCCTCGTCGCTCAGCTCCCACAACTGCCGCCCCGTGCGTGACGCCAGACCGACCAGGCCGCCCACCACCTCGTGCGCTTCACGGAAGGGCAGGCCCCCCATCGCCAGGAAATCCGCCAGGTCGGTGGCGGTGCTGTACCCACGCGAGGCGGCCTGGCGCATGGTCGTGGCGTGCCACTCTGCCTTGGGCAGCATGTCGGCGTAGAGCCGCAGCACGATGGAGAGGGTGTCATACGCGTCAAAGACACTTTCCTTGTCTTCCTGCAGGTCCTTGTTGTACGCGAGCGGCGTGCCTTTCACGACCGTGAGCAGGCCCATCAGGGCGCCGAACACCCGGCCCGCCTTGCCGCGCGCCAGCTCGGAGACGTCGGGGTTTTTCTTCTGCGGCATGATGGAACTGCCGGTGGTATGGCTGTCGGGCAGCGTCACGAAGCCGAACTCGAAGGTGCTGAACAAAATCAGCTCCTCGCTGAGGCGCGAAAGGTGCGCGATCAGGATGGCGCAGGCCGACAGGAATTCCAGCGCGAAGTCGCGGCTGGCGACCGCGTCGAGGCTGTTGCGCATTGGGCGGGCGAAACCGAGCGCGCGGGCGGTGGCCTCGCGGTCGATGGGCCAGGGCGTACCTGCCAGGGCGCCCGCACCGAGAGGGCTTTCATTCATGCGCTCGGCCGCATCGAGCAAACGCCCCTCGTCACGTTCCAGCATCTCGGCGTAGGCCAGAAACCAGTGCGACAGCGCGATGGGCTGGGCGACCTGCAGGTGGGTGTAGCCCGGCATCAGCACGGGGGGATCGAGGTGACGCTCGGCCTCGGCGACAAAGGTCGCCCGCAGGGCGCGCGTGAGCTGCGCGAGGTTCTGCGCGGCTTCCCTCACGAACAGCCGGAAGTCGGTGGCCACCTGATCGTTGCGGCTGCGTGCGGTGTGCAGCTTGCCCGCCACGCCGCCGATCCGGTCGCGCAGGTCGGCTTCGACGTTCATGTGCACGTCCTCACGGTCGAGGCGCCACTCGAAGTTGCCGGCCAGGATGGCGGTCAGGATCTCCTGCAGCCCGCCGGTGATGCGCGCGACCTCGGCGCCCTCGAGAATGCCCTGCTGGCCCAGCATCGCGACGTGCGCGAGCGAGGCGCGAATGTCCTGTTCGGCCAGACGCTGATCGAAACCCACCGAGGCATTGAAGCGCTCGACGAGCCCGTCTGTCGCCTCGGCAAAGCGTCCTCCCCAGAGTTTCTTGTCTGACGTGTTCGTGGTCATGTCCTGACTCCTGATCTGCTCAACTGCCCTGCACGGAAGTGAGAAAGCGCATTTCGTTGGTGGCCTGAAAGCCCAGCTTCGTATAAAGGGGTCGGCCCGCTTCACTGGCATGCAGGGCCAGCACGGCAATGCCTCGGGCCCGTGTTTCGTGGATGGCGGCCTGCGTGAGCGCCCGCGCGAGGCCACACCCGCGGTGCTTCGGCTCGGTATAGACGTTGAGCAGGTATGCGCGCCGGCTGCCAGGGTCCAGATGGCTGGGCGGCCAGTCCAGAAACATCAGGCCAGCTCCCGCAACCACCTGTCCGGCATGCTCGATCAGCAGGCCCAGGTAGGTGCCGCCCGACAGGCGGTCCCGAATCCAGGGCGCGAACTGCGTGGTGTGCTCCTCACTGTACGAGGTGCCCATTTCGGCAAACATCGCGGCCCGCTGGAAAGCAATGGTGTCCGCATCGGCGACGGCGGCAAGCCGGAGTACGTACCCGGCGTGAAGCACCTGTGATTTGGCGATGCAGCTCGCGGTGCCCATCGTCAAGCGCTCACTCCCATGGCGTGCAGCAGCTCCTTGCGCATCACAATGGGCGTGGGGTTCTGGGGGTTGGCGTGGCTGTAGACCAGCGCCGGGTCGATGGTATAGCCGAGGCGCTGGTAGAACTGCACGAGCTTCACGCTGGCGTCGCGGCGCACGGCGAGGCGCACTTCCGGGACGCCGCCGCTCGCCGCGAGCGCTTCGACTTCACGCATCAGGCGCTCGCCGTGACCGTGCTGGCGGTGGTGCGGCAGCACGCCCAGGCGGCACACTTCCCACAGGCGCGGCGTGGCCCGGCCCGGTCCGCTGGCCCCTGGAGGCAGGTCACGCCAGCGCAGCGAGGCCACGGCAATCACCCCGTGCTCCAGGATCAGGCCGCCGCCACTGGCCAGGTCGCTCAGCACGCGCGTTTCGTCTTCGAAGTGCGCGCTGGAGTCGCCCGGCACGCTGCCCGCCCAGCACTGACGGGTCAGCGCGGCCATCAGGCCCGCGTCCTCGCTGCCGGCACGCCGCACCCGCGCCATCAGTCACCGGCCTTAACGGGCGTTTTGCCCTCCGCCTTCTGTTCGGCACGGGTGCGCACGCGCAGGCGCAGGGCATTCAGCTTGATAAAGGCCGCGGCGTCGGCCTGGTTGTAATCGCCGCCCGCTTCGAAGGTGACGAGGTCCTTGTCGTACAGGCTCTTCGGGGCTTTGCGGCCCGCAACGATCACGTTGCCCTTGTAGAGCTTCAGACGGGCGGTGCCGGTGACGCTTCGCGCCACGAAGTCGAAGTAGGCCTGCAGCGCTTCGCGTTCGGGCGCGTACCAAAAGCCGTTGTAGATCAGCTCGGCGTACTTGGGGCCCAGGGCGTCGCGCTGGTGCAGCACCTCACGGTCGAGGGTGAGGCTCTCGACGGCGCGGCGGGCGTGGTAGAGCAGCGTGCCGCCGGGCGTCTCGTAGACGCCGCGCGACTTCATGCCGACAAAGCGGTTCTCGACCAGGTCAAGGCGCCCCACACCGTGACGACCGGCGACCGCGTTGGCCTGCGCGAGCAGGTCGGCGGGCGAGAGGCGCTCGCCGTTGATGGCGACGGGGTCTCCGTTCTCGAACTCCACCTCGACGTACTCGGCCTCGTCGGGGGCCTCTTCGGGGCCGACGGTGAGCTTGAACATGTGGGCAGGTGGTTCCATCCAGGGATCTTCCAGGATGCCGCCCTCGAAGCTGATGTGCAGCAGGTTGGCGTCGGTGCTCCAGGGGTCTTTTTTGGTGGTGGGCACCGGAATGTCGTTCTCGCGCGCGAAGTCTTCGAGGTCGGCGCGGCCCTGGAAGCTCCACTCACGCCAGGGAGCGACGGTCTTGATTTCGGGTTCGAGCGCCAGGGCGGTCAGCTCAAAGCGCACCTGGTCGTTGCCCTTGCCAGTGGCGCCGTGGCTGATGGCCTCCGCGCCTTCTTTTTTGGCGATCTCCACGAGGTGCTTGGCGATCAATGGGCGCGCGATGCTGGTCCCGAGCAGGTAATAGCCCTCGTACACCGCGGCCGAGCGCATCATGGGAAACACGAAGTCCGAAACGAATTCCTCGCGCAGATCAAGGGCGTAGGCGTTCACGGCGCCGGTGTTCAGGGCCTTGACACGCGCTTCCTCGACCTCGTCGCCCTGACCGATGTCGGCGGTGAAGGTCACGACCTCGTAACCGCGCTCGGTCTGGAGCCACTTCAGGATGATGGAGGTGTCGAGGCCACCGCTGTACGCCAGCACGATTTTTTTGGTCATGGGAATTCTCCTTGGGTGGGCTTCTGCCCAGTTCTTGAATCGTTCTTAGCGCACAACAAAGCCCCCGACATGAAACGCCGCCTCAAGTTCATGACTGAGGCGAAGGTTCAACGTCGGAGGGCAAGGTTCAGCATCTGTTTGGTTATACGCAGTTTGCGTATTTCTATGCAAAGCCTATCAGCTCGCCGCAGGAGGGTCAAGCACCGAACCGCTCGAAGCGGACCGCGAGCCGAAACAGCACATATACGCTCAGAAACGCCCTGGGGCCGGAAATTCACGTGGCAAGACCGGACCACTTAGAGCACCGAATGGGGCCAATTCATACTGAATAAACTTTCTGGCCTTGCCCTCGTGTTATTCTCTTTTTCTGGAATGCCCAAGCGCACTGACATCCAGACCATTTTGATCCTCGGCAGCGGGCCCATTCAGATCGGGCAAGCCGCCGAGTTCGACTATTCGGGCACGCAGGCCCTCAAGGCCCTGCGGCGTGAAGGCTACCGCCTGGTGCTGGTCAACAGCAACCCGGCCACCATCATGACCGACCCCGACCTCGCCGACGCCACCTACCTCGAACCGCTTACCCCAGCCTTTGTGCGGCGTGTCATCGAAAAAGAGCGCCCGGACGCCCTGCTGCCCACCCTGGGCGGACAGACGGCCCTCAACCTCGCCATGGACCTCTTCGAGAACGGCACCCTGGCCGAATTCGGCGTGGAACTGATCGGCGCGGGCGTCGAGGCCATCCGCAAAGGTGAGGACCGCGAACTCTTCCAGGCTGCCATGAAGAAGATCGGCGTGGAAACCGCGCGCGGCAAGATGGTCCACACCCTCGAAGAAGCGCGTGAGTTCCAGAAGGAACTCGGCCTGCCCGTCGTCATCCGCCCCAGCTTCACGCTCGGCGGTACCGGGGGCGGCATCGCCTTCACCTACGAGGAATTCGAGCAGATCACCGCGCAGGGCCTGCACGACTCGCCGGTTACGAGCGTGCTGCTCGAGGAAAGCATCCTGGGCTGGAAGGAATACGAGCTCGAGGTCATGCGCGACACCGCCGACACGGTCGTGATCATCACCGGCATCGAGAACTTCGATCCAATGGGCGTGCACACCGGTGACAGCATCACCGTGGCGCCCGCGCAGACCCTCAGCGACGTCGAGTACCAGCGCCTGCGAGACTATAGCATCGCCATCATCCGCGAGATCGGCGTCGAGACGGGCGGCAGCAACATCCAGTTCGCCGTGAATCCTGACAACGGGCGCGTGATCGTAATCGAGATGAATCCGCGTGTCTCGCGCTCCAGCGCGCTGGCGAGCAAGGCGACGGGCTTCCCCATCGCCAAGATCGCCGCGCTGCTCGCCGTGGGCTACCGCCTGGAAGAACTGCCCAACGACATTACCCGCGTCACCCCGGCAGCATTTGAGCCCACCATCGATTACGTGGTCACCAAGATTCCGCGTTTCGCCTTTGAGAAGTTTCCCGGCACGCCTGACATGCTGGGCACCCAGATGCGCAGCGTGGGCGAGGTCATGGCGATTGGCCGCACTTTCAAGGAGTCGCTGCAAAAAGCCCTGCGCAGCGTGGAGGCCGACGTACGCGGCGCCTACGCCGACATGGGAGTGCAGGAACTGCGCGCGCTGCTCTACCCCAATCCGCACCGCCTGGAAGCCGTGCTGGAACTCTTGCGGCGTGGTGAGAGCGTCGAGTCGCTGTTTGAAACCACCAAAATCGACCACTGGTTCTTGTGCCAGCTCAAGGAGATCATCGACGCTGAAAGCGAAATCATCCAGCTCGGCTCCATCGAGGACTGGAAGTACGAGTACTGGCGCGAAGTCAAGCGCCTGGGCTTCTCCGACGCGCGCATCGGCGAAATTACCGGCAAGAGCGAGCTGGAGGTGCGCGCCATCCGCAAGGCCCGCCGCGCCACCCCGGTGTACAAGACCGTCGATACCTGCGCCGCCGAGTTCGAGGCCTACACGCCCTACCACTACAGCACCTTTGAATGGGAAGACGAGGTCAGCCACACCGACAAGCCCAAGGTGGTCATTCTGGGCAGCGGCCCCAACCGCATCGGACAGGGCGTCGAGTTCGACTACGCCACCGTGCACGCCGTGTGGGCGCTGCAGGAAGCCGGCTACGAGACCATCATGGTGAACTCGAACCCCGAGACGGTCAGCACGGATTACGACACTGCCGACCGGCTCTACTTCGAGCCACTTACCTTCGAGGACGTCATGAACATCGTCGATCACGAGAAACCCGTCGGGGTGATCGTGCAGCTCGGCGGACAGACGCCCCTCAAGCTGGCCCGCCGTCTGGAGGAAGCCGGCGCCCCCATCATCGGCACCAGCCCGGCGGCCATTCACGAGGCCGAGGACCGCGCCAGCTTCAACGCGCTGTGCGAGCGCCTGGGCATTGCGCAGCCCAAAGGGAAGGTGGCCGCGAACGCCAGCGAGGCCCTGCAACTCGCGCGTGAGCTGGGCTTTCCCCTGATGGCCCGTCCCAGCTACGTGCTGGGCGGACGCGCCATGCGCACCGTGCGCAGCATGGAAGAACTCGACGCCTACCTGCGCGAGGTGTACGCCGCCGTCGAGGGGCAGCCCAGCATCCTGCTTGACCAGTTTCTCGAAGGCGCCCTGGAACTCGACGTGGATACCCTCTGCGACGGCCAGCAGGCGGTCGTGGCGGGCATCATGGAGCACATCGAGGCCGCAGGAGTGCACTCGGGTGACTCGGCATGCATCCTCCCTCCGGTGCACCTGAGCGAAGAGCTCATCAAAACGGTCAAGTCCACCACCGAGCGCCTGGCGCTCGAACTCGGCGTGCGTGGCCTGATGAACGTGCAGTACGCGGTCAAGGACGGCGTCGCGTACATCCTGGAGGCCAATCCGCGCGCCAGCCGCACGGTGCCCTTCGTCAGCAAGGCCGTGGACCACGCCCTGGCCAAATCTGCCGCCCTGATCGCGGTCGGCAGGACCCTCGCGGAAATCGGCCTGACCGAGACGCCCACGCCCGGCATGTACAGCGTCAAGGAAGTGCACCTGCCCTTCCTGAAGTTCCGCGGCGTGCAGCCCATCCTGGGTCCCGAAATGAAATCCACCGGGGAAAGCATGGGCATCGACCGCGACCCTTACCTGGCCTTTTACCGCGCGCAGCTGGGCGTCAAGACCATGCTGCCGACCAGCGGCCGCGCGCTCCTGATCGGCGAGGGGCTTTCGGAAGCGGCCGGACTGCTGGCTCAGGCGGGCCTAGACGTCGAGAGCGTGTCGCAGCCTCCCGCGGAGGGAGCTGAGCTGCCCGCGCTGCTGATCGACGTGACGCACTCTCCCCTGCTGCGCCGGGCGCTGGAGCACGGCACGCCCATCGTGACGACGCGTGAAGCGGCCCTCTGGACGGCGCGCGCCATTCTGGCAGCGAGCCGCGCCAGCCTGGGCGTGACCAGCCTGCAGGAATGGCAGGCCCGCGAGATCCAGTTGACCGCGTAAGCGTATGAATACGAAAGAGGCCGCCGGGAGCGGCCTCTTTCGTATTCACGCAAGCCGCTTCAGGATTGGCCGTGGTCAGGACGGCGCGAGTTGCCCACCGCATCCTCGACGCGATTGGTGACGTTCTTGAGGGCACCCGAGAGGCCGCCCGTCATCTGCTCGGTCTGCGCGTGTCCCTGCGGAATGGGCGGGGCGAGCTTGGGCTCCTGGCCCATCGGTTTGAGCGCGCGGGTGGTGAACACGCCCTTGCCGTCCAGGCTCGGGCCGCTCGACCAGCGCCCGGTCGGAGGCTCGACGCCCTCGACACTGGTCGAGAAGAAGGTGTAGCTGACCTCCTGGAGTTCCTGGTTCTGCGGAAAGCTGTTGGGAATCGGCAGACCCTGGGTGCCCCCGAGTTCCTCGATCACCGCCAGCCACTGCTGCTGGTGCATGGTGTCGCGGGCGATCAGGAAGCGCAGCATGTCCTTCATGCCGGGATCGTCGGTCATTTCGTAAAGCCGGGTGGCGAGCACGCGTCCGGTCGCCTCGGCCGTGACGTTGGCGTACATATCGGCCATGATGTTGCCGCTGGCGTACACGTGTGAAGCGTCAAAGGGCGTGCCGTTGGCGTCTTCGGGGGTGGCGGCCATACCCGTTGAAAGGAAATGCCGGGGATTCATGCCCCCCAGCACTGCGGCGATCATCGGGTTGGCTTTGGCCGCTTCTTCCTGCACGCTCGCCGGAGAGCCTTCCAGGTTCATGGCGACGGCAGTGGCGAGCATCTCGATGTGCCCGATTTCCTCGGTGCCGGTTTCCATCAGCAGGTCGCGGTACTTGGTGGGTCCACGGCTGCCCCAGGCCTGAAACAGGTACTGCATCATCACACGAATCTCGCCCTCGACACCGCCGATGGCCTGCTGCAGCATTTTGGCAAAAAGTGGGCTGGGGGTATCGACGCGGACGGTGTACTGCAGCTGCTTGTCATGGTAGAACACGCTCTCACCTCGCTTGGAAATCACTGCACCGGGTGATCCACTCCTTCTTTGCGGGCCAGGAAGCACCAGGGCAGCCGTTTCCATTTGAAGTGGCGAAGTTTCTGATCGTGTGACATTGGGCTTAAGTCTCTCCGGACACGGTCTTGAGACAGCGGGGTTTGTGCTGTGGGTTACAGAAACGGTGTCTCTTACTTTCCGGCACTCTTCTCATAGTCGCGGGCATTTTTAGCGTGGGAATGTGGCGAAGGCGTTACACTGTGCATGAGTCACGCATGACGATCACGTCCCCCGACGTTTCCACCAACCGAGCCGCACTGCCCGATCCGTGGGTCTCCTCACGGCGCTCGCTGCTGCTCGGCCAGTTCTCGGTGGGTGTGATCGCTTGCCTGCTCGCGTTGGCCGTGCAATGGCCCAACCCCGACGCACTCGATGGAATCGCACTTCCAGTGCTGGCGCTGGTTCTCGCCAGCCTGTTCACCGGCCTGTGGACCCGCCGCCTCAGTGACCAGGCGGCGGGCCGGCTGGCGTTCATCAGCCTCGCGGTGTACTTTCTGTTGTCGCTCAATTACCAGCTGCTGGCCTACGTCCCAGAGCGTCTGCACCTGAGCGAATCGACATACTGGTTCACGGTGGTGTACTGCACAGCTTTCATCGTCTGGCGGAGGCGCGCGGCGATGGCCTGGGCGACCGTCACCTTCGCGCTCGCCGGGTTCTCCACCGTGACACACCTGCCGGACATCCTGCGCACCAGCGGTTTCGATCCGGACCTGCTCGGCTTCGTCGCGCAGTTTTTCGCGGCCGGTCTGGCCGCCATTTTGCTGCTCTATCACATCACGCTGCTTCAGGAGCGCTACAGCGAAGCGCGCATGCTCGCCTACGCTGACTTTCTGACCGGGCTGCCCAACCGGCGCTGCGGTGAAATTCTGCTTGAGAACGAGCTGCGAAATTCAGGGCCGCTCACGGTGGTGCTGTTCGACCTCGACCACTTCAAGAGCGTGAATGACACCTACGGGCACGACATCGGCGATCTGGTGCTGCGTGAAGCGGCCCGGCTCACGGCCCTGCGGGTGCGCGGTGAGCATCTGGTGGTCCGCTGGGGCGGCGAGGAGTTTCTGCTGATCATGCCCCGCACCGACGCCCGCGTCGCCGAGCACCTCGCAGAGCGCATTCGCGCCGACATCGCTCACCACCGCTTCGAGGGTGCCGGTCCGCTCACCGCCAGCTTCGGCATGGCAGTGCAGCGCGCCGGCGACACTTCTGAGCGCCTGGTCAAACGCGCTGACGCGGCGCTCTACCGGGCCAAACAGCTCGGACGCAACCGCGTCAAGCTGCCGACGATGTTCTGAACTCCTTGTAAGACCAGGTCGGGACACGAGGTGGCAGCCGAGCGCTCCCACCCGCACAACCACGACCTTGACTGCCTCGAGCAGGAAAGGAAACCACACCCAGCGCGGGAATTATCGATAGCCAGACGGTCAAGACCACCGAGGCTGGCGGGCCCAGAGGCAATGACGATCCGGCGGGTGGCCCGGTCCTTCGCCAACCAAGTTCAGAGGTTCCGGGAACGCCAACCAACGAAAGTTCTCACCCGCCGCACTCGTGTGCCGCTCACTTCGCGTGCTGCGCCTCGGTGGCTCATAGAGCGTTTGTCCATTCCACCCTTGGAGGAAAGCACTCCATCAATTCCATTGTCTTGGGCAGAACGGACGCCCTTAAGGACGCCTGCCCGCTTCCAAACGCTCCTGGTCAAGGTCACTCGCTCCCCGCGCTGACAGCGTGCCCAAAAGCGGTTTCGGGCACTGCGCGCTCTCCGCTCGGTCAAAAACATTGATCAAAAACCGATCCATGTCTTTGACAACCGCTTTAGGGTGCGACGAACACTTGAGGGTCACTTCCTTCCAAGGTCTTCAGGTTGGGGAGTGGTCAGCCTCGGCGCCGATCCCCGCAGGAAGCCTCGGGGTGAGCCTGGCAGCGATGGGCCAGGCGGTCAGCATGCCGAGCAGCATGCCTATTTGCATCTGAGCGGTGAATACGACGTCGGTGATCGGCCGCATGAGACCGTTGGTGTGCAGGTAGAGCATCCAGCCGACCATGCCGACATCAAAAGCCAACACCGTGACCAAGGCGCCAAAGAACAGTGCGGCGGGTCGCGCCGCACGATGTCTGGACGTAGTCGCAGATTCATACATGAACAGCAGCAGGGTGGCCAGGACCAGGATAAACAGCGCTACAGCCCAGAGTGCCTGACCGGCGATGGTCCAGCCGGCACTGAACACCACGGGCACGCCGATCAGGTGAGCCATCGTGGAGGCGGCGGCCCCAGGGAGAAGGGTAAGGATGACGGCAACCCACCGGGGATGTTGAATAGCGCCAGGAGCCTGACCCTCTGGGTGGCCCCAGCGGGCATACATCAGCAGGGCCACCGGGCCTAAGAAGAGTGCACTGACAATCCACATCAATTCGATCATGCGCAGTGGCTGGCGAAGCCCGCGTCGATAAATGCCAGCTGCGAGAACGCCGGCCGAGATCAAGCAAGCAATCAGGTAAGTCCATGCTGCTGGCGTCCACCAGGCCGGGATCATATTGGCCATATCCATATCCATACTTGCTCCTCATCTCTTCGGTTTTCAGAAGATTTTGCTGCTCCCGACCTGCTTGATGCGTCTGCTGCGCTCCTTTTGAAGGTACGACGTTCACTGTCATACAGGTGAAGCTCACCTTGCAGGAAACTGTAGCCTGCTGGAATTCAGCGTTGATCAAAGCTCTCAAGCCGCTGGAGTCGGGCCAAATGCCAATCTTGGAGCGTGAGCGCCTCTGCCGGGCAGCACTGGCCCGGCTGCCAGACTGCCACCTGTCCTGTAATCCTCTGGGCTGCTTCCGTCACGCAGGTGCCACCGACCTGGGCTTTTTCGATCAGCGTGACGCGTCGAGCACTTCTGGCAAGCACCCCAGCAAGCGGACCGCCGGCCTGTCCGGCGCCGATCACAGTTTCATCGCGCTAGCGCACGGCCCGTCACAGGAGGATCGGCATGATGGCCAGCTGGACCATGCCGAGGAAACCGCGTTTGGTCTTGCCGATGCCATCTCCTCCTCTTCGCGCTGGTACGAACGTGCCGTCGATAAACGCTTCTTCCGGCGCGATTTCCCCTACTTCCTGCAGCAGTTCGTGGAGGGTTGGGAGTACCCGGTCGAGTACGCCTGCCTTCACCCACTGCCAGAAGCGGTCGAAGCAGGTGGATTTGGGGGCTGAGTGTACCGGAACTGCATCAGCGTGCCGGGCTCGTACAGGCGGTACCCGTTTTCTGCCCTGGGAGGTTCGGGCACCAGGCCCAGGGCGTGGCAGTGACGAATCGTCTTGGTCGTCACACCAAGCCTCGAGGCGACCTCACCGATGCGAAGTTGAGCGGGCACACTTGATGCTGTCTTGATTCGGCAAGCCTGTCAACGCCGCCGAACGTCATACTGAGAAGGCATGCTGAAGCTCAAATTCAGGCGCCCGCTGGGCCGCTCCCTTCTGCTCTCGCTTTTGGCCGGCAACGTTTTCGCGCAGACTGCTCTTCCTGACCTCGGCCCTGTTCCCCCTGGCGCGGCCCGCCCTGGCTGGGAACTCACATGGCACGACGAGTTCAGTGCGCCCTACGGTTCGCCAGTGGACACCAGCAAATGGAATTTTGAGACGGGCGGCTGGGGCTGGGGCAACGGCGAGCGGCAGTACTACACCGACACCAAGCGCAACGCCATCATGGATGGCTCCGGGCGGCTGGTGATCACCGCCCGCGCGGAAAATGAAAACACCCCACTGATCTGCGGAGCCGGACTGCGATGCCAGTACTCCTCTGCCCGCCTCAACACCAAAGGCAAATTCGAGCAGCAGTACGGTCGCATCGAAGCGCGCATCAAGGTTGCGGCCGGGCAGGGCCTTTGGTCGGCGTTCTGGATGCTGGGCGCGCGCTTCCCGGAAGTCCGCTGGCCGAACTCCGGCGAGATTGACATCGTGGAGCAGATCGGGCGCGAGCCGAACAAAGTGCACGGCACCATACACGGTCCCTTCCACAGCGCGGCCGAAGGCATCACGGGCAGTACCACCCTGCCACGCCCGCTGGCCGAGGACTTCCACGTGTACGCGGTGGAATGGTCCGAAAACGAAATCCGCTGGTTCGTGGATGACGTGCTGTTCCAGACCCTCACCCCTGCCAACCTGCCCGAGGGCGCGCAGTGGGTCTATAACCAGCCGTTCTTCGTGATCCTGAACCTGGCAGTGGGCGGAGGCTTCTCGGGCTACCCGAATGCCAGCACGAAGTTCCCACAGCAGATGCTGGTGGATTACGTACGGGCATACCGCAGAAGCGCACCATAAATTGGGCAATGTGGCGAGGTGGCTCGCGCCCAGCGGCTTTGCCTACGTGGATGTTTATACGCCTGGTTCTGGGCATTTTATGCGGGCTTTCAGCGCAACAACGAGACGTACACCCGGACCTACGGCTTCGATGCCGAGGAGTGCCGGATGCTGGATACGTATGTGCCACCGGGCGAGGAAGCCTTTACTCAGTCGCTGCGCTGGTACAGTCCTGCCGATCTGCGGCTGTTGCTGTCCGGAACGGGGCTTGGCCTGGCAGAAGTGTGGCCGGGTGGGTCCTATGATCCAGAGGCTGGTGTCTATCGCGCGGAGGCACCTCTGCACGAATGCATGAGCTACGTGGCGGTGCTGCACCCGGCGAAATAGGGATTACCTCGACTCTGCCAATTTTCCCGCAGTGTTTCACCTCAGCTTCTCTTGTTTTGGTAAATTCTGTCAGGCTGTCAGGAGAGCGGAAACTGAACCGGAAATCTTCGACGAACATCTTCTCAAGCACTTCAGCGCTCATCTCGGTATTCCTGTATGAGGGTCCATCGAGGTGGTACCGGGAGGTCATTCAGCAATTGGTCACGGCGCCGGGAAAGTGAGGGTGGCGGCCTGAAGGGATTCGACTGAGCGTTCGGGAAGAGATCACCTGACGATACAAGTGCCACCCACATCGGCTACCACCTCACACCGCCAAGCCACACTTCCTCGAAGTTCCTGAGCTTGACGCTCAAGACAGCGACGCAAAACTCGCGCCCGGGCGTGACCGGCGCTCAGGCGAACGGGCGGCTGCGCTGCAGGGCACGCGCGTACCCCCGCACCGCGTGGTCCACCTCGAGCTCGGTCGTGAATCGGCCCAAACTGAAGCGCACCGACGCCCGCGCGGCGGCCTCTTCCAGCCCCAGGGCCGTCAGGACGTGGCTTGGCTGCATGGTCCCAGCCGAGCAGGCGCTGCCCGCGCTGGCGTAGACGCCCTCCAGATCGAGGTTCATCAGGAGCGCTTCTCCGTCGGCGCCGTGGGCCGTGACGCTGACGATCTTGGGGCTGCCGCCTGCCAGGTGGTTGAGGGTCACGTCCGGCAAGGACCGCAGACCGGCTTCCAGCAAGGCGCGCAGACGGCGCAGGTGCGCGTGTGTCTGCGGCTGTGCGCTCGCCGCGTCCTGCGCCGCCACCCCGGCGGCGTACACGCCCGCGACGTTGTGGGTTCCGGCCCGCAAGCCCTGTTCCTGGCCACCGCCCAGCAGCAATGGGGGCAACTCCAGGCCACGGCGTACGTACAGCAGGCCCACCCCTTTCGGTCCACCCCACTTGTGAGCGCTGAACGTCGCAAAATCGACGTTCCAGGCCTGCACGTCCACGGGCAGCACGCCCAGGCTCTGCACCGCGTCGGTGTGGAAGAGCGCGCCCGCCTCGTGCGCGACCTTCGCCAGGGCGGCCACGTCCTGTACCACGCCGATTTCGTTGTTGACGTGGTGAATGCTCACCAGAAAGGTGTCGGGGCGAAGGGCGTCGCGCAATTGCGCGCCGGTGATTCGTCCCTGCGCGTCCGGCGCCAGAAAGGTCACCTCGAAACCGCGGGCCGCGAGCGTTCGGGCCGGCGCGAGCACAGCACTGTGCTCGATCTGGGTCGTGATGATATGGCCCGAAGACCGCAGTGCACTCAGTCCGAGCACCACATGATTATCTCCCTCGGTGCCACCCGCGTTTAAGGTCACTTCCAGCGGACGCGCACCAATCGACGCGGCCAGCAGGCTGCGACCCTCCTCCAGCACCTCGCGGGCCCGCTGACCGGCGCGGTGCACGCTCGCGGCGTTGCCGGCCAGTTCGGCTGCGCGCGCGTATGCGGCCAGCGCGGCAGGGGTCATGGGGGTCGTCGCGGCGTGGTCCAGGTAAGCTTCGGTCACGCGCTTCAGCCTAAAGCTCCCCTGTGGGCGCGTGTGTGCACTGGCAGCGTTTTGCGCCCGGACTCAACGAATGAACGAGTCGATCTCCTGCCCGTCCACCCGAACGCTGAATCGCGCTTCGCCGCGCACTTCCACGGGCCCTTCCGCACGGTTTCCTGCCACGGTCGCGGTGGGCTGGGCGCCCAGTACTACCCGCTCTCCGTCGGCATCACGCACGAAGATTTCCACGTTGCCTGAGGGCAGGTCTGCCGGAAAGGTATAGCTGATCTGCACCGTTCGTTTCGCCGCAGTCTCCGCCGCACTCCCCTCCCCCGGCGCGTTGACCGGGGGCGGGGGCGACGCCTGCGCGGGAGGCGTCTGCTCGGCAGGGCTGGGTTCTGGACTGGGCTGGGGCAAGGCCGGTTCGTCGGGCAACGCGGCCGGTGGTTCCGGCGCGGGAGGCTCGGGCTGCACTGGTTCCGGCTGCGCGGGCGCGGGCGCGAGCGGCAGGCTTGGCACGGCCTCGACAGGGTTGGCGACGGGCGCACGCGCGATGGTCAGCACCACTGCCGTGCCCACGCCGACTTTCTGATATGGGGCGGGAGATTGCGCCAGCACGCTGTTTTCTGGTGCGCCGGACGTCTGCGTCTCGAACTTTGTGACCACCAGACCAGCCTTGCGTACCAGGTCACGGGCATCCTCGGCAGACAGGCCGCGCAGATCGGGCAGCCAGGTCTGCTGCGGTGTCACTCCGCCCGAGACCAGCAACCGGACCTGCTGTCCGCGGGCAATGGTGGCTCCAGCTTCCGGAACCTGCGCGATGACCCGCCCCTTGGGTGTGTCCGTAGCGCCCCCGTCCACCGTGAGCACGGCACCGACGCGGAGACGGACTTCATTGAGCGCTGCCCTGGCCTGCGCCAGCGTCAGCTCCTCGACTTTCGGGACGGTCAGGGGAGGTGGATTGTTGACAGTCAGGGTAACCAGGCGTCCCGCGTTGAGTGAGCTGCCCTGCTTGGGCGACTGACCGATGACGCTACCGAGTTTCTCGCTGTCACTCTCGCCATCGGCAAACGCGACCCGGTAGCCCTGTTCGACCAGCGTCTTCGCCGCACTTTGAGGCTCCTGCCCCATCACGTCCGGCACACTGTGGACCGGTGGATTGAGATAGATTTGCGCGGCGCGTGGCGCAAGGTAGGCGGCGCCTGCAAGACAGAGCAGACCGGGCAAAATTCCCAGAATGGTCAGACGCCGCCGCGCCTTGGGGCGGGAACGCCGGCGCAGCCGTCCACCGGCCAGGGTCTGCAGGGTCTGTGCGTTGAGGGCGGCGGCTTCTTCGGGCGTACGGTTGACGGGCGCAAGCCGGGCGATGTGCGGCTTCCCTTCCCGCACGACGATCTCGGCGTCGCTGAGGGCATATCCCTGTTCACTCAGTGCCGCGGCCAGTTCCCGTACAGCATCCACCGTGTCGGGATCGCGTGACGGCGCCTGCAGGAGGTCGCCGAGGGGTGTGCCTTCGAGGGGACGCCACAGGGAGTAATACGCGCCGGGACGCGCGACCACGTCGATCAGCCCGAGGGGGGCGAGCACTTTGAGGGCAGAACGGTAGCGGTGAAAATCGGCGCGTGCACTGGGCGTCGAGACGTCGAACCAGCCGAGACGCAGCAGTTCACCCTGGGTCGTGCCGGGCTCCGCAGCCGTGGGCACCGTCGTGACTTCCAGCAGCGTTTCCGCGCCGGACCGCTCCAGTTCTCGCAGCTCTTCGTATTTGCCATCGATGCGCGCCATGCGGGATCAGTATAGCGGCGCACCGGAAAAAGAAGCTGACCCCACACGGAGGAGCGCAGCGGTACCATCCGCGTTACCAGACACTGGTCAGAGGCTTTACCCCGCTGGCGTCGAGGCGACCCAGCGCAACCCGCACGGACGTTCCCAGCAGCGGGTGGCTCCAGCTGGGCGCAATTTCGGCCAGCGGCGCCAGCACAAAGGCCCGCTCCATCAGGCGGGGGTGGGGCAGCGTCAGTTCCGGCGTCCGCAGCACCATACCATTCACCGCGAGCAAATCGAGGTCGAGGACCCGTGGTCCCCAGCGCTCACGGCGCTCTCTCCCGGCGGCCTGCTCCAAGTTCAGCAGGGCCCGCAGCAGGTCGGCGGGGGACAGCGCCGTGCGCAAACTCACGGCGGCGTTCAGGTAATCCGGCTGCCCGTCCGGGCCACCGACGGGCGCGGTGCGGTACACGCGAGAGGCGGCGATCACCTCTCCCACCTGCTGCAGCTGCTCTTTGGCCCACGACAGCGTGGCCAGCGGGTCGCCCAGGTTGGCACCCAGCGCCACGAGCGCGGTCTGCCGGGCAATGTCTGAGGGCACCGTCAGCTTCCTTCAGCCGGCACGCGATTCCTGCGCCGCGTCTTGCCCTGGTGTGCCGACCTGCTCACGGATCACTTCAGCGTAGACGTCCCGGAAAATCCCGGGAATGGGCGCGTGCGGCTTGTGAACCCGCACGGTCACGCGGGCCAGTCGGGAATGTTCCTGCAGAATGCGCGCCGCGATGCGCTCGGCCAGCATCTCGATCAGCTTGAAGTGTTTTTCGGTGACCTCGTGCCGCACGCTTTCATAGACGAGCGCGTAATTCACCGTGGCGTCGATGTGATCGCTCAGGTGCGTGAAGTCCCATTCGAGGTCGAGGTCCACCACGAAACGCGCCCCAAACCGCAACTCTTCTTCGTATACCCCATGGCGGGCGTGAAACTCCAGACCCGCCAGCACCACTTTCCCCGGCCTTGACGTCATGCCCCGAACATAGCCCAAGGAACCCGATACCGGCGACACGTCACCACCGCGGCTTTTCAAGGGCCCACCGGAAGCGCCGGGCACGAATGAACGTCCTCCACACGCCTGGTCGCTTCATCTCGGGTCCCCTTCACGGTGCCTGACAGCCCGTATCACGGGATTTATCAGAAACAAGTGCAGCTGAAGTTCTTACCATGAGAATTTTTTTCCAAAGTCATCTGCCTTCTGATGGAAATGAAATGTGAAAAATTCGGCTTGCTTTCACCGAACGCAAATCCTACGCTCATATTGTTCCAGACGAAAAACCTCTGACGGACAGATGCGACGACCCTCGCTCCGCGAAACCGGGCACCTGGCGCGAGGAAAGCAAGTGGTGCGACCGACTATTCGTTCGACCGACGGGTCATTCATACCCTTGAGCGCCCCTCGAGTGAGGTTTGTCATGTTTAAAAAACCGGTACAGTCAAGCAAGCGATCAAAACCGTATTGGAGCCTGCTCGGCACAGCACTCCTTCTCTCCGGCTGTGGCAGCACGCCCAACAACGTCCACACGTCTTCGCCAGCCGCCCTTCAGAGTATGGCCACCTCAAGCAGTTTCACGGTCAGCGCCATCACCGCCAGCGCCTTCAACACCGGTTTTCCACCCGAATACAGCGCCGATGGCAAGCTGGACAGCTGGTGGAGTGTCAACGGCGTCGGACAGTGGATCCGCTACGATCTTGGGGAAGCGCACACCCTGCAGGGCGTCCAGCTGGCCTTTTACCGAGGAGATCTCCGCAAGGCGAGCTTTGATGTGGAAGTCTCACAGGACGGCACCAGCTGGACGAAAGTGCTCAGCAACATTCAAACAAGCGGTACAACCCTCGACCTCGAAACCTACGCGTTCCCGCTTACCAGCGGCCGCTATGTGCGCGTCACCAATCTCGGGAACACCGAGAACATTGCCATTGGACTGACCGAAGCGCGCTTCGTGGCCGCACAAGCTGCCAGCATTACCGGCGTCGCGGCGAGCGCTTCCTTGAAAAACCGCACCCCCCAACACAGCTTTGACCGTGACCTGAGCAGCTACTGGGCCGCAAAAGGTAAGGGCGCCTGGATTCAATACGACGCCGGAGCCCTGCTGAACCTCGACAACATCAGCCTGGCGTTTTACCGTGGCAACCTGCGCACCGCGACCTTCGATGTCGATGTCAGCCCTGACGGCTCAAACTGGATCAAGGTCCTTTCCAGTGCCCGGTCATCCGGCAATTCCCTCGCCGAACAACGTTTCGCCTTCAAGACTGTGAACGCCCGCTACCTGCGCGTCACCAACCTCGGCAACAGCGAGGACAATCACGCTGCGTACACCGAGGCAAGCTTCACCACCCCCCTGGTCAGCACTGTGACGGTGCTGGCGCCCGCCGAGCCCACTGCGACGTCCAGCAGTCCGTACAGCAAGGCGTACTACGTCGATTGCGTAAAGGGCAGCGACAGCAACAGCGGCAGCAGCGAAACCAGCGCCTGGCAGAGCCTCGGCAAAGCCAACGCCGCCAGTCTGAACCCGGGAGAAGCCTTGCTGTTCAAGAGAGGCTGCAGCTGGGACGGCCAGCTCACCGCTCAGTGGCAGGGCACTGCCGCCGCGCCCGTCACCATCGGGTCTTACGGCAGCGGTGAACTTCCACGCGTGCGCACAACTGGCACCCAGGAAGTCGCGATTGCGGTCACGGGCACCTACCAGGTGCTCGAATACCTCGAACCGGTCGTCGGGAACCGCCCCAGCTCATGGATCGCCAAGAACTCCTGGTACACCGGTACCGTGAAATGCCCGACCCAGTCGCAAGGCTGGCGAATCGGGTTCTCACTGCGCAACAGCAACAACGTCGTGCGGTATGTCAAAGGCAGCGGTTTCACGGCCGCCATTCACTTCAGTGCCGGGACGAACAACAAAGCACTGCACAACACCCTCACCAACAATGACATCGTCAGCACCAACACCCCACCGGACGTGAAGTACGACGATGACTCCGGCGCCTGGGGCGTACTGCTCAACGCGAGCGGCAACGAGGTCGCTCATAACACCTTTGGCGGCAACCTCGGCTGCAGTGAGGACTACGGTACTGAAGGCGCCAGCGTGGAGATCTACAAGGGCAGTGACAACTACGTTCACCACAACATCAGCGTCAACGACGGCACCTTCACCGAACTGGGTGGTACCAGCACCGCACGTGCCGAGCGCAACACATTCGCTTATAACCTCTTTGCACCCATGGACGCCTTGTCGCAAGACGCAGGCGAGTTTCTGGTCGTGCGTGGCTGGAACAGCAGCTGGGGAGCGAACCCAGGCACGAAGGCGTACAACAACACGGCTTACAACGTACAGGTCGGCGTGGCCTGCTTCGACGGCTGCGGGAGCGATATCCTCGATTTTCGCAACAACATCGTCATCGGCGCCCAAAATCCCCGAAAAAGCGAGTACTGGACGGATTCTTACAACGGCACCAGTGCGACGGAAAGCAACAACCGCATCGGACGCATCGGCGGTTCCCCAAGCTTCAGCACTCCTGCAGGCCGCTCCAGCACAACCCGCCTCCTGACGTCGGGCGAAACGAACGCCTTGTTCGTCTCTCCACAGAATCACGATTTCGCGTTGAGTTCGACCAGCCTCGCCGTGAACGCCGGCCTCCTCTGGCCCCTCACGAACCTCGCCATCGCCACCGACCTCGCGGGAAAGATGACACCTGTCAGTACTGAACCGGACGCTGGTGCCTACGAGCGCCAGTACTGAGACGATTGCTCAGCAAAAATTCAGTTCCCGGCAACTTCTCCGGATCTGGCAGAACGCCCAGCGCACTTTATTCGCTGGGCGTTCTGCTGGTCGCTTTCGGCGGGCAGGCGCACGGAACCACGCCAAATCACAGCTGGAGTTTCCGCTCTTGGTCGCTGTCGTCGCTGGCTTCGACCGTCGGCACCGCACCTGACGATCTTCCAAACGGGCACCGGACAGCCTACTGGTCAATACTGGGTGAGCCGTTCAAAACCTCCCAGACTTTGAGGCCCTGCACGTGCGCGGCGACGTCGTGTACCCGCACCAGGGCCGCGCCCGTGCTCGCCGCATGCAGGTGCAGGGCCAGCGAACCTGGGTCACGGTCCCGGGGGTGCGGCACACCCGCCAGAAAGTCGATCAGGCGCTTGCGCGAAGCGCCCACCAGCACCGGATGCCCTGAAACCGTCAGACGTCGTAATTCGCGCAGCAAGGTCAGGTTGTGCTCCAGGGTCTTGCCAAAACCGATTCCCGGATCGAGGATTACGGAGGGCACCCCGGCGGCGAGGGCTTCTTCGGCCCGGTGCTGCAAAAACCCAAAGACCTCCCGCGCGACATCGCCGTAGTGCGGTTGATGCTGCATGGTGCGCGGCTCACCCTGCATGTGCATGATCACGGCAGGCGCACTGGCCTGCGCGCACACGCCCAGCATGGCCGGGTCACGCAGACCGGACACATCGTTGACCAGGTGCGCACCGGCAGCAAGGGCTTCGCGCGCCACGCTGCTTTTCATGGTATCCACGCTGATGACCGCACTGCCGACCTCACGCAGGGCGGCGATCACCGGCAAAATCCGCGCGAGCTCCTCACGCGCTGAAACGGCCTGTGCGCCGGGCCGGGTGGATTCGCCACCGACGTCGAGCATCAGGGCCCCCGCTGCCTGCAACTCGTGTGCGCGCGCCAGCACTGCCGGCAGGTCGCGGTAGGCTCCGCCGTCACTGAACGAATCCGGCGTGACGTTCAGAATGCCCATCACCCCCACACCCGACCACGACAGCTGCCACAGGCCGTCCTCGTACCGGGCACCCGGCACGGACGAACCGAAGCGCAAGGTATGGGTCTTCACCCGGCCTCTCCGGCCAGAACCCTGCCTCGTTGCAGATGCGCCTGCAGCGCACGAACGTCTTGCACATCCTTCTCGCGCGGTGGCACACCATAAAATTCAGCGACGACCGTTTTCATCTGCAGGTGCATGCGCGGGCTGAGCGTCGGGAACTGTTCTCCCCCGTGTGTTGCCAGGTATGGGGTCAGAAATCCGGCAGGGAAACAGAGGCCACTCAGGGCGCCCAGCATTCGGGGTGGGTCGGTCTCGGCGCAAACCGGGACCAGATCGACGAGCAGCGCTCCACGCCGGTAAAACACGTCCCCGTCGTCCAGGCTGCCGTGCGCATGCTCGAAACCGAGCGCCTGCAGGATCTGCACCGCCCGCAGCGCGTCCTGGTGCGCCACCATGAAGTCGATGTCGTCGTGATCGCGCACGTCGTGGTCGACCACCAGTTCGATGGCGTTTCCGCCGATCAGCCAGTACTCAAGCGGTTCATTCCTAAAACGCCGCGCGAGGTCAAAGGTTTCAGGCAGAATCAAAGTTGTCCCTACCCACGCTCTTCAAACGCGCACAGTACCCGCCCACGCTGCGGAAAAGCGCTCACGATAGCGGGCATGCGTTTCCCGCTGCGAAACGGAAAAAAGCTGACTTCGTCGATGGGCAGGCCGGTGCGGAAGGCCGTGTCCACGGTGTGACCCTCGGGAATGGGCGTCCCGGGCGACAGGCTGTAGCGCATCGAGGCAGTCGAGGCACTGTGCTGCACCACCACCCCACGCCCGGGCGAAAAGCGGGCGTGACCGCGAAGCGCGCTGTCGGGCGCACATACCACGAACATCGCGGGGGTGCGTACGAAGTCCGCCAGCGCGTAGAGCGCGACGGGCGCGGACACGTCCGCGCGGCGGGCGACCTCCGCGATGGTCTGGCCCGAGGTCCCGAAGCGCTCCAGCGCGCTGCGCAGATCGTCGTCGGAAATCAGGATGGTGGCGGCCCCGACGTTGCACAGCGTCTCGATGGCGTTTTCCAGCGCCTCGCCGTCGAAGGTGTCGTGCAAGTCGGAGAGCAGGTCCTCGTCGGCAAGCAGCAGCGCATGGCTGACTTCGTGCGCCAGCGTGAAACGCTGGCGCTCGCGCGAGTGGCTGCCATTCACGAGGATCACGCCGTGCTCGGGGTCGTACGCACCGTCGCGTTCTCCCAGGTCCATGTAGGCCAGCCGGGCACCCAGACCTTCGGCCAGCGCGTGCGGGTCCTTGGACGCATGAGCCCGCCCGAACTCGCGCGCCAGCGCGCGCATACGCGCCTTGTGAGCCTCGAAGCTGTGCGTCTGGGTCTCGTTCGCGGTCACCAGGACTCCCAAAACGTTTGTTCCGGCGCTCCCGCATACGAGATCTGCGCGTACACCGGAACCAGAACGTCAGGCCACGGTCCGTGGATGGCGCACCTCAAGGGGTCACACTCGGCGCCCGGCACCTCGCTCAGCCTTTCAGCCGCTCGACCAGTGCGATGTACTGGCGCTCGGCGTCGTCCTGACTGCTTCCGCGCAAGGCCGCCCAGGCATCGAACTTCGCCGCACCTATGAAGTCGAAGCCACCCGGCCGCTCCCCTTTCACGTCACCCTCGGTCGCCTGCTTGTACAGCGCGTACAACTGCAGCAACGTGGTGTTGTCCGGACGTGCGGGCAGCGCCTGTGCGTCCCGCGCGGCTTGATCGAAGGCCTCGGTCATACTGGCATGTTATACCTTCGCACCTGCAGGTGCCTCGAAAATGCCCACCTGCGCTCAGCACACAGGTGGCCGATCGCATTGGTCGAGCATAAAACTGGCGGACCAAAAACATCAGAAGGCCCATCAGCCAAGACGCTTTGTGAGAATCAAGCCCATTTCTCATGTATGCAGGGTTCAACTCACACGGCGTCAGCGTCGATTCCCTAGCCTGAAGCATGCTCCGACCTCTGCTGATCGGCCTGGTGGCGACCCTGCTGGCCGTGGCCGGATTTGGCCCGGGAGCCCTCGACATGCTCGCCCTGGACGCGCCGGTACAGCAGGCCCGTTCTGAAAGCAGCACCCAGACGTCACCACTTTCTTGGCCACAACCGCCCGCCCAGGGAACACCCGCCCTGCCGGGCACGACCGATCATCCCCTGCCGCCGGCCACCACCGGAGCGCCCCAAGTACCGGCGCTGCTGCCTGCCAACGCACGCTCGGGCATCCAGGGTGCCTGGCTGCGACCTGACCGGCGGCCTGCCGCCGAAGTCCTGACCCCCCTCAAAGAAGCCGGCTACACCGATATCTTCGTCGAGAGCTTCTACCACGGCATGACCATTTACCCCAGCAAGGTGGCGCCGCAGCGTCCCGAATTCAGCGGCACCGACAAACTCAACGAGTACCGCGAGGCCGCCGCGAGCCTGGGGCTGCGCCTGCATGCCTGGATCGAGGTGCTGTACTGGGCGCCGCCTGTGCGCTACCGCTCGGACTCAGGGCTGCTCGCCCTGCACCCCGAGTGGGAAACCCGCGACGCGTCCGGAGCCGACTCCACCTGGGGCAAACTCGGAATGGGGTTCGTCGATCCCAGCATCTATGGGGTCCGGCAGACCGTATACGCCCTGTCACGGGAACTGGCGCAAAATTACTCGCGGCTGGGCCTGCACCTCGACTATCTGCGCTATCCGGCCGGAGGCGAGTACGGCTACCATCCAGCCGCCGCACGCGCCTTCTCGCAACTGACCGGGCGCCTGCCGTCACGGCTGGATCCGCGCTGGTACGCCTACCGTCAGGACCTGCTGACCCAGGTGGCCAACGGCATGAGCAAGGCCTACCGCGAAGCAGGCGGCGAGGGACTGGTCACCGCCGCCGTGAATCCCAACTACCCCTTCTACAAAGTCGAAACACTGCAGATCTGGCCGCGCTGGACCGGGGTGGACGTCTTTGTTCCCATGGCCTACTCGCAGAGCACAACCTACCTGCACGTGCTCTCGCGCTACGTGCGGGCGCGCTCACCCCGACCCGTCTGGATGGGGCTGCTGGTCGGTGAAGGCTATCCCAGCCTGCAAACCCAGGTGGCCGCCCTGAAGCGCGAAGGTTACAGCAACTTCGTGGTGTTCGGGCTGCGCTGATGCAAAGCGGCGCGACCGCCCCGCGTACACGCCCTGATGACGTACCCATGGACGTTCGAAACCGCAACGCCGAAGCACACTCTCTTCAGCGTTGAGTCAGAACCGGCATTACCCGCGCGACCTGGTGTTTGCGGTGGGCAACAAAACGGGCCCGGGCCTTTCCCGGTTCGGTTGCCACCGGATCGGAAAGCCGCAAACACCGTTGGGCGACGCAAAAGGGGCAGAATCCATTTGACTCAGACGGCGCGCGCCGTCTGAGTCAGGTTTTCGGTTTCCCACGCCAGGTCGCGCAAGACCCAGCCCGCGCCAGGAAAGCGCAAACCCTCGCGGAGTTCGTGCAACAGAAACTCGCGCAACTCCTGCTCGGAGTATCCCTGCGCGATCAATTCTCCCAGATTGTGCTGTCCGTCCAGCACGTGTTCCAGCGAAGATCCCACCAGCAACTCCGACCCTGACGAACGTGGATGACGAATGCGCAGCACGTGCCAGGCGTACCGGTCAGTCAGGCTGAGCTTCCCACTGGCCACCGCGTCCGCCGCCCGCTGCGCAACGGTGAACAGTTTCTCGCCGCCCTGGCGCGCCACCGCTCGCACGCTGCGACCTTCCTCGTAGCCGCTCAGGTTGCCGCGCAGCACCCGGCTGGGACTGCCGATCAGGCCACAGACCCGGCTCCACTCGTCGACCAGGTGGGCCCAGTCGCCCATCAGACGCGCGAAGGGTTTGATGGGCTGACCGGCAATTTCGCGGCTGTGAAAGTGAAAGCGGCCGGCTTCGGGCGACAGGGGCAGCGCATTGATGGCGTCCAGGCCCAGCCAGTCGAGAATCCCGCCCTCGACAATCTCGCCCTGCACAAAGGTGAAGTTGAAGGGCACCTTGCTGTTGACTTCCAATACACCGGTCTTGCGACTGAAGTGCACCAGTTCGAGCACGCCGAGAAGAGGAAGGTCCGCCAGATCGCCTTGCATTGCCCATCAGTCTAGAGGATTTCCGAGGACGCTTGATGTAGGACGTGCCACGCGGGCGCCACTTCATGAGCGATGTCCGAGGCGATCAGGCCATACCCGAGTCGCGCGTAGGCCCGGTCTCCGGCCGCCGCGTGCAGGTAGACTCCGGCTATGGCTGCCTCGGGCGCGCTGAGTCCGGCACCCAGCAGGGCGGCGATCACCCCGGAGAGCACATCGCCGCTGCCGCCGGTGGCCATGCCAGGATTTCCGGCCAGGCAGACGCGCAGCGCCCCCGGGGTGGCAATCACGCTGGGACCGCCCTTGAGGACCACCGTGCCACCGTATGCCAGTTGCAGGGCGCGTGCCGCCGCGAAAGGGTCACGGGTGATGTCTCCCGTGCCGATCCCGAGCAGGCGGGCCGCCTCGCCGGGGTGCGGCGTCCAGACGACCGCGTCATGTCCGGCACCTCGCAGCTCGCTTTGCAGCGCGTCGGCGTCGAGGACCACCGGCACTTTCCAGGACAGCACGCGGCGCGCGACGGGCACGCTGTCCTCACCCAGTCCCATTCCGAGCGCCACGGCGTCGGGGCGGGGCAGCGCGGTAAGCGCGTTCCAGTCTTCGATGCGGTGGGCCATCGACTCGACCGGATGACGCGGCAGTTCGGCGCGCGAGTACAGCGCCACCAGACCGGACCCGGCCCGCAGCGCCCCATAGGCCGTCAGGCTGGGCGCGCCAGTATAACCGGGCCGTCCGCCCAGCACATACACCCGACCGGCAGTGCCCTTGTGGGCACCGCGCACTCGGCGGGGCAGCAGGGCGCGCACTTCCTCTGGCGTGATGCATGACGCGTGCGCGTGTCGCTCGAGCAGGGCCGGCGGCACGCCCAGATCGAGCACCTGCACCTCACCCACCTCCGAGAACAGCAGCCCAGGTTTGAAGCCCACCAGGGCCAGCGTCAGATCGGCGCGGACGCGCTCGGCGTCCGACCCGTCTCCGGCGGTGTCCGAAGGCAGCCCGGTGGGCAGATCCAGGCTGACGACCGTTTTGCCCGCCTCGTTGATCCGGCGGATCCATTGGGTCAGCTCCTCACGCAAAGGGGGCACGAACCCGGTGCCCAGCAGTCCGTCGAGCACCACCCGCGTTTTTGACAGGCCCGCACACAGACGCTCTTCGGTGAGAAGCTCGATCGGGCACAGCCCTTCCAGCCGCCGCCGCATGCGCCCGGCGAGTTCGTGACGGGTGCCCTGGGCCAGCACGTACACCTCGCGTCCCAGGGCGTGCAGATGACGCGCCGCGACAAAGGTGTCTCCTCCGTTGGCGCCGCCGCCCGCCAGGGCAAGCACCGGTCCAGTGGGAAAGCGGGCGTGGATCACTTCGGCCACGCGCGCACCGGCATGTTCCATCGTGAGTTCAAGCAGGTCCCGGCGTGCAAGGTCGGCGTCAAGCTCACGAATTTCTTGGGCAGTGAACACGAAGGCGCCGGACCCAGGCGCCGGCAGCTGGGATGTCTCGCGCATCTCAGGCTCCTCCGCGCAACAGGTAAAACACGATCAATACGGCCATCGCGATCAGCACCCAGCGCACCAGCTTTCGGGTGCTCTCGGGCGCACCCAGCCGACCGAAACGCTCGCGGGCTTCCTCACGTCCATCGCGGTTGCTCTGACGGGCCATCAAGCGTTGTCCGGTCTTGAGCGAGCGCACCGACGCGGCGATCTTGCGCTGGCGACGCAGCGCCACGGCCAGGTTGTGGTGAGCTCCCGCATACTCGGCGTTCAGCTCCAGCGCCCGGCGGTAATAGCCCTCGGCCGCGACCGGATCACCCTCCTCGAGCAACAGGTTTCCGATGTTGGTCAGGGCTCGGTAATGTCTCGGATCGGCCTCGAGCGCATCGTCAAAAGCCGCGCGAGCCGCCTGGGCGTCATTCTGCAGGGCCTGCAGTACCCCCAGGGCGTTGTGCGCTTCGGCCCGCGTGACAGGATGGGCGAGCGCCGGGGCAAGCCGTTCGCGCAACACCGCACTTTCATGCAGACGGGCGCGCTCGGTTTCCTCCAGGGCCACCACCCCGTGCTCCAGGGCGTCGACGTTCACCAGGGCGCGCAAGGACAGGTCGCTGACCCCGTCCAGGTTATCCTGATAACGCTTGAGTGCCCGCCGGGCCGGGCCGTAGCGCTTGGCCTTGACCATTCGCTCGACTTCGGCCAGGTCCTCCAGGGCAGCCATCGCGTCAGGGGCCGCTCCGGCCAGCCGCGCCCGCGCCGCCGCCTCGGTGAAGCGCGCTTCGCGCAGGCTCATTTGCCAGTTCACGTCGTTTTCCATGAATTCAGGATAGGGTGCGGCAACCCAGGACACCCAAATGGCAGAGCGCGCCGAGTCGGCTGCCGGGTTTTCCCGCGATGGCAGGCTCACCGAAATCGCCGACGGCAAACAGGACACGGCGCCGCCCGCCGGGACGCTAAAGTGAGCAAGCCCGATGTTCACGAAGCTTAGAGCGTTTGTCCATTCCACCCTTGGAGGAAGACACTCCATCAATTCCATTTCCATCCGCTCCTGGTCAAGGTCACTCGCTCCCCGCGCTGACAGCGTGCCCAAAAGCGGTTTCGGGCACTGCGCGCTCTCCGCTCGGTCAAAGACATGGATCAAAAACCTATCCATGTCTTTGACAACCGCTTTAGGTCCGTGAGTTCAGCCTCGTCGTGTTCTCGGCGATCCTGCGGACATCCTGCTATCCTCGATCATCCGCAACCTTGCGGCCCCGCCCTGGAGATGACATGACTCAACTGCTCACCCTCGCCCCAGGCGATCAGGTGGTGTATCCCAAGCACGGCCCCGGCGTCGTGCGCGCCATCACTCAGCGCTCGGTCGGAGGCGAGGTGAGGCCGTATTACGACATCGAGCTGCGCACCGGCGGCATGCAGGTGCTGGTTCCGGTCGAGAAGGCCTCGGCGCTGGGCCTGCGGCGTGTCCTGACCAAAGACGAGGTGCCACGGCTGCTCAGCGTGCTGCAAGGTCCGGATACGCAACTGCCCAGCGCTTTTCCACCACGCCACCGCCTGCAGCAAGCCATTCTGGAGGGAGGGCAGCTCTATGAAGTGGCCCAGCTGGCCGGCACGCTGGCCCGTCGGCAGCTGCACCGCGGGCTCGCGTCCAGTGAGCTGAGCGCCTTCCAGCAAGCCAAAAAGGCCGTGGTGCTCGAACTGGCGGTGGCGCTGGACCTTTCGGAAGCTGAAGCAGCCCGGCTCTTCGACGACCGGTGTGCCTGACACCGGTGTGCCTGACGAGGTGACCGCCGAGACAGAAGGCCGGGAGCGGGGTATCTTAAGGCAGCGCGAAAGCGGGCCCCCAGGCTTGGCTTTCCCCTGTTCCTCCTCACTCTCCTGCTGAGGCCGCCCGTGGCCGCTGCTTTCAAGGATTCATGACTGACCCTGTACCGCTGTACTCGCCAAAAACCGTGCGTGATCTGCTTGCCCGCCATGGCCTGAGGCCCACCAAAAGCCTCGGGCAGAATTTTTTGGTCGACGGCAACGTGTTGCGCGCCATTGCCGAAGCCGGTGGAGCGAAACCGGGAGAAAGCGTGGTTGAGGTAGGGCCCGGTCTGGGCGTGCTCACCCGCGAAATGGCGCTGCGTGGAGCACACGTCACCGCGCTCGAAAAAGACGAGCGTCTGCGGCCTGTGCTGCAAGAAACCCTGAGCGGACTGGACGTGCGTGTGGTGTGGGGGGACGCACTCAAGTTCGATTATCAGAGCGTCCCCGAAGGCAGCCGCGTCATCGCCAACCTGCCTTACTACATCTCGACGGCGCTGCTGACCCGCTTCATGGAAAGCGGACGTTTTGCGAGCGCGACCGTGCTGGTGCAGCGCGAAGTGGGCGAGCGTCTGGCTGCACGTCCCGGCAGTGACGGCTACGGTTTTCTGAGCGCCATCGCCTCGCTGTACGGCTCTGTCCGGCTGCTGCGCGACGTACCGAAAGGTGCCTTCTTTCCCGCGCCAGACGTTACCTCAAGCGTGGTCCGGCTGGATTTTTCGGGACAAAAGCCTGACGTACGCCTTGTACGGTTGCTGGAAGCGGCCCTTCATCATCGTCGCAAAACCTTGCGAAACAACCTGCGCATGGCAGGCTATGAGGGAGGCGCGATCGAGCAGGCCCTCAACGCGAGTGGCCTGCGTCCGGATGTACGCGCCGAGGACGTGCCGCTCGATGTGTTTTTCAACTTCGCTCAGGAACTGGGCGTGTTAGGATAAAATGTCTACTTCAAGAGAAATATCGGGCCGTCTCGTTTCTGAAGTCCAGTCTTACGCCGGACGGAACGCAGAGGCCGGGAGGTTGCAGTGAAATTCTTCGTCATCGGTGATGTGACCGTCGACCACCTCTACCACCTCGAGCGCATTCCCGCGCCCGGTGAGGAGGTTTCGCCGCTGCGCGCGTCCATGCAGCCGGGCGGGGCGGGCGGCACCATCAGCGTGACGCTCGCGCGGCTCGGCCACAGCGTGACGCTGGGTGCCCGCGTCGGCGACGATCCGTTTGCGGCTTACGCGCTCCGGCTGGTGCGCGAGAGTGGTGTCTCCGAAAGCGCAGTGCAGACCGACCCTGACCACCTGACCTCGACCATCACGGTGATGCAGACGCTGGACGGCCGGCGCGCCATGATTTCCTCGGGCGCGGCCAACCGGCAGCTTGACGCGGCGCGGCTCAAGAAAAAGGACATCGAGTCCTGCGACGCCCTGATCATCAGTGCCTACAGCCTGATCGGTGGGCCACAGCGTGAATACGCCGTCAAGGCGATGGGATACGCACAAAAGGCACAGGTGCCAGTGCTGATCGACCTCGGTACGGGCGCCGTCAATGCAGCAGGACAACGCCTGATGGACAGCGTCATGGGGGCCGATTACATCCTGCTCAATCAGCACGAGCTGCTGTCCCTCACGGGCACGCAGTCGATCAGCGCGGCCCTGGCAACCCTGGCGCAGCGCGGCGCGGGCAAGGTCATCGTGAAGGTCGGCGCGATGGGTTCGATCGTGTGGACACCCGAAGAGACCGAGCTGGTGGAATCGATTCCGGTCGAGGACGTGGTGGACACCACCGGCGCCGGTGATACTTTTGTCGCGGTGTTCGCGCACGCGGTGCTGAGCGGCAAGAGCCTCGCGGAGGCTGCCCGCTCTGCCAACGCGGCTGGCGCCCTTGCAGCCACCAAGGTCGGCGCGCAGAGCCGGTCCATCACTGAAGCCGACCTCAGCACCGTCCTCGCCAAGTAACCCTCAGGCGCCTGACAGGCGTCCTACGGGCGGCTTTGGCTTTGTCGGGTCCGGTGGCATGATTTGGCTGAAGAGAGCATGTGGAAACGCTCATGCGCGTTTCGGAGGCAAAGACGTTAAATTGACGCATTCACCGCTGACGCGCTGAAGCGCTGAAGCGCCATGGAGGTCATTGTGTCCGTAGTTGAATTGAAAGCTGTTCCGCGTGCAGGAAAATCCAAAATCCGTGACGGCTACATTCCCGCCGTTGCCTACAACAAAGACAGGAACGTTTCCTTTTCCGTCGAAGAGCGCAGCTTCGATCGTGTCTTTCGCGAGCAGAGCACCCACGGCCTGATCGAGATCGCGCTGGAGGGCGGCGAGACCTTGCCCGCGCTCGTCCGCAGCGTGCAGATGGATCCCCGCAAACGCACCATCGTGCACGCCGACTTCTACCTCGTCACCTACGGTCAGGAGATCGAGGTGCCGGTGCCGGTGCACACCACCGGCAGAGCCCGTGGTGTCATCGAAGGTGGCATTCTCGACGTGGTGATGCACAACCTGCAGGTGATCGCTCCCGGACCGCGCCGCATTCCCAGCGAAGTCGTGGTGGACGTTTCGCACCTTGCCGTCGGCGATTCGGTCAAGGCGGGCGAAATCTCGCTGCCCGAAGGCTGCAGGCTCGCGGTCGACGCCGACCTGCCGGTGATCGCCGTGCTGCCTCCCCAGAAGATCGTGGAAGCCGAGCCCACCGAAGCCGAGATCGAAGCTCAGGACCATGTCCCGGCCATCAACCAGGAAGCCGACGACAACGACCGGTAATTCCCGCAACAACAAGGCGCCGCACATGCGGCGCCTTGTTGTTGCAACCAACCCCACTTCAGGCTGATTGTTCAGCCGTCGTACACCACGCGGTTTCGTCCCTGATGTTTGGCACAGTACAGTGCGCGGTCTGCGCGCGCAATGGTCGTTTCAATCGACTCACCAGGCCGGTACGCGGTTACGCCGAGTGATGCCGAAATGCGTTCGTGCGTGGCCTGACCAGGAATTTGCAACGCCGCAACGGTCACGCGCACCCGCTCGGCCACCAGCAGAGCGGCTTCCGGTGTGCCCTCTGTCAGCACCAGCAGAAATTCCTCTCCACCAAAACGACCCACGAAATCTGATCGGCGCACCGCATGCTGCAACGCCCCGGCCACAAGACACAAGGTCTCGTCCCCCGTCTGATGCCCGAAGGTGTCATTCACGCGCTTGAAAAAGTCAATGTCGAGCAGGCAGACACAAAACACGCCCGCGCTGCTCTTTTGACGCTCCATGCGCGCGATCTCTTGCAACAGGCGTTCCAGCAGAGCGCGCCGGTTGGGCAGCCGGGTCAGCGAATCCCGCGTGGCCAACTCCTCAAGCTCACTGAGGGCTGTCTCGAGTTTCCGGTTGCGCTCCTTGAGTGTCCGGCGTAACGCCGTCATCTGGTTGCCCAGCGAAGCAACCAGAATCAGCACGACTGCATAAGCGAAGACGATGACCACCTCCACCCGCAGGTCGATGCGCGCCGGCTCACGCGCAACGAAGACGGCGAGCAGCGCCAGATACGCCAGAAGCAGCGAAACCCCCAACAAAAACAAGCCCCGGAAATTGAGGGCAAAGACCCCAAAAAGCATGCCAACCGTTCCCATCAACAAAAACGCCATGCGGGCCTGAGGTTCACCCAGGTAATACATGACGTAAATCGACGGCCACAGGGAAATAAAGACCTGCGCGGCGGTCATGCTGGGATCCCGAAAACGAAGGTTCAACCCGGACGCGATCAGGGCTACGAAAATCAGGTTGATCAGCACGATCAGCACGCCGTAATGCACAGCGCGGGAGCCTTCCAGCATTCCCATCAGATAGCAGCCCAGAACGATGGTCGCCGTACACAGATGCGTGACACTTCCATACAGCGTTCGTCGCAGGCGCACGCTTTGTGAGGACGACGTCCTGATAGGTGGGCTGATCAACGAGCTCGACATGTCGTTTCTTACCTCGGTGCGAATCAAGCAGATCGTGCCCTGAAACCACGTCGCTTTCATTTCGGAGCACTCACGGTCTTGGGCAGAACGTACGCACATGAGGACGCCTGCCCGCTCCATTCGGCGCCCACTTCTCCCCTTCGCTCAGTCGTGGGCGCCACTTGGTTTCACCCGCCAGAGAAAAAATGCTGGAAACCTACCCCACAAAGTAGCAACTGGTTTATGACAGTCTCCTTTCAAAACCCGGCCACTGAGAGCAGCAAGCCTCAGAAAGACGAAAGAACATGTAAAAGAGTCCTCAGTGCGGGGCCTGGCCGACACCCGCTACCCTGTAAATGAGGAATATTCATGACCACACTTCGTTATCACAGCTCGCTCAATCACGAATCATTGGACGTCGGCATCGGAAAACGCGACAACGAACTCACCAGCCTCGCCATCATGTGCAAAGGGGAGCGCACCACGGTCTACCTCGACCGGCAGGACGCGCTCGACCTCGCGCGCTCGATTCTGAATGCCTTCGAAGGACGCCCGGCGACACGCTGAAACGAGCGTTTATCAAAAAAGAAGGCGCCGAAAGCGCCTTCTTTTTTCTCCGATACCGAATCTGGTGCGGCGCTCGATCAGTACTGACGGCCAAAAATAGCGCGCTTGCCATACGCACTCGGTTTGCCGGTGTGGACGCACACACCCTCCTCGCGCTCACCGAAGAGTTCCCCATCCAGGGGAATGTTGCGTACCGTCGCCTTGGTGTCCTCTTTGATCTGCGCTTCGCTCTCGGCGTCACCGCAGTGAAAGGCCCGCACCCACTTGCCCGCCTCGATGGCCGTCTTGAACTCCTCGTAGGAATCGACCGTGACGGTATTTTCCTGCAGAAAGGACAGCGCCCGGTCGTAGAGCGCCTGCTGAATCTCGTCGAGCCGCAGGCCCATGTACGCCACGACATCCATGCGGGCCACCGTCTCCTTGGCGTCGGCATTGCGGTTCTTGACGACCACCACGCCCGCTTCCAGGTCTCGCGGCCCGAGTTCGATGCGCACCGGCACACCCTTGAGTTCCCAGTCGTTGTACTTGAAGCCGTTCGAGACGCCCTCACGCTTGTCCACCTTCACGCGAAAGCCGTTGGTGCGCAATTCCGCTGCCAGCTTGTCGGCTTCCTGGTACATGGTTTCGGCATTGTCCTTGCGGACCACCGGCACGACCACCACCTGGATGGGCGCGATGTTCGGCGGAAGCTGCAGGCCCTTGTCATCCCCGTGGGTCATGATCAGCGCGCCGATGATGCGGCTCGAGATCGCCCAGCTGGTCGTGTGAACGAAGTGCTCCTTCTGGTCACTGCCCTGAAACTTCACGTCGAAGGCTTTGGCGAAGTTCTGCCCGAGATAATGGCTGGTGCCGCTCTGCAACGCCTTGCCGTCGCGCATCATGCCCTCGATGCTGAAAGTCTCCACCGCGCCCGCAAAGCGCTCTGAGGCCGACTTCGGCCCACGAATGACTGGCAGGGCCAGCACGTCACGGCAGAACTCGTGGTAAAGGTCGAGCTGCTGCATGGTTTCCGCCATCGCTTCTTCCTGCGTGGCGTGCGCGGTGTGGCCCTCGTGCCAGTAGAACTCGGCGGTGCGCAAGAAGAGCTTGGTGCGCAACTCGGCGCGAAACACCGCGCCCCACTGGTAGTGCAAAAAAGGCAGATCCCGGTAGGAATTCAGCCACTGCGACCACATGTGCCCGATGATCGTCTCCGAGGTCGGGCGCAAAACGTAAGGCTCCTCGAGGGCTTCCGTGCCGATCTTGGTGACCGTGAAGAGTTCCGGCGCAAAACCCTCGACATGCTGCGCTTCCTTTTGCAGGAAATTCATGGGAATCAGCGTCGGGAACAGCAGACTTTCATGACCGGTCTCCTTGAAGCGGTCGTCCAGCCAGCGCTGGATGCGCTCCCAGATGGCGCTGCCATAAGGCTTGACCACCATGCTGCCGCGCACCGGGCTGTAGTCGGCCAGGTCGGCCTTGACGACCACTTCGTTGTACCACTCGTTGAAATCCACACTCTGCGGCGTCACGCCGAACTGGGAGGCTTTTGCATCGGTCATACGGGCCAGGATAGCAAGGAGCCTCCAGGCCTGGAGGCCCGTTCGCCGCCGCGCTTCAAGTGAACTTCGTGCGTGCCGGCTATTCTTCTTCCTCTGCTTTCACCTCGACGATCGCCTCGATCTCGACGGCGAATCCACGTGGCAACGACCCCATTCCCACGGCAGAGCGCGCGTGCTTTCCGGCTTCACCGAACACCTCCACGAACACGTCCGAACATCCATTGATCACCAGAGGATGCTGCGTGAACTCCGGCGTGGCGTTCACCATGCCCAGCACCTTCACCACCCGCCGCACCCGGTTCAGGCTCCCCAGGGCCACACGCATCTCGGCGAGCAGCTGCAACCCCACTTCACGTGCGAATCCGTAAGCCTCCTCCACGCCGATCTCGCGTCCCACCTTGCGGTGCGATACGGCTTCCGCACTGACCGGCCAGCCCTTGCCCGACAAAAACAGCAGGTGTCCTGTCTGCACGCTGCCCACGAAGTTCCCCGACGGCGCAAGGGGCGTGGGCAGCGTAATGCCCAGCAGGTGCAAGCGCTGTTCTGCGTTCTGTTTCCCGTTCATTCCCGACCTCCCCGGACGCCCACTGGCGTCAGCGTCCTTCATTTGACCATGACCACCACCCGTCATCGGCAACTCCGAACGGCCCTTCAGACACGCGCCCTGCTGCCCGGCCAGGAGGGTGTGTAGCATCAGGCATGACGCCCCCTTCCCCACGCCACGGGAGTTGCCCGTGAGTGCCCGCTATCACGTCTTCATTGTCTCCGACGCCACCGGCCTCAGCGCCGAAACCGCCGCGCGCGCCGCACTCGCCCAGTTCGACCTCGACCGGCGTGACACGCAGCTGCACCGTCACGTCGGCTTGACCAGCACTGCCGACCTGCCCGGCATCGTCCGCGAAGCCAAAGCGAAAGGCGGCGTCATCCTGCATACTCTCGCCACCGCCGACTGGAGCAAACGCCTCAGCACACTGGCACAAGAACACCATGTCCGGACCCTCGACCTGCTCGGCCTCACCGTCCAGGTGTTTTCCGAGGCTTTCGGCGTGACCCCACGCGAAACACCCAGCCCACACCACCGACTCGACGCCGCGTACTTCCAGCGCATCGAAGCGATGGAATGGACCGTCCGGCACGACGACGGACGCGCCCAGGACCACCTGATTGAAGCCGACATCGTCCTGATCGGCGTCTCCCGAGTCAGCAAGACGCCCCTGTGCATTTACCTCGCCAACCGGGGCTGCAAAGCCGCCAACGTCCCCCTGGTGCCCGGCGTACCCGTCGGTGAGCAGATCTTCACCTTGCCGCGCGGCCGGGTGTTTGGCCTGACCATCGACGCGCAGGTACTGCTGGAAATCCGGCGCAACCGCGTCAAGCAGCTTGGCGGATCGGGTGGTGAGTACGCCAGTCCGGCGGCCGTGCAGGCTGAGCTGGCCTATGCTGAAGACATATTCAGGCGGGGGCGGTTTCCGGTCATCGACGTCACCGGCAGGGCGGTGGAGGAAACGGCGGCGGAGATCGAGAGGGTTCTGGAGAGAAGGGCGGGGCGGGCAAGAAGGTGAGGGATGGTTTATTTCGTTTTCCTGCCTTGCCCCTTTGGGGTGGGAGCAAGGCAGGAAAACGAAATAAATACCAGTCGCCCAGCAACAACCTCACATTCACCAATCTCCAGGCTCTCTCACCAAAACAAAAGAGGGACCACGGCATTTCCATGGCCCCTCCCCCATTTCTTCTCCTCAGCGTGTTGTGTGCTGCAACTCTCCCGCATTGGCCTGCGCGGCCGCCAGCCTCGCTATTGGCACCCGGAACGGACTGCACGACACGTAATCAAGCCCCACCTCATGGAAGAACGTCACCGAAGCCGGGTCACCCCCGTGCTCCCCACAGATGCCGAGTTTGAGATTCGGGTTGGCGGCGCGTCCTGCCTGGACGGCCATGCGGACCAGGGCGCCGACGCCTTCCTGATCGAGCGTGGCAAACGGGTCGGCCTTGAGGATGCCGTGCTCGAGGTAGTGAGGAATGAATTTACCTTGCGCGTCGTCGCGCGAGTAGCCGAAGGTCATCTGGGTGAGGTCGTTGGTGCCAAAGGAGAAGAAGTCGGCGTGCCGGGCGATGTCTCCGGCGACCACGCAGGCGCGCGGAATCTCGATCATGGTGCCGATCAGGATGTCGAGCCTGGCCCCAGTTTCACCGCGCACCTCTTCCAGCACGACCTCGACTTGCGCGCGGGCCTGCGCGAGCTCCTCGGGGGTACCGACGAGCGGGATCATGATCTCGGGTCTGGGCGACTTGCCTTCACGTTCGAGTTCGGCGGCGGCCTCGGCAATGGCGCGCGCCTGCATGCGGGTGATATTGGGACGGGTAAGGCCCAAACGGATGCCACGCAGGCCCATCATGGGGTTGGATTCGTGCATGGCGCGCACGCGGGAGAGCAGGGCGCGGCTTTCGTCGTCGGTCTCGCTGCGCGCTTCGCTCACCGCAACTTTCACGGCGAGCTCTTCGAGGGAGGGTAAAAACTCGTGGAGGGGTGGGTCAAGCAGGCGCACGGTGACGGGCAGACCGTCCATCGCCTCGAAGATTCCTTTGAAGTCTTCGCGTTGGGCGGCGCGCAGGTGGGTGAGGGCTTCGCTTTCCTCGTCTTCGTTTTTCGCGAGGATCATCTGGCGGACCCACTTGAGGCGGTCTTCTCCGAAGAACATGTGTTCGGTGCGGCACAGGCCAATGCCGACCGCGCCGAATTCGCGGGCGCGCCGGGCGTCTTCGGGGGTATCGGCGTTGGCACGCACGCCGAGCTTGGCCATGTCAGCAGCCCAGACGAGCAGTTCCATCAGGCCACCGCTGACGTCGGGCGCTTCGGTGGGCACGGCGCCGGGGAACACCTCACCGCTCGCGCCGTCGAGGGTGATGATGTCGCCGCGCTGCACGGTCCGGTCGCCAATCGTCATGGAACCTTCGCGGCGATCGATGCGTATGCTTTCGGCGCCCACCACGGCGGGTTTGCCCATGCCGCGCGCGACGACGGCGGCGTGGCTGGTCATCCCGCCGCGTGCGGTGAGAATGCCCCTCGCGGCGGCGAGGCCGTGGATGTCCTCGGGACTCGTTTCGGTGGTGACCAGAATCACGTCGCGGGAAGCGCCCAGCTCGGCAGCTTCGTCGGCGGTGAAGACAACCTCGCCGGTGGCCGCTCCGGGGCTTGCCGGCAGGCCTTTGGTGAGGGCCGTGATGCCGTGCCCGGTGCTGAGGCGCGGGTGCAGCAGCTGGTCGAGCGCAGCGGGCTCCACGCGTCCCACGGCTTCCTGCGGGGTGATCAGACCTTCGCGCGCGAACTCCACGGCAATACGTACGGCGGCAGGGGCAGTGCGTTTGCCGTTGCGGGTCTGCAGCATGAAGAGCTTGCCGCGCTCGACGGTGAATTCGAAGTCCTGCATGTCACGCAGGTGGGTTTCCAGGCCTTGTGCGGTGTCAATCAGCTGGCGGTGCACGTCGGGAAGCTGCTCGGCCAGCGCCGCGAGGGGCTGCGGGGTGCGGATGCCCGCGACGACGTCTTCACCTTGCGCGTTGAGCAGAAATTCTCCGAAGGGTTCACGTTCGCCGGTGGAGGGGTTTCGGGTGAATCCCACGCCGGTGCCGCTGTCGCTGCCGAGGTTGCCGAAAACCATGGCTTGCACGTTCACGGCGGTACCGAGGTCGTCGGGGATGTTGTTGAGGCGGCGGTAGGTGACGGCGCGGCGGTTGCCCCAGGATTTGAAGACCGCGACGACGGCGCCCTGCAACTGCACCCAGGGGTCTTGCGGAAAGTCTTCGCCGGTGCTGTCGCGGTACAGGCTTTTGTAGGTCGTGACGAGTTCCTGCAGGTCGTGCTCGCCGAGGTCCACGTCGCTCTGGGCGCCGCGTTCGTCCTTGAGGTCCTCCAGGGCTTCTTCGAAGTCGTGCTTGGGGACGTTCATGACGACGTCACCGTACATCTGGATCAGGCGACGGTAGGCGTCCCAGGCGAAGCGGGCATTGCCGCTCTGCTGCGCGAGCCCTTGCACGGCCTGATCGTTGAGACCGAGGTTGAGGATGGTGTCCATCATCCCGGGCATGCTGAATTTGGCCCCGGAGCGGACGCTGACAAGAAGGGGATCGTGGCTGTCTCCCAGTCGCTTGCCGCTTTCGCGCTCCAGCCGGGCGAGTTGGTCTTTGACCTCGTCCCACAATGTGGCCGGGACTTCTCCGAAAGCGCTGTAAGCGCGGCAGCCGTCGGTGGTGATGGTGAAGCCGGGGGGAACTGGCAGGCCGAGGCGGGTCATTTCGCAGAGGTTGGCGCCCTTACCGCCGAGCAGGTCTTTCCATTCGGCTTTGCCTTCGTCGAAAAAATATACGTATTTCAATGAACACCGTCCTGGTTCTGGCCTTGGTTGGCCGGGTGGTGCGAATGTGGTCGAGCCTTGCCAGTCTACTTTGACCCAGACCCATTCTGGCAATTATCAGCCCTTAAATGTTGAGCTTCCGAGCCCCCAAGCGCAAAAAATGAGGTGTACTGAATACACGAACGGGGTGTACTGAATACACAAATGAGCAGGATTGCCGAAGCAGCGCGCACGGCGTTCGTGGTCAATCCCGGAGTGTGCCCGCTCAGGACACGCGGCGATCAAAGCCCGCGGAACCCCTGACACCCTGCCCAGGCCGAGCCGCAGGGTTCCTCATCGCTTGGGGAACAGGCGCTCCGTATCATGGAGCACGTGCCGACCCCTGACCTCCTGTCGCTGATTCACGCGGCGTACGATGACGACCGCGACCTGGAAACGTTTCAGCTTCGTTTCGAACGCTACGGGTCCGAGTTGCGCGACGGCCTCTCGGCGGTCTACCCTGACGCGCCCGACCTGATGCAACGGCTGCTTGAGGTGATGATTCACGCTGACCACGAACGCAGCGGTGACCTCAAACGGCTCGATGCGCAGCGCCTCTTGTCACCCGACTGGTTTCAAAAAGAGGACATGATCGGGTACGTCTGTTACGCCGACCGGTTCGCCGGAACCCTCACAGGCGTGCAGGAACACGTTCCGTACCTGGAGGAACTGGGTGTGAAGTACCTGCACCTGATGCCGCTCCTGAAACCTCGCGAAGGCGAGAACGACGGCGGGTACGCAGTGGCCGATTACCGCGAAGTGAGGCCCGACCTCGGCGACATGCGTGATCTCGCACGCCTGGCGAAACGTCTGCGTGCCAGCGGCGTCAGCTTATGCCTGGACCTGGTGCTCAACCACGTGGCGCGCGAGCACGAGTGGGCCGAAAAAGCCCGTGCGGGAAACGCGAAATACCGCGATTACTTCCATCTCTTTCCCGACCGTACCCTGCCCGACTCGTACGAGCAGACCCTGCCGGAAGTCTTTCCAGACTTCGCGCCCGGAAACTTCAGCTGGGACGAGCAGGCGCAGTCGTGGGTCTGGACCACCTTCAACCATTACCAGTGGGACCTGAACTGGGCCAACCCCGACGTGTTCCTGGAGTTTGCCGAGCTGATTTTGTACCTCGCCAACCGGGGTGTGGAAATCTTCCGCCTTGACGCGATTGCCTTCATGTGGAAACGGCTCGGAACGAATTGCCAGAATCAAAGCGAAGTGCACGCCATCACCCAGGCCCTGCGGGCAGTCGCGCGTATTGTCGCGCCCGCCGTGGTCTTTAAGGCCGAAGCCATCGTGGCGCCCGAAGAACTGCTGTTTTACCTGGGGCGTGGCGCCCACCACGGCAAGGTCTCCGACCTTGCCTACCACAACAGCCTGATGGTGCAGATCTGGTCGAGTCTCGCTTCGCGCGATATTCGTCTGATGGAGCGCGCGCTCAGCGTCTTTCCGCCCAAACCCACCAGCACGGCGTGGGGCATGTACGTGCGCTGCCACGACGACATCGGCTGGGCCATCAGCGACGCCGACGCGGACGCGGTGGGCCTGAGCGGCGAAGGACACCGGCGTTTCCTGAGCGACTTCTATTCGGGCGTGTTTCCGGGCAGCTTCGCGCGCGGGCTGGTCTTTCAGCACAATCCGCGCACGGGCGACCGCCGCATCAGTGGTTCGGGGGCCAGCCTCGCCGGACTGGAGCGGGCATTGGAGCAGCGCGACGCCCGCGAACTTCACCTCAGCCTGGAGCGGCTGCTGCTCGGGCACGCGGTCGTGCTGGGCTTCGGGGGCATTCCGCTGCTGTACATGGGCGACGAACTGGCCCTGCTCAACCATAACCACTTTGCCGAGCATCCCGAGCACGCGGGCGACAACCGCTGGGTTCACCGACCGCGCATGAATTGGGACAAAGCCGCCCGGCGCTTCGATGCAAGCAGCACCGAGGGCCGCATGTACCTGGGACTGCAGCAGCTGATTGCGGCCCGCAAGGCCACAGCGCACTTTCACGCGGCCGTCGAGAGCCGGGTGGTGCCTTCGCCCAATCCCCACGTCCTGCTGCTCGAACGGCCGCATCCGCTGGGCACGCTGCTCGCGGTGTACAACTTCAGCGAAGCCGAGCAACACCTCTACGCCGCACCCCTGCACGAACGTGGCCTGACGCGCGCGCGAGACCGCATCAGTGGGGCGCACGTCGCTCCTGGCGAAATGCTGGCCTTACCTCCTTACGCGCGTTTCTGGCTGACGCCAAGCGAGGACGCGCAGACACGCTGGTAATTTCGATTTCCGCCTGGCGCTCGGGCCACCCGGTTGAGGCTGCGGGCTCATCAGCAAACGACAGCACTCCAGTACCGTGAAGAAATGCAAAAGGTCACCGAACGAATCACCCCGCTCCTTTGGGCGGCCGTAGCCCTCCTGGCGCTGCTGGCAGGCGTGAAAACCACTCAGCACCGGACTGCTGCGCTGACGGTTCCGACAGGCATCGCGGCGTACTGTCTTCCGCTGCTGCATTTGAACGAGACGGCTGCGCCGTGCGGAATTCGCGCGCCCAACTGATCGCCCGGAGGCTGGTGGGCTTTGACACCCTGCCGGGTCGGGATCTTGCAGTACGCTATGATCCTTGAGCACCGACCGTCCCGCTGAGCTGTCCCAGCGCAAACTGCGCCACATCGACGCCTGTCTGTCAGACGAAGTGCTCTACCACACCAAGACCGCCGGGTTTGAAGGTGTCGGCTGGCCTTACCACGCGCTGCCCGAAGTCAATCTGGACGAGATCGACTTGTCGGTGACCTTTCTCGGCAAGCGCCTGCGGGCGCCGCTGTTGATCGGTGCCATGACCGGGGGCGCAGCGCGCTCCGGTCTGATCAACCGCAACCTTGCCCTTGCTGCGCAGGAACTGGGCATCGGCATGATGCTCGGCTCGCAGCGCGTCATGCTCGAACAGCCCGAGGTGCAACCCAGCTTTCAGGTCCGCACCCACGCTCCGGACATCCTCTTGATTGGCAATCTGGGCGCCGTGCAGCTGCTTTTGGGGTACGGCGAACGTGAAATCACGCGCGCCATCGACACCGTGAACGCCGACGCGCTGGCGCTGCACGTCAATCCGCTGCAGGAAGCCTTTCAGGCAGGCGGGGACACGAACTGGCGCGGGATTCGCAAGCGCCTGGGCGAGGTGGTGCCGCGCGTGGGGTATCCACTGCTGCTCAAGGAAGTAGGACACGGGCTGGGAGCCGGGACGGCGCGGCAACTCACGGGCATTCCGTTCGCGGCGCTCGACGTTGCCGGTGCGGGCGGCACGAACTGGGCCAAAGTCGAGGATCTGGTGCGGCATGGCCGCGTCACCCGCCCGGAGTTGGCCGAAGTCGGAATTCCGACTGTACAGTCCCTGCGTGAAGTGCGCCGGGCGCTGCCGGAAATGCCGCTCGTCGCCTCGGGTGGGGTGCGCAGCGGACTCGATGTGGCCAAATCGCTGGCTCTCGGCGCGAGCGTGGCCGCACTTGCCCGGCCGCTGCTCGCGCCCGCTCTGGAAGGACCCGAAGCCGTGGTGGCCCACCTGCGCGGCGTCATCGAGGAACTGCGCGTGGCGCTGTTCGTGGCGGGTCTGGACAGCGTGCGGGGGTTGTCAGCGTCTTCTCCCGACCATCCGGGCGTCAAAGGCGCCAGCCCAGGGGCATAGACAGCCGGGCACCTTCTGGTTCCTTCTGGTTGGCCTGCCGTGCACCATCAGGCGGGCTGCTGACCACTCCGGAAACCCCAGACCCCAGGCGGCTCGAAGTGGCCCAGGCGTCGCCTGTGGAGCGGCAGGTGAGCGCCTTCGTGAAGCTCGAACCACAGGCGGGAACACGAGTGCACACAATGCCAAGCGGGCCGGTTTTCGGCTGGCGTACAACGTTGTGACGCTCGTTCGCCCCTTAGGCCGGAGCGGCCGACAGGCTTCCTTCGTCATCCAGGCCCAGAAAAGCACGGTAGCGGTCCAGTTCGGAATTCAGCGCCCGCTGAAAGGCTTTTGATTTCGGCTGGCCTGCCACGAAGCCGACGTCATGGCGCAGCTCTGCGGGGCCTTTCCCGGGTTTCACTACCCGCAGGTTGGCCCAGCCGATGGCCTGGTCTTCCCACAGCAGTGGCAGCGCGTAGTAACCCAGCACCCGCTTGGGCGCGGGAACGTACGCCTCGAATTTGTAGCTCCAGCCGTGCAGGTGGGCGAAACGGCGCCGGTCCCACACGAGGGGGTCGAAGGGGGCCAGCAACCGTACCCGCCGAGATGAGGCGCCGTCCGGAAGTTCCCCCACGGGCCACAGGTAAGTCACTCCGTCAACGGTGGCGCGGCTCGCCTCCAGGCCTTTCAGGGCCGCGCGCAGCTCTGTTTTCAGGTGCGGGGCGCCGTACCCCAGCAGGCTCACCACGTACCCCAGGCTGGTCGTCGAGACGGGCGCGAGTTGCCGCAGCAGCAAGCCGAGCAGACCGCGCGCCTGCTCCTCGCGCGGCAGCGGGCGCTCGCGCAAGGCGTGCAGGTGATGCGCGGCCTCGTACACCCGCACGCCCTTGTCGCGCCGCACCACCCGCAATTCACCACGGTAGTGCAACCCGTCGAGCACCCGGGTGGCAGCGTTGCTGGTCCCGCCCCAGTAATTTCCGACCTGTACGCGTCCGAAGTGCTCATCGAGGTCGCGTGGATGCACTGCACCCCGTTCACGCACGAAATCGAGCACCCGCGCGCTGAGGCCCGGCGCGGCGCTCTCGATCTTGAGGGTTCCGATCTCACGCGGATGAACGAGGACCTGCACGTCACGGGGCACGAATCCGTAGTTCTGCAGCATGTCCTCTTCGATATCCAGGCTCGGGTAGTGCCGCTCCAGGTCGCCCGCGCGGTAACCGGGCAGGCGCTGCATCAGGATCAGGTCCTGGGCACGCGCCGGGGCGCGAATGGGATCAGCCTGCACAAAGCCGAGTGACCTGATCACGCTGGCCAGATCACTTCCGCAGTCGAGCGAACGCGACAACGCGAACGCACGAAGCTGCTGTACGGTAACCGACATCAGACCTGTTGTACGTTGTCTGCCCTTCGTTCGTCAATGGACGTAACCAAAAGACCACCTGCTGTCAGGAGCAAAACCTCACGAAAATCCCCTGGGCAGACATCCGCCGAAGGTATACAACGTCAGTATGCGTCCGGTTGCTCGCGGAAGCGGTCGTGACAATGTTCCAAGGAGGCATATCGAATGAAACGGTCCCTGATGGTCACACTCCTGACATGCCTGCTCTGCGAAGCCGGAGCCCAGAGCCTGAACAGCACTCAGGGCGTCACGCGCACCGTGCTGGAAAACGGCCTGACCGTACTCACCAAAGAGGTCACCAGTGCACCGGTGGTCACCGTGCAGATCTACTACAAGATCGGTTCACGCAACGAAGCGCCCGGAGTCAACGGAATTGCGCACCAGCTGGAACACATGCTCTTCAAAGGCACCCAGACGCGCCCGGTACAGTTCGGACGGCTGTTCAACGCTCTGGGCGCGCAGTCCAACGCCTTTACCAGCTACGACCAGACCGGGTACTACAACACGGTCGAGCGGGAAAAAGCCTTCGCCCTGCTCGAATTGGAAGCCGACCGCATGAAAAACGCGGTCATCAACGCCGGGCAGCTCGACAGCGAAAAACGCGTGGTCCTCTCTGAAATCGAGGGCAACGAGAACAGTGCCGCTTACCGCCTGAGCCGCGCCGTACAGTCCGCGGCCTTTCCAAAGTCGCCTTACGGCCTGACGGTGGGGGGCACCAGACGGGATATCGAAAGCTTCGACGCCGAAAAAGTCAGCGCTTACTACCAGAAGTACTACTCACCCGAGTACGCCACCCTGGTGATCGTCGGCGACTTCAAGACGGCCGAGATGCTGCAGCAGGTCCGCGCGAAGTTCGGACCGCTGGGCAAAGCCGGCACCGCACCCGTGAACATTTCGGAGCCTCTGGTCCCGGGCAGCAGCGAAGCAACGCTGGGCAACGCGCCTGCCCGCGCCCCGATCGTACTGCGCGAACCGGGCGCCACACCCATCATGAACGCGGTGTATCCGTTGCCGGACATCAATCACCCGGACGTTCCCGCCCTGAAGGTGATGGACTTCGTGCTGCTGTCAGGCCGTACCTCACGCCTGTATCGTTCGATGTTCCAGTCAGGTCTCGCGGCAGGCGGTGGCACGTCGCCGAACCATTTTCTGCGGGGTGGCTGGTTTTCGGTCAGCTTCACGCCCACGCCCGGCAAGACCACCCAGCAGCTCGACGCGGCGTACCTCTCGACCATCAGGGAGTTGCGAGACCGGGGCGTCAGCGCCGAGGAACTGACACGCGCCAAAACCCTCATTCGGGCCTACGAGGTGCTGGGCAACCGCTCGATCACCGCACAGGCGCAGCAGCTCGGTTACGACGCCACGACCGCCAACGACTACCAGTACACCGATAAATTTCTGGAGGCCATCACCAAAGTCACCGCCGCCGACGTGCAGCGGGTCGCGCAGCGTTACCTGCAGGACAACGCGCGGACCGTGGGATTTTTCGAACCGAGTCAGGTGACCGGACAGCCGGAGCAGGGAGCGGGCAGCACCACCACCACGCAGACGAACGAAAGTTACAGCGCCGGACCGGCAGTCGACCCCGCCGAACTCGCGCGCTATCTGCCGAAGTTCGAGGCCCCCACCAGCCCGCAGGTGAATTTGCCCCAGGAAATCAAGCTGCCAAACGGCGTGCAGCTCTTTTTGCTGCGGGATACCAGTACCCCGACCGTGACCCTCAGCGGCGCGGTGCGCGCCGGACGTGAGTTCGACACGAGCGCCAAGGCGGGCCTGGCCGACCTGGTCGCCGCAAACCTGCTTTCGGGCACCCGGTCACGCAGCGCGGACCAGCTTGGCAACCTGCTCGACGACAACGGCGTAAGTCTCGGCGCCAGCGCCAGCCGCTATCAGGTCAGCCTGAACGGGGCCAGCACCAGCACGACCTTGCCGGTGCTGATCGACGCCCTGACCGACGTGCTGCAGAACGCCATCTTTCCCGCCGATGAATTTCAGCTCAGCCGTGAACGGACACTGCAGGGTATTCGTGTCCGCGAGGACAACCCCAGCAGCGTCGCGCAGCGGGTGTTTCAGCAGACGCTGTACCCGGAAGGCAATCCCTTTCACCCGTTCAGCAGCACCGAAAGCGTTGGTCAGCTGACGCGCACCGACCTCGAAGCGTTCTACAAAACGCACTACCGTCCGGACAACACCATCATTTCGATTGTGGGTGACTTCGATCCGGCGCGGGTGCGCGCGCTGCTCACCGAGAAACTCGGAAACTGGCAGGCCAGCGGTCCCGTTCCCAGCGTGACGTATCCTGCTGCCCGCAAACCGCAGGGCGTCGTCCGCCAAAATCCGGCGCTGCCGGGCAAGACGCAGGCAGTCACCTTTCTCGGGTATCCTTCGATCGACCGCAAAGACCCGAACTACTACTCATCATTGATTCTCAATCAGGTGCTGGGCGGCGACACGCTTTCCAGCCGTCTGGGCAGCGAAATCCGCGACCGGCTGGGGCTGACGTACGGAGTGCAGAGCGCTTTCCAGGCCAGCGTGCAGCCCGGTCCCTTCACGGTGGTGCTGCAGACCAACCCGGCTGACGCGAACCGCGCCGTGGACGCCACGCTCGCCTTGATTCGTGATGTGCGCGAACGGGGACTCAGCGTCAGCGAGGTCGAAACCGCCAAAAAGTCCATTTTGAGCAGTTACGCCATCGCCCTGGCCGATCCGGGAAATCTGGCCGGTACGTTCACGGGAAACGCCATTCTGGGCCTGCCTCAACGCGAGTTGCGTGATTTCCAGGCGAAGATCAGCGCCATCACGCCCCAGAACGTCAACGCCGCCGCTCGCGTATTGCTCGATCCGCAAAACATCCTGATCGTGACCGCTGGACCTCCGCAGAACCGTTGAGTTTCACGGCTGGCGAGGTGGGTTGGACCGGGGTCCAACCCACCTCTTCTGTGTTCTTCCATCATCTTGTGTGTTCTCGCAACGATCGTCCGGGCGAAGTCGTACCGTAGAGCATGCTCCGCTCCGCTCGTCGGCCCTCCACGTTCCTGCCTGCCATGCAGGCAGCATTGCTGCTGATGGCGGTCCTGTGGGGGCAGGAAATCGCAGACCAGCTTTTGTTCGGTGAGCGCCTCGACAACCTGGGCATCGTACCCCGCACGACCGAAGGACTGAGAGGCCTGATCTTCGCGCCCTTCCTGCACGTGGGTTTTGCTCACCTGATGGCCAATTCGCTGCCGTGCGCGGTGATGGGCTTTTTGATCGCGCTGCGTTCGGTGGCCCGTCTGGTGCTGGTAACGCTCGCCGTGTCCCTGCTGGGAGGCCTGGGCGTCTGGCTGACCGCACCTGCCTACACCGTCCACCTGGGCGCCAGCCTGCTGGTCTTCGGTTATCTGGGCTACCTGCTGGGCAACGGCGTGTACGAACGCCATTTCCGCAACGTGCTGGTCGCGCTGCTGGTGCTGGTGCTCTATGGAAGCGCACTGTGGGGCGTGCTGCCGCTCACGCCCGGAGTATCGTGGCAGTCGCACCTGTTCGGTTTCCTGGCGGGTGTGCTTGCCGCCCGTTCGCTTGCCCGCCGCGGCGCGCGCCGCTGACCACCGGGCTTCCCGGAATCACTCGGGCAGCGGCCCGATCTCCAACTGTGGCGGATCCTGGCGAACGACATCGAGCGTGCTGAGTATTCCGGTGCGCAGATTGCGCAGTTGCGTGTAGGCGTCCATCACCGCCAGGTACGAGTCGTCGAAAATTGCCGAGCCTTCCATCTGAACACTCAACGCTTCGAGCGCCTGCGTTTCGTAACGGATGGCTTCGAGAAACACGTTCAGGTCATGGAGTCGTTGGGTCATTGTTTTGTCACTAAGCCAGATCAGAAGTCAATTCAGCGGCGTCGTCTGTCTGACCGAGCATAGGCAGCACAGCTGAGGTGAAGTTGTCCGAAAGCTGAGGTTGAGCTGAGGCGCCTGGCATATGAAGGAATCTGGAGGTAAGCGGCCCCAAATGCACAACCCAAATGCATAACGCGGAATGCCAAACGCCCGTTTGCGCTCGCGCGGTACACTACCGCCATCATGGCCGACACGAACGTACAACTGCAGGAACTGGTCGCTGAAATGGAAAGCCGCCGCGCCAAGATTCTCGCGGGCGGAGGAACGGAGCGCCAGAAGAAACAAAAAGAAGGCGGCAAACTGACCGCGCGTGAGCGCATTGACGCCCTGCTCGATCCTGGCAGCTTTCTGGAGTTCGGCACCTTCACCGAACACGGTCACAACCGCCTGATGCAGGGCATCGAGGCGCCCGGCGAAGGGGTCGTGACGGGGCGCGGCACCGTCAACGGGCGTCAGGTGTTCGTATTCAGCCAGGACTTCACGGTGCTGGGCGGCAGCCTCGGCAAGATGAACGCCCAGAAGGTCAGCAAGGTAATGGACCTGGCCGCCAAGACCGGCTGCCCGATCATCGGCCTGAATGACAGCGCGGGCGCCCGCATCCAGGAAGGTGTGGACAGCTTGAGCGGATACGGCGAGATCTTTTACCGCAACGCCATCTACAGCGGCGCGGTACCGCAGATCAGCGCCATTCTCGGGCCCTGCGCGGGTGGCGCGGTGTACAGCCCGGCCCTGACCGACTTCATCGTGATGAGCCGTGGCAGCAGCTACATGTTCATCACCGGCCCGGAAGTCATCAAGAGCGTCACGCGCGAGGAAGTCAGCTTCGACGAGCTGGGCGGCGCGGATGTACACAACAAGAAAAGCGGCGTTGCGCACCTGGAAGGCGAAGGCGATGAGGACGTGCTGCGCCTGGTGCGCGAGCTCTTGTCCTACCTGCCACAGAACGCCCGCGAGAAACCACCGGTCGTGCCCACGAACGACCCCCGGGAGCGCACCACACCCGAACTGCTGGAGATCGTCACGACCGACCAGCGCAAGCCGTACGCCATGCATGACGTCATCAGCACCCTCGTGGACGACGCGCACTTCTTCGAAATCCAGCCGCTGTGGGCCAAAAACATCATCGTGGGCTTCGCGCGCCTGAACGGCAAGGTCGTGGGTATCGTCGCCAACAACCCCAAGGTCATGGCGGGCACCCTCAACATCGACGCGAGCGACAAGGCGGCGCGCTTTATCCGCACCTGCGACTGCTACAACATTCCCATCCTGACGCTGGTGGACGTGACGGGCTTTTTGCCCGGCGTAGCGCAGGAGCACGCCGGAATCATCCGCCACGGCGCCAAGATGCTGTACGCCTACGCCGAGGCGTCGGTGCCCAAGATCACCCTGATCACCCGCAAGAGTTACGGGGGCGCGTACCTCGCCATGAACTCACGTGACATGGGCGCCGACGCCGTGTACGCCTGGCCCACCGCGGCGGTCGCCGTGATGGGCGCGGAAGGCGCGGCCAACATCGTATACCGCCGCGAAATTCAGGCCAGCGCCAACCCCGAGGCCACCCGCGCCGAGAAGATCAAGCAGTACAAGGACACCTTCGACAATCCGTATGTCGCGGCGGCCAAAGGGTACATCGACGACGTGATTCCCATGGAGGACACCCGACGCATCCTGATTCAGACCTTTGAGATGCTGGAACATAAGGAGGAAGCGCGCCCCTACAAGAAGCACGGCAACATTCCGCTGTAGCCCTCCCTTACCCGTGTGCCATCTCCGCTTTCCTGGCCTGAATGATGGCCTCGGTGAGGTGCGCGGGAACTTCGGCATACCCGCTGGGCTTGAGGCTGTAAGCGCCCCGGTCACCCGTCATGGAGCGCAGCGCGGCGCTGTACTGCTGAATCTCCGCCAGGGGCACCAGGGCGCTGATGGTGATGACCGTGCCTTCAGGGTCCATGCCCTGCACCCGGGCGCGGCGTGTCTGTAAATCACCGATCACGTCGCCGGTGTATTGGCTGGGCACCCGCACGCGCAGCAACATCACGGGTTCAAGCAGACACGGTCGGGCTTTTTCCATGGCCGCCCGAAAAGCGATTCCGGCCGCCGTCTTGAAGGCGATGTCGCTGGAGTCCACCTCGTGGTAGCTGCCGCCGTACACCACCACCCGCACGTTCTGCACCGGGTAGCCGGCCACCACCCCTTTCTGGCGGGCTTCCAGCACGCCTTTCTCGATGCTGGGAATGTACTTGCCGGGCACCACCCCGCCCACCACCTCGGAGGCGAACTCGAAGTCCTCACCGGTAGGCGAGAGACGCAGCCAGCAGTCGCCGTACTGGCCATGACCACCGCTCTGCTTTTTGTGCTTGCCCTGCGCTTCGCCCACGGCACGTACCGTTTCGCGGTAAGGAATCTTGGGAACCGTCGCGCGCACGTTCACGCCCAGCTGCGCGAGTTTCTCGACGGCGATTTCCAGGTGGGTGTCGCCCATGCCCGAAAGCAGGGTCTCACCGGTTTCCACGCTGCGCTCGAAACGCCAGGTGGGGTCTTCTTCCAGCAATTTGGTGATGGCGTTGCCCAGCTTGTCCTCGTCGCTGCGGGTGAGGGCGTGAATGGCGGCGCTCACGACCGGATCGGGCAGCTGCAAGGCACCGTAATCAATTGGTTGGGCCGGGTCAGCCAGGCTGTCACCGGTGTGCAGGTCACTCATTTTGGTGATGGCGCCGATGGTGCCGGCTTCCAGCTCGCTGACTTCGACGAGTTCCTTGCCGTTCAGAGTGTACAGGTGGGCCGGGCGCACATCAACGCCGTGCGTGGTGTTGCGCAGAGTCTCGCCGGGACGCAGCACGCCGCTCCAGACCCGCACGAAGGCGATTTTTCCCACGAAAGGATCGATACTGGTGCGCCACACCCGCGCGCTGGCGGGCGCCTCACGCCTGGGTTCGCGTTTCTCGCCGTTTATGCCTGTCAGCGCTCCACGCTCCTCGGGAGAGCGCAGACCGCGCGCCATCAGCTTCAGCAGACACTCGACGCCGATCAGTTTCGTGGCGCTCAGGGGTAACACCGGATAGAGCAGCCCCCCGTGCACGGCGCGCAGAAACACGTCATGAAGGGTCTCGTCGTCGATGGTTTCGTCCGAAAGGTAGCGTTCGGTCAGTTCATCGTCGGTTTCGATGATGGCTTCGACCAGCTGAGCGCGGTACTCCTCGACCACGTCGGTCAACCCGGAAGGAACGTCCATCTCGCTGCTCTGCCCGTCCGTGAAGACGTACGCCCGGCGTCCCAGCAGATCCACCACTCCACGGAAATCGTGCTCTTGTCCGATGGGAAGGTAGGCGGCGGCGCTGGGGCCCTTGAGGCTGCTCCGCACGTCCGCCAGGGCCGTGAAGAAATCGGCGCGCTCGCGGTCCATCTTGTTCACCACCACGATGCGCGGCATGTTGAAGTTGTCCAGAGTCGCCCACACACGCTCGGTACCGACCTCGACGCCACTGACCGCGCTGAGCAGCACCAGAGAAGAATCCGCGGCGCGAATGGCGCCGCGGATTTCACGCACGAAGTCGGCGTAGCCGGGCGCGTCGAGCAGGTTGATGGTGGTCTGGTCAAACTCCACTCGCTCCACGCTGGTGCTGATGCTGATCCCCCGCCGCCGCTCGGCTTCCGTGTGGTCCGAGGCGGTCGTGCCGTCCTCGACGTGACCGAGGCGCTTGATGGCCCCCGTCCGAAAAAGCAGTGCCTCGGTCAGGCTGGTCTTCCCCACGCCACTATGACCGACGACTGAAACGTTTCGCACCCTCATACGCCACCTCGCTTTACACCAGAACAATGCGTTCGCTGTATCGGGTTTGGAGTTGCTGCGCCAACTGAGGATTGTGGTTGGTTCGAGTGTACACCGCCCGGCAGACGGCGATCACCTTCATCTCCCCTTCAGGCTCCAGAATCTGTGCGCAGCGGGGAAGCTGTTTGTCCCAGAATTCAATGCCGCCAGGCCCGCAGGCGGTCGTCGAGTGCCCGCAGCACGCTTTCGTGGGGCTCCACCGGATAGGTGAGCTGCAGGACGCTGAGCAGCTCCTGTCCCCACGTCCATGCCTCAACGTAGCTCCGTTCGAGGGTGCCGAGGCCTCCCGTACACGCGGCGTAGCGGTTAAGCGCCTGAGAGCTGATTTCCCGTTCCAGCTGGCGCTTCCCGCTCAGCCAGTGCTGCAGTGCGTGCTCATGAAGACGCGCCAGGCGCACCAGGATGTCCTGTACGAACCACAGCAGCTCGTGCGCGCGGGCCCGTTCGCCGCGCAGCAGCACGCCCGACCCGAACACCATCCAGTTCAGAAAGCGGTCCCAGAGCTGCTGAAGTTCCGAACCCCGGTGAGGGGCAGCCTCCCCGCGGGCCCGCAGCTCGGTGAGGGCGCGGTGCAGCTCGCCCTGCACATCCTTGATCAGCATCCGGTCGGGGTCGATCCGGCGCTCGGGCCAGGACGCGACCAAAGCGATGGCGCTGGTGGGCTCGACGTGGAACTCACCTCGCACCAGCCTGTCAAACAGGACGTTGACCGTCCCGAACTCGTTGCGCAGCAGCAGGCTCACCGGCGCAACCGTACCAAGAAACGCGGGGAGGTCGAAATCCTGCGGTCGCTCGCAGAACAGGTAGAACTCGATGTCACTGAATTCGTCGGCTTCTCCCTGCGTCCACGAACCGTAGGTCAGGGCCGCCGAAATTCGGGTTTCCCGAAGAATGGCCGCGCGAAAATCGTGCAGCAGAACATGTTGAAGCATATTGACCTCGTGCTGGCCCACCCCGACACCAGCATAGGGTGGATACGGTGTTCGGCTCCGAATTCCAGGGCACGGACGTGTTCCCGAATTCGCACTGCCAATGGGCAGGCTGCCCCGCTTCCGGGCACCATGCTTCCGGACACCATGCAGCAAAATGGGCTGTCAATATTCTCCTGTAGACATCTCGCCTTGTCTCGCCTCGCGCTGATCGGGCCTATCTTACCTCGAGCGTATGGCGCCCCTACCCTGGAGCTGACGCCCTTCTGAAGCCTGGCCACCCACACCTCAGCGGAATCGGAGACGACCCTCATGCAAGCTGAGTAATATGAGCGTCATGTTGGCAAAGTCTGTTCGTCTCGCCTGCGGGCTCGCCCTTGCGGCAGTTTGCTCTTCTGCTTTCGCGCAAGTCCCGACCAGTGCCGCCGCCGGTGCGGCCGTTGAAGTCAACTCCACCCTGAGCGGGCGCGTCATCAACTGCCCGGAAGGTCTGCGCATCTCTGCCCAGGCAGTGTGCCTATTCGCCAATGGCACCGTGGACGCGCTCAAGCCACGCGTCAAGGCCAAGTTCGGCGACCGGGTCATCGAGGACTGGAAAACCCGCACCGGCAGCCGCAACGCCAGCCTGCTCGTGCGCAGTGGCAACGACATCACCTACATCCTGCTGGCCCAGGCCAACGCCAACAGTGTGCTCGCCATTGTCGACGCACCTGCCGGCGCCGCACCTGCCCAGGGGCAGGCCCAGGGTGGAGCGGCGGCCAGCGCGCCCGCCACGACCGGCGCTCCACGCGTCGCCTTCGCCTCAGCCCGCGACCTCAGCGCCCTGGTGTCCGTACAAGCCGCTGACACCGTCGGCACCTTCACCCGCCTCGGGCAAAGCGTGGTGGTGACGGCCAACAACCGCAGCGCGCGCTTCGGAACGGGTTCGCTGCAATTGGAAAGCACCCCCTACAGCTCGGGCGGCCAGCTCTTCGTGCCGGTCACCATGCTGCGCAACCTCGGATGCACGGTGGCCGCGCCGCAAGGCACCACCGTGAGCGTAACCTGTGGTGGCAAGACCCAGAGCGTCAACGTCGCGCTGCGCTGATTCACGGGATTCAGGCGCTCACCTCGCGAGGTGAGCGCCTTTTCCTCGGCCCCCTCCGCTATCCTGAAGCCTCATGACCTTGCCGCCCGAAACCGGCACCTGCCGCACTTTGCACGACCTCGACCACGCGGTGACCGAATGCGTGGCGTGTCCCCGGCTGGTCGCGTGGCGCGAACAGGTGGCCCTCGAAAAACGCGCGTCCTTTCGGCATCAAGACTACTGGGGTCGCCCGTTGCCCGGCTTTGGGGACGAACTGGCCCGCATCGTGATCGTGGGCCTCGCCCCCAGTGCCCACGGCGGCAACCGAACGGGCCGCATGTTCACCGGAGACCGCAGCGGCGACTTTCTGTACGCCGCGCTGCACCGCGCCGGACTCGCCAGCCAGCCGCACAGCGAGGCGCGCGGTGACGGGTTGCAGCTGCACGGCGTGCGCATCACGGCGCCCGTGCGCTGCGCACCTCCTGCTAACAAGCCCCTGCCAGAGGAGCTGTCGCGCTGCTCGGCCTGGTTCGCCGCAGAGTTGCGCCTGCTCACCGAGCGCCGGGTTACATTGGCGCTGGGGCGCATCGGGCACGAGGCGTTTCTGCGCTTCGTGGGGTTGCGGCCACGGGATTTTCCCTTTGCGCACGGCGCGGTGCACACGCTGCCAGACAGCACGACCCTGATCAGCAGCTACCACGTCTCGCAGCAGAACACCCAGACTGGCCGGCTGACCCCACTGATGTTCGACGCTGTCATCGAACAGGCCAAAGAACTCGCAGGACTTTGACGCTTACGCCCGCCGCTACACTGGCTACATGCGTGTTCCTGCCCTCAGGATGCTGGCCTTGCCGCTGCTGCTGTCGTCCTGCGCCTTTCTGCCTCCCGCTCCCGGCGAGAACGGCACGTTCATGTTCGGTACCCGGGTGCTGTACATCCTGAAAGACCGGCGTGAATTCGGCTTCTGCTCGGCCGAACTGGTGGGCTGCACCGTGCCCCTCGGCAGCATCTGCGTGGTGCAGCTCGACCAGGAATTTTTCGAGAAGGCGACACGCTGGCAGCGCGTGAACCTGGTCGCCCATGAGCTCGGGCACTGCCTGGATTTGCGCAAACTGGGCCTGTCACACGGCGGCTTCACCGACCAGGGAAAGCGCTGGGGCGCCTATTACCGCGCGCCCTCGGAAGGTTTTGCGGAAGCCTACGCCCGCGCCTACATTGCCAGGTGCGGCCTGGACCTCGACTCGCTCGGCTGGATGAATGCCCAGGGTTCGTGCACTCCCCCGCACCCGCGCGAAGTGACACCCGAACTGATCGAGACGCAAAAGCTGTAAGAGCGTGTCTACGATTGTTCACGGGCGGATTCGAGGTGCCTGAGCATCGCATTACACGCCAGAGCATGCCAGCCAACTAAACATCGCTGAAATCGAGTTCGCTGCGCTTGCAACGCAGTGTTTGGATCAGCCGATCGCCAGCGAGGACGACCTGGAACGCCAGGTGGCCGCCTGGGAGTGCGCGCAACCGGAGGAAGGTGAGGGTGGGTAGTGGGACAGTGCAGGACTGAGCACGCCCGCATCAAGCTCAGGCGCCTCTACCCATAATATTCAGCTGGTTAAAAATACAGGGCACTTGCAATTGGCCAGGTTCCCCAATGTGCTGACATTGCGCAAGCACGTCGGGGAACATGTGACCAAGTACCACCACACCAACCTGTGCCCTTTCAGCAAACTGCTGACCATGGTTCTCTTTACGGCGTGAACCGCGAAATAATGGCCCGGTCCTGCCTACCCACTACGAACACTTTCCCAAGCGGGCTGAGCGCTATACCGTTTCCAAAAGAGTTCTTTCCCGCTGCGCCGTACTGCTTTACAATAATTTTCTTGCCATTGATGTCGTATTGACCCAAGAAATAATCAACATCGCCGATGTTGCTTCCATTGACGTTCGAGCCGAATGGTACATAGGTATAGCCAGTGACCAGCACACTTCCCGACGGGCTGACTGCCACGTCCTGCACTCGGGTGTCGTTTCCGGCGAGCTGTTGATACCATTTCCAGTTTCCGACGGCGTCATATTTCGTCAATCCAAACGTTGTTTGGACGTTCCCGGCTCCCAGGGACGTTTCCCGCAACACGTGTACGCTGTCATCAGCGGACGTCACCAATCGCACCACGGTGTTGACTGCCCCTCCGGTCGTCCCGAAGGTCTTGGTGAAGACCCGCCAACCATTCACGTCCAATTTGGTGAGCGAGATCTGCCTATTCGTACCCTCGGTGCACGCCATGAAAACGTTCCCTCCACCCGTTACGGCAATCTTCGGCAAACTGCAGCCAGAGGGGAAAAACGAGCCCTCACCATAGGTACTGAGGAGGCGCAGCCACACCAGCTGACCCGCCGGGCTGTACTTCGCAATTCGCATGCCCTGGTCTGCGTAACCGACCGTGTAGACGTTGCGCTGATTGTCCACGGCAGCATCGAGATAGAGATAGGGATTGCTGCTGTCAGCCTTTTTTATCCAGAGGAGGGTGCCGTTCGGGTCATACTTGACCAGGAAGCTGATGTTGTCTGGCGTGGGGCAGCAGATGTCCTGAGCACCGTAAGCACCGACGGCATAGACATTGCTCGCGCTGTCGGTGGTAAGACGAGAGAAGCTCGCTCCATACTGGTTGGTAAATGCCTTACTCCACAGGAGCTGACCGTCCTTGTCATGTTTTGCGATCAATGACGCTCCGCTTGCGATGACATTCCCTGCGACGTCTGACGCTGCATGAATGTATGAGGAACCGAGACCGGATTTCGTCCAGTCAAGGTACGGAAGTGCTTGTGCGTGCAGAAGTGCGGGCCCTGCGGACTGCGCGGGTGAAGCGGTCTGCTGTCCGCAGGCGGCAAGTGAAAGGGCGAGTGTACTGAGCACGACAGGCCGAGCGAGCGCGACGTGATGCATGAAACCTCCGGGAGTGAGGCGAGCGAAAGAACGACTGCCGACTCGTACTGTGGACGATGTAAACGTTTCCATCATGCGCCTGGGGTGTACCTCCGCTCACCTTTTCTTTGGGCAGTATTTTTCCCCCGCTTAAATTGTCCTCAGAAAAGCCTATGAATAACGCTATAAGAGCAGGTAAATCTGCTTCCTTCGATCGGAAGCGGAACCCTACAAAAATTAGTCAGCTGCCAATAGGATACTGGCGAGCCTTCACCTTCTGAGAAACAACAACCTTTCCTGTAACTGTCAACCAAATCCTATGTACTACTACCCCGGGTCGTACTCCACATGGATTCCATCTACTGGAGCGTGCTCAGATCTAAAGAGTTTCCATCATCCTATATACAGAAAATGCTGAGATCGACAACCAAAGAACGCCCCAAATGCGATTCAAGAGCAAAGACCGACCGTTTACCCTCCAGTGGCGCCACAGACTTCAGTACGGACACCTTTAACTGGCTGCTGTTCTGGACACCGTTTTCCCGTTGATCGTTGCTGAGGGCCGTGGGTCTCATGAAAGAGCGGCATCAAGGGGTTGTGACAACCCAAGACACCGCTCTGCTCGATCTACTGGCCTGGCCGAACTCCTCAAACGCCACTCGCCCTTTCTGCGCATCGACACCCTCAGAAGAGTAACCAATGTCGTCTGTGCCCCTGATCCTGGCGCAATCCACCCGACACGCTTGTCTTGCTCCCCACCTACCCGGCGTGGCTTCCTTCGAAGCGAAGAATCGCCGAGCGGAACGCTGTCTGCGAGACGAGCAACTGGATGGGGCAGCGTTTTTGTGCTTCCTGATCCCCTGCTGCCACCCGGCAAGCTCGTCCTGGCCATTGACCGGGCCTTCTTGGGCAGAACGGACGCGCGCAAGCCCTCAAAGCGGTTTGAGGGCTGTTCTGCGCAAGACGCCCATGAGGACGCCTGCCCGCAACTGGGAGCACGGCGAAGCGGACCTCAAGCTGCTTGGTCCTCGAAGGCTTCACGTTGTTCCCGGTCAGGAGCGCTCCCACGCAGCGGCAACAGCAACACGACTGCACGCGAAAGCCTGGTGGCAGACTGCTCAAGCACCTCCGGAAGGTCCTGGTGGCCGACAGAAAATTTCTGGAGGTGGACCGGTTCTCGTTCCTGCATAGACGCAAGATCAGGCGTTGTATCCGCATCCGGCTCGATTCCAAAGTGGATCACCTGCGCGTAGACGAAGCCTACAGCCATGTGCAGCCGGGCGAGGTGGTGGGCCTGCTGGAGAAAGCCAACGTGTACGGCGACGTGATGCAGGTCGTGGTAACGCGAGGCCAGGATGGAGAACTGTTCGCGCTGGCCACCGACCTCGAGATCTGGCAAGCGAGAGACATCTACACGCTCCGCTTCTTGGTGGAATGCACCTTCTCTGCCTTGAAGTCTGCGGGTGGGTGTCTGGAGGAATGCGACGAAGCCCATTTGGGGAAACAAGCATGGCCGCAGGGTCGTGAGTGTTCTGCGTTACGGCGGGGAACTGCTGGCGATGGCTCTCCGATGGCTTCGCGCTGGACCTTACCCGAGTTTTATACCCCTGGCCCTCCTCAGCCAGCCTGTTGCCGCTCCAGGAGCACTCGGAGAAGAAGGCACCCAGGACTGGACCTGACCAGTTTCTTAAAAGATTCGGAAGCGCAGGTTCAGCCCAACGCAAGCGCCGGTGAACAAGCAGCTCAGCGTAAAGCACGTGTAAAGGTTCAACCTTCGTTCTGAGGAAGGAAGCAGGTTTCGTTTCCTGACAGTCAACCAAACACGCCATTTCACACGATCTGACAAAAGTCAGCATCCCTCATCTGGAGGTTCCATGCAATTATCAAGTTCTTTCCCCCGTTCTGCCCTGATTGTTTCGCTCGCGCTGGGACTCGCCGCTTGTGGCCGTCAATCACCGTCCATTCCCGTTGGCACTGAAGCCAGCAACGCGACCATGCACGTCCAAAGCAGCAGCTACCAGCTCTACAAGCCCATACCGAACCTCGCCCTCGGCTTTGCGGCGACCGACGGAGCAGGGAATCTGTACGCCAGCGGAAGAATCCTCAAGGACATCAACGGCAATGCCTGCAGCGTGAACTGCGGCGTTCTCGTCAAGTTCGACCCCGACGGCCTGCGTCTCTGGCAGCATGCCAACGGCGACATCGAAATTCGCAAACTTGCCGTAGACGCCAAGGGCACGGTCTCGGCAATTGGCTTCAATTATCCCGACAGTTACCTGCTGCAATTTGACACCTCAGGCAACAAAATCCGGAGTGAGCGCGCAGGCGTGTATGATTTCATGGACCTTGCCGTTGATTTCCAGGGGAACGTGTACACGGTTTCAGGTCAGGCTGGACAGTATCCCGTCTCGATCACGAAACGGACGACGGCCTACCAGAAAGTGTGGACGCAGCAGGTGTCGGGTAAAGCGGACTGCGGCAACCCGAGCCTCGGTGTCAACAAATTCGGTACCACCGCTTACCCTTACGTGGTCTGCAGTGGTGACAGCGCCAGTCAAACGGTCACGCTGATCGGATTTGGTGCTGACGGACAGCGGCGCATCACCAAGAGTTTTCCCGGGGGACTCTTCACGGACGTGGCCGTTTCACCGTACGGCAGCTCCTACACGCTTAGGAACAGCGATGTGGAACCCCAGTACGACATGCTCACCAAGTACACTGCCGGGGGCAGCTGGCAGTGGGCGAAGAACGTGGCCAGTGCTTCACCCACCCAATACGAAACCAAGTCCGCGTCTGTCGTGGATGTCGACATGTCTTCGGATGTGTATGTCGGTGGATACACGCGTGACAACCAGGCCAAGCTGATCAAACTCGACGCGGATACCGGCAACGTCATCTGGAACGGAAGAATTGATTGTAGTCCCTGCTCTACCCGGGACGTCGCGGTCAGTCCGCTTGGGTCGGTCTGGGCGGTGGGCTCGAAGGCAGACGGTGGCTTCATCGCTCGCTTTGCTCAGAAGTAACGCCTGAAGCATCGGTCAGCGGAGCAGAGCAGGGAGTGGGGATAGCGGGAGATCCCGTCGCCTCCGCTGATTGATGTTTATCTTCCGCAAATGGGCGGGACGACCCTTACTGTCTGGAAATCGAGTAAGTGCGTTCTGGACAGCGGCGAATCAAAAGTGTCCTGTGCTGAACTCTGCCAGGGCCATTTGCCACCGACTGTCCGAGCGTGCGAATTTAAAACAGCACCTTGCCCAAGGCAGAAAACGATTTGTCCTTCAACCGCATCCCAGAATAGTGACAATACGGCTCATTCTCCACCACGTAATTGCCGTTCTGGATCTGCTCAATGAGCACGGTGAGGCACTCGGTGATTGAAGTGCAGGGGATGTCCACCTCTTCATAGTCCGCGCCGAACACCACAATCTGTCCGGCCCTCCCAAGCGGGCCGGGGTTCACGTCGTACCCGATCTGGTTTCCGGTCGTGTCGTCGAGGAATGGAACGAGCGTGACGCTCGGAAATCCGATTCGCAACCGCCGGTCGTCTGGAACGTCTCCCTCTTCGCAGATTCCAGACTCGCGTAGCTCCTGGAATCCATGAATGAGACGTAGAACTTCACGGATTGGCAGGAACTTGAGGTTGAAGATGACTCCTGGAACCAAGTCGTCGGCTTCACCGTTATTAACTTTGTAGATCGCGCGGACGTCAGCAGGCAGGGGAAAGCCAATCCTCTCTTCAAGCTGGACCAGGTCGTGTTCGGAAGCGGGGCCGTTCAGGCGGAGGTGCGTTCCCGGCACAATCCGTTCAATGGCTTCGATCAAGACGTGCCAGAGCTGCACGGTAGTGGGCGTCATGACTGTTTCACAATGCCGGTGTGTCAAGTGAAAAGGCAAGCAACTGAGGAGGGCGGGAACGCACCCCTTCGTAGCCCCGCATAAACACGATCTGAGCGCGGTAAGCAGCGTGAAGAGCCCTGTCTATGTTCGCCGTCGCCTTCGCGCACAGGGAAGGGCATCATGAACCCCATGACCGAAGCGTTCGACGTGACCGTGATGCCAGCGCGCGAACTGCGCGGCGAGATCACAGCCCAGCCCAGCAAGAACTACACCACCCGCTTTCTGCTGGCTGCTGCCCTGTCCTCCAGGGACACCCTGGTCCGCCGCCCGGCCACCAGCGAGGACAGCCTCGCCTTGCAGCGCTGCCTGCAGCAGTGGGGCGCGCTCCTCACGCCGGAAGACGACGGTCTGCGGGTTCGCGGCTTTGGTGCCTCGCCCAAAAGCGGTGAGCTGCTCGATCCGGGCAACGCGGGCGCAGTGGTACGTTTTCTGATTGCCATCTCGGCCCTCGCGCGCGAGACGCGTTTCGAAACGGCTTTCACCGACAGCCTGGGCAAGCGCCCTCAAGGCGACCTGCTGGATGCGCTACGGCAATTGGGCGCGGACCTGAAGAGTGAAGGCGGCAGGCTGCCCGTGACCGTCCGTGGAGGCCAGCTGCGCGGCGGTCAGGCTGAGGTGTCAGCCGAGCGTTCCTCGCAGTTCGCGTCGGCCCTGCTGTTTCTGGGGCCGCTGTTGCCCGAGGGGCTCGATCTGCACCTCACGGGCCACCTGAAAAGTCACGCGGCGCTGCGCCAGACCCTGGCGACCTTGCGGACTTTCGGCATCGAGTTCGAGGCCAGCGAGGACCTGCGCCGCGTGCAGCTGCCGGGAGGCCAGCGCTATGAGTCATCCGAAGTGACCGTGCCCGGCGACTACCCGGGCTCCTCGGCCATTCTGGTGGCGGGCACCATTGTGCCGGGAGAGATTCGCCTGCGTGGCCTGCAAGCGGACGACCTGCAGGGCGAACGCGAAACGGTGGACGTGCTGCGTGAGATGGGCGCGACACTGAGCTTCTCGGGTGATGTGGTGACCGTGCACGGTGGCTCTCCCCTGAGTGCCGTCACGCGCGACGGAGACCGCTTTACCGACGCGGTGCAGGCGCTGTGCGGCGCGGCTGCCTTCGCTCGCGGCACCAGCACCTGGGAAAACGTCTACACCCTGCGCCTCAAGGAATGTGACCGCATCAGCGACACCCGGCGCGAACTGCAGAAACTCGGACTGGAGGTCAGCGAGACCCAGGACAGCCTGAGCGTCACGGGACGTGAAAGCCTGCCCGGTGGCGTCACGGTGGACGGCCACGGCGACCACCGCATGATCATGCTGCTGACCCTGATCGGTCTGCACGCACAGGCTCCGATTACGATCATTGGCGCGCACCACATCCGTAAGAGTTATCCGGACTTTTTCAGACACCTGGAGGCCCTCGGAGCGCGCTTCGAGTATCACGCGCTCAGCCCCGCGTGACCAACTGGAAAACCTGACCATCCAGCGGCCAGCCTCTATCCTACGAAACGGCCCTGTTCCTGAAAGACCTCACCGTCGAGCAGAATCTGGCCGCCGCCCCGCAGATCGGCGATCATGTCCCAATGCAGGGCGCTCTCGTTTTTGCCGCCCGTTTCGGGGTAGCTGTTGCCCAAAGCCAAGTGAACGGTTCCACCGATTTTCTCGTCGAACAGAATGTTCTGGCTGGCCTGTTGAATGCCGTAGTTGCTGCCGATGCCCAGCTCACCCAGGAAACGCGAACCGGCGTCGGTTTCCAGCGCAGCCCGCAGCACTGCGTCGCCTTCTTCCGCGCTGGCGGCCACCACCTGACCGCCCTGAAAGGTCAGGCGGATGCCGCGCACCACCTGGGCGTTGTAGATCGTGGGCAGGCCGTAGTAGATGTGCCCGTTGGCGCTCGTTTCGAGCGGCCCGGTGAAGACCTCGCCGGAGGGCATGTTGCGCTTGCCGTCGCTGTTGGCCCAGGTGCGGCCCTTCACGCTGAGGCGCAAGTCCGTCTCGGGGCCCAGGATACGCACCTCGTCTGCACGCGCGAGACGTGCGATCAACTGGGCCTGCAACGCGCGAACCTCAGCCCATTTCTCCACCGGATCGGGCGTGTCGAGAAACATTGCCGAGGCCACGAAGGCTTCGTATTGCTCGGAGGTCATGTTCGCCGCGTGGGCACCCCAGGCCGTGGGGTAGAGCGTCAGGTTCCATTTGCGCCGGGCGCGTTCACGGGCGACGGGCGCCAAAGTTTTGCGGTGCCGGGCGCTGCGGACAGGGTCGAGGTCGGCGGCGGGCTCACTGGGCGTCAGAATGCGGATCGAGCCGTCCAAACTCTCGATTTCCTGCAGTTGCAGTGGATGCAGGGTGTCCAGAAACGCGTCCGGGGCGAAGCGGTAAAAGTCGTCGCTCTGGGAGGGATACTCCAGGCGCACCACCGGAAAGGCGCCGCGCTGCAGCAAGGTATTGTGCAGGGCCTCCACCAGCGGGAGTGCCAGCGTACTGCCCTGCACCAGAATGCGCTCGCCCGGCTGGGCGCTGACGCAGTAATCGACAAGAAGACGAGCGTGTTTGAGGTGGTCGTAGGACATGGAGATAAGCTATCAGCCCTCAGCGATTGGCGGTCAGTAAACGAGGGCGCCCCGTGGCGCCCCTCCTCATCTCCTGCTGTGTTCGCGGACGGCCGACGGCGTATCGCTCAGTCCATCACCACGCTGGCCAGACGCCGCACGCCTTCTTCGATCTGCTCGGGCGTCGAGTTCGAGAACGACAGGCGCAGGTGGTGGGCGTGGCCTTCGGGATTTGCGAAGAACGGCGCGCCCGGCACGTAGATCACGCCCGCGTCGACGGCGCGCGGTACGAGTTGCATGGTGTCGACCCCGCTGGCCATGCTGGCCCACAGGAACATTCCGCCCTCGGGCGCCCTGAATTGCAGCACGCGGGGCAGGAGGCGCTCCAGGGTGGCCATCATGTGCTGCGCGCGCTGGCCGTAGGCTTCACGAATCTTGGGCACGTGCTGCTCCATGCGGCCCGACTGCAGGTAGCGGTAGCCGACGTGCTGCGCGAAGGTGCTGGCGTGCAGATCCGAGGCCTGCTTGATGATGACGAGCTTCTGCTGCAGCCAGGCCGGCAGCACCATCCAGCCCACCCGCAATCCAGGCGCAACCACTTTCGAGAGGGTCGAGAGGTACACGCTGAGGTTCTCGGCACCCTCGACTTCCTGCGCAAGGCCCACCATGGGCGCCACGCTCTCACCGTGAAAGCGCAGTTCGGAGTAGGGATCGTCCTCGATGACCACGATGCCGTGCTGAGCAGCGAGTTCCAGCACGCGCACGCGGCGTTCGCGTGACAGCGTGGCGCCGGAAGGATTGGCAAAGGTCGCCACCAGGTAGATCAGTTTCGGCGCGCGCCCTTCGGCCTTGAGGGCCAGAATCTGACGTTCGAGGTCGTCGGGCAGCACTCCCTCGCCGTCGGACCCGATGCCGCGCATTTCGGCCTGGGCCAGCTCGAAGACCTGAATGGCCGCGAGGTATGAGGGCTGCTCCAAGAGCACCACGTCGCCCGGATCAAGCAGGGTGCGCGCGATCAGATCGATGCCCTGCTGAGAGCCGGTCGTGATGACCAGCTGGTCGGGGCTGATGTGGGCGCCACGCTCGGCCATCAGCTTGGCGATTTCGCCGCGCAAACCGGCGTGCCCTTCAGTGGCGCCGTACTGCAACGCCCCGACGGGGTCCTTTTCGAGGGCCTCCAGGGTGGCCTGGCGCATGCCCTCGACGTCGAACAGTTCCGGGGCGGGCAGGCCACCCGCAAAGGAGATCAGGTCTTTGCGTCCGGCCGCCTTGAGCACCTCGCGTACGAATGAGGGTTTGACGGTGCGCACACGCGCCGCGATGAGTTCTTCCATGGGTCCTCCTGAAGCGCGCCACGGGGGCCGCGCCGAACGAGCGTTCGCTCTCTATCCTACGCGTTTGGTTGCCGCTCACTACCCGATCAGACTTCTTTTTGGCCTGACCGCCGCGCGTCTCCTCTGTCTACTCAGTGCGCGGGGTCTGCGCCCCTGCGCTTCCTTATCCTGTCAGGGATGTCCGACGCTTCGAGCCAACCCCACACCGCCCGGCTGCTGATCGCCTGTCCGGACAAACGCGGCATCGTGGCCGCCGTTTCGCAGTTTCTGTTCTCGCACGGGGCCAATACCCTTTCCAGCGACCAGCACAGCACCGACCCCGAAAACGGGCGCTTTTTCATGCGCATGGAGTTTCACCTCGACGGACTCGACCTCAGCCGGGGTCAGTTCGAGCGGGCGTTTCAGGATGTGGTCGCGGCTCCTTTCGAAATGGACTGGCGGTTGTGGTACACCGCCGAGCCCAAACGCATGGCCGTGCTGGTCAGCCGGTACGACCATTGTCTTCTCGATCTGCTGTGGCGCAGAAGGCGCGGCGAACTGCAGGTCGAGATTCCGCTGATTGTCAGCAACCACGGCGACCTGCGCGGTGACGCCGACGCTTTTGGGGTGCCCTTCGAGATCATCGCGGTCGAAAAAGGCAAAAAGGACGAAGCCGAAGCGGCCCTGCTCGCCCGGCTGAGGGGCCAGTGTGACTTCGTGGTGCTGGCGCGCTACATGCAGATTCTCTCCGGCGATTTTCTGCGCGAGGTCGGCGTGCCGGTCATCAACATTCACCATTCGTTTCTGCCGGCCTTCGTGGGGGCCAATCCCTACCGCAGCGCCCTGACGCGCGGCGTGAAGATCATCGGGGCCACCGCGCACTACGTCACCGAGGAACTCGACGCGGGCCCGATCATCGAGCAGGATGTGGCGCGCGTCTCGCACCGCGATGACCTGGGCGCCCTGGTGCGCATCGGGCGCGACATCGAGCGCACGGTGCTCGCACGCGCCGTGAAAGCCCACGTGGAGGACCGCGTGCTGATCGACGGCAATAAGACCCTGGTGTTCTGACCCTTCTTATGCGTCTGTCTCGGGGTCTGGGCGGGTCAGGCGTTTCGCCTGACCGCTCGCTTGCCCGGCCTTGCGGTGGTGCCCGTCCGGCAGATGGGTGCCGCGCCGCACCGCCTGCAGATTCTCGCGGCGAAAGTCGCTGGCGTCGCCGCTCTTGTGGTGCCACAGCATGCCGGGCGGGGCAGCTCCCCCCATCACGAACTGCGCCAGCGTCTGGGTTTTCACGCCCGTACCGACACGGACCTTGCGCACGACCGCGCCGGATGTGGGATCGCGCCGAAAAGCCATGCCCGCTACCTGCGCGGCGGTGTCGGGATCGAGCAGCACCACGGTGCCGTCGCGCAGGGTCACAGCTTGAGGCGGGGCGTCGTGGGTGCTCATGTAGCCTTCAGTGTAGCGATCAAAGCGCGAGGCCCGCGGGTGCGGGCCTCGTGGATGTGTGCTTTTGTGTCCCTTTAGCGCTTGATGCTGAAGGTGGGGGACTTCCAGGTTTCCCAGTGCGCGGGATTGTTTTCGTCGCCCAGTGCCTTGAGGACCTTCAGCTCGACGTAGTAGCTGCCGTCGGCCACGGTGCGCTCCTGCTTGCCCTGCGTGGTCGTGCCGTCGAAGGTGAAGGCGCGGAAGCCGGTGGCCGTGCCGCTGCGGCCCAGGTACTCCTCGTTGAAGGCACGCCCTTGCAGCTTGCCGCTCTTGGCGTCATACACCTCGGCGCGTACCAGGCGGGCCTGGTGCTCGAAGTGGGCCAGGAAGAAGGGCTGGTCGCCATCCTTGAGGGTGTAGCTGGCCCCGTCGGCTTGTCTGGTGTAGCTGCCACCGCCAAGCTTGGCCAGCCAGGGGAAGTTGTTGGCGGTGGGGGTCAGCACCCGGATGCTCTGGTAATCGCCCTTGATGCCTGCGTAGGGTACACGCAGGACCGAGCCGCCTTCGCCTTGCGGGGTGAGCACCACGTAACCGCCGTACTGGCTGCGGTCGGCCAGGCTCGGGTTGGCGGTGATGGTGACGTCGATCGTGGCGGTGCCGCCCGCCGGAACGGTGACGCTCGGAGCGCTGAAGCTCGCGGAGGCAAAGCCGGTGGTGGGGCTGGGCGCGTTGGTCAGACCGCCGGTCGAAAGGGCAGGCGCATGAGACAGCGTGTAGGTCACCGCGCTGTTGCCCTTGTTCTCCAGTGTGAGGGTGCGGGTGGCCGGGCCATTTTCGCTTTCGCCGAGCGACAGCTTGCCCGGTTCCACGCGGGTGGTGGCACCCACAGCATTGACGATGTTCACCATGCCCGCGCCCTGCCGGTGCACGAAGTCCAGGAAGCCCGCGTTCCGATTGCCCGACCACGGCTTGGGTTCGGCGCTGTTTTGCAAGATGCTGCGCACCGCCTGCGAGGGCGTGTTGGGCTTGGCCTGCAGCAGCAGCGCCACGGTTCCCGCCACGTGCGGCGAGGACATGCTGGTGCCGCTGATGGTGTTGTACCCACCCCCCGGCAGCGTGAGCGGCCACGCCGAGCGAATCAGGCCGCCGGGACCACCGATGTCGGGTTTGAGGCTCAGGTCGGCGGCGAGACCGTAGGAGCTGAAGCTGGAGAGCAGGTCGCCGCTGGCATTCAGGAAGGTGCCGCGCTCGGCGGTCCAGGTGAGTTCCACCGGGCCGGCGTTCAGGCGCTCGTTGATGATGGCGCCTTCTTCGGCCGAGATCGCCACGACCGGAATCGTGATCGCCGGGGTGCCGGCCACGCTGGCGCCAAAGGGACCGGGCGCGTTGTTGAACAGCACGACCGCCGCCGCGCCCGCGTTCTGGGCATTCATGGCCTTGGTGTGGAAAGTGCAGCCACCGCGGCGAATCAGGGCCACCTTGCCGCTCAGGCTGTTGGCAGGCAGCGCGGCGCAGGCGTCGGCGGCGACCAGGGTCGGGCTGGTGCGCGCGAAGGTCAGGCTGCCCGAGGTGGGCGCGACCGGCGCGGGCGAGGCGTTCTGGTAGCCGATGCCCTTGCCGTCCGGCGAGATGCTGAAAGTGTTCAGCAGCACGTGGGTGTTGTCAAACGACGCCACGCCGATGACTTTTTCGCCCACGCCCGGCGCGCCCGCCGAGAAGGCGCCGCTGGCTCCGCTGTTGCCGATCGAGGCAACCACGGCCACACCCTTGTTGACGAGGCGGGTGGCGGCTTTGGCGGTGGGGTACTCGGGCCAGGTGTTGAAGGCCGCACCGATGGACATGTTCAGCACCTGCATGCCGTCGTCGAGGGCTTTTTCCATTGCGGCGATCATGATGTCGGACTGGGTGGAGCCTTCGCAGCCGAACACGCGGTACGCGCCGAACGAGACTTCGGGCGCCACACCTTTGAAACCGGTGGCGGGGTCATTGCCGCCTACGATGCCCGCCACGTGCGTGCCGTGGCCGTTGCAGTCGTCCTGCGGGCCGCCGGGCACCGGGGTGTTGCCGCCGGTAAAGGCGTCGCCGACGAAGTCATAACTGGCCACGATGCGTCCTGCAAAGGCCGGGTGGTCTCCATCGATGCCAGTGTCCATGACGGCCACCTTGACGCCCTTACCAGTCAGATTCAGCTCTTTTTGTGCCGTGTCCGCGCCGGTCATGGCGAGGGCAGTGGTCATGTCAGGCTCGGCCACCTGCTCGGTTTCGGGAATCTGGATCGTCTCGACCGGGTAAATCGCCTTTACGCTGGCAAGGCGCGACAGCTTGGCCAGTTCACCGGGCGCGACCTGCACGGACATCCCGTTGAACAGCTTGCCGAACGCTCGGCGCTCGGTGAACTTTACGCCTTTTTGCTTGGCTTCGGCACGAAAGTTGCGCTTGTCGGCCTCGGTGGCACTCAGGCTACCCCCGTCAGCAGTCGGCGCGTTGTGAAATTCCACGAACCAGGCTTGCGGCGACTCGTCGGCGACGCTGACCGAGTTCGCCGACTGGGATTGGGCGGTGACGGCGTTGGTCGAGGTGCTGGCCGGCTGCTGGCTTCCGCAGGCCGCCAGGGCAAGCGACAGCAGAAGCAGGGCCGAGGGGCGCAGTGCAGTGTTCCGAGGCACGAAGTTCAGGGACATAGGCTCCTTGTGCGACCCCTGAAAGCTGAAAAGAGGTCACATGAGTGCGAAGTGCCGCCCGCAACATCACGAGCAGGTCACGATGAGAGAATCTTTGGAAAAGACTTTGCGTTGTTTCTATCCTTGGAAAGGATAGTGACTTGAGCACGCCAGGACGTGTGCATTTTATTCAGATCGCTTTAACCGGTTCTTGGTATTCACTCATTGTGGCATCATAAGCATGCCGTGCAGGACGACGAATTTTTCACATTCCCGTTGCCCACTCGGCAACGGTCCTGACCAAGTCGACATTTCCTTCGCCTGGTGGATGAGTTTTCGCGGTTCCAGATCGCGCAGAAACCGCAGCAAGGTTTCTCCGCACAACAACGATAAGACGATCAGTGCACCATTTACGCTCCGCGCGGACGGCTCAGACTCTGGACGTCGTTCAGCACAATGGCCGCCGCCTTCTCACCGCTTTCCATCGCACCCTGAATGGAACTGCTACTGGTGGCCTCCGACGCGATCACCACGTGAGGCCAGGAAGTCGCGTGACCCGCGAGGGACGCCTCGAATCCTGGCGGCTGCGCGAACTGAGCGAAGGGAAGGTGGTCCAGTGTCAGCAGACGCAATTTCTCGACTTCGTCCGGACCGTACCAGCGTGACAGCTCGGCACGCACCGCATGGTCAAGCTGCGTGTCGTCCTGACGGGGGCGCCCCAGCACGGTCACACTCAAGAGGTGTTTTCCAGGCGGGGCCAGTTCCGGCACGGTGTTGCTGAGCCAGATCGCGTTGTTGACCACACCGTCGTGCGCATTGAGCAAGAGGCGCTTTTCCGAATCGAGGTTCACGTCCGCCGCGTAATGCAGGTAACTGCTGGAGACGGGAGTATGCGGCACCGCGACACCAGCCAGACGCTGAATCTCGGGTGGGCTGGTGGCCACGATGACTTCCCGGGCATCGATTTCACCAACGCTCGTCAGCAGGGTCACATGATCTGTTCGAGGGCGCAGCTCGTGCACGAACACGTTGGGGGTCACGTTGACCTCCTGGACCAGCTGCCGGGCGATTTCGCCCATGCCGCCGCGCGGAATGGCCGTAGGTCCGTCGATCAGCATGCGCAGGTAGTAACGAAAGAGCCCGGCGCTGGTACTGAGATCGCGCCTGAGAAAGATTCCACCAAAAAAGGGGGCGAAGAAGTGATCGATGGCGCGGTAGGAAAATCCACTGCGGCGCAGATAGTCGAGCGTGGTTTCGGCAGTGCCCGTCAGCAGCGAGTGAGGTGCCGGTGATTTGAGGCGCAGAACCAGCCGGGCGAGCAGCAGTTTGTCACGTGCGCTGAGCGAAGCGGCGCGCAACGTCGACAACGCCGAGGCCGGATCGCGCAGCGGGTCGCCCACCGTGTCGCTGCGCCCGACCTCCCGAATGACCGCTCCGGCAGGCAACGAGGTCAGGTTCAGCGCTTCCAGGTCGAGGTTACGCTGCACGGCTGGGTAAGCGGTGAACAGGACTTGAAATCCCAGGTCCACCCGAAAGCCGTCGACATGACGCGTCTGTACCCGGCCGCCCAGCTCACGGCCCGCCTCGAGCACGCGCACACGCCGACCTGCCCGCCCGAGCAGACGCGCCGCCGTGAGCCCTGCCAGTCCAGCTCCGATTACCACCGTGGTCATTCTTCGAGCCTAAGTTCCGCCCGGCAGCCTGTGAAGGGTGAAATCCTTCAAACTGCACCGAACGCGCGCTGCCGTGCCTGGTCCCGGATCGCCGTATGCTGGTGTATGCCCGCCGACGGCACGCCCAAGCAGCAACGTGACAACCAGGCCGCGCCGCGCCGCACAAAGCCAACCGAACGCACACGGCTCCTGCAGCAGGCGCGGCCACATGACGCGTTTGCCACGCTGCTCGGCACGCACGCGCAAAGCACCACCCTCGAACAGGCCGTGCTGCTGGCCTTCGCGTTGCTGCAAGACGGCTTGCCGGACACCACGGCCGTGTACGCGGAAGCACAAGGGGCGGCGGGGTGGTACGTCCACCATGCCAGCCGCACCCTGACTGCGGAACACGAACACCAGCTGCTGCTCGGCCGTCCTCCCAGCACGCTGCGCGAAGTGACACTCGCGCGCGAGGCCTATTTTTTTCCTGAAGGTGACCGGACTGCGCCGACCACCGCACCAGACAATGCAGCGCTCTCGAGTGGACACTACCCGCTGTCCTTTGGCAGTCAGCTCGCCCTGTTGAGCGTGGTCCAGTGGAACCGGAATACCTGGGACCCGGCGGACCAGGGGTTGTTTCTCGCCGTGGGGCGCGCCCTCAACTGGGCGCTGGCACGCTTGAGGGCGCCGGAGCATGTGCGCACACCAGACCGCCCCACGGACACGGTGCATTCCGATGCTCAGCTCGCGCCGGACGTACTGAGAGAATTTTCAGGCCTGCTGCGGGACCTCTCGCTGCACGCCGCGCCTCACGCGCTGGTTCAACGGGCCCAGCAGGTCGCATTGTCGCTGTTTCCCCGGGGTTATGCACTGTATTACGAACTACACGCCGGACAGTGGCGCTGTCAGGTGCAGCTCGGTGCTCCGCCCCCGGAACTGCAGGCGCTGATCGATGCCGGGCTGGCCTATAATGACGCGCCCATGCTGGTCTGTGCCTGGACACGGCGTGAAGCGTGTTACACGACGCAGCATCCTGAAGTCGCGCCGCCGATGTCCGCGCTCGTCGGGTCGGTCGGCAGTATGGCCAGCCTGCCGGTGCTGATCGAAGGCCAGCCCGTCGGGGTTTTGCTGGTCGCGCTGTTTCAGCGAAATGTCTGGTCCGCTGCGCAGCGGACGGTGCTCGAGGCCCTGGTGCGTACCCTGGGGCTGGCCATGGAACGCGCCGCGCAGCTCGAACACCTGGAAACGCAACGCTTCGCGCTGCAACGACGCAATCAGGAGCTCGAAGAGGAGCGCGCCGCCCTGAATGCCTTTGCCCGCTTCACCGAAGCCTCGACCCAGCCTGCAGATGTGACAACCCTCGCGCGGCTCGCAGTCGAGATCCTGCGAATCTCGCTGCGCGACGTCAGCGTGGGTTACTACACGCTTTCCGACGGGCGCTGGAAAGCCCTGGTGCTGTCAGAAGACATCGACGGGGCGGCAGCGAGCCGGGCACGCGAGGGTTTCTTGCCAGATACCCCGAGCTTCGCGAGCCCGTTTCTGGTTCGCGGACCGTCGTTTGTGGACGGCTGGAACGCCGACCGCGAAGGTGTCGAGCATACTGAGGATTATGGCGCGGGCGCCCAGTATCCTTACCTCGACGGCGGCGAGCCCGGTGGCCTGCTTACCATGGGAACCAGGCACGCCCACGCCTGGACCGAGCGCGAACGGCTGGTGTTCCGCGCGGTAGGCCGGAGTCTGGAGCTCGCCCTGGAGCGCGCCGCCACCACGGTGGCCCTGCAGCGCCAGGCGGTAGAACTTGAAGCGCGCGCGCAGATTCTGGAAGCTTTTGCCGCCCTTTCCCGCGACCTCGCCTTCGAGACCGACCGCTACGCCCTGATCCGCAGCGCCCAGGAGATCGTGTGTCGCCTGCTGCCGTCCGGCTACGCTGTGTATTACGAACTGCACGAGGACCTGTGGTACCCGAAGGCCCAGACGGGCAACCTGCGCTCCGGGCCGCTGCAGGCGATGGTGAACGCCGGGCTGCCGCGCGAGGCACTCGGCCTGGGGACCTCGTGGGCCGCCCGACGCCCCTGGTATCAGGACTCCTTCCCGGAAACGGCCGAGGCTCCACGCGACTTGATGGGGCACGTGCAGGCCCGCGCGATCCTGCCGCTCGAGATCGGCGGTAACATGGTCGGCCTGTTCTGCGTGGGTCTGTTCCAAGAGCGCCACTGGACGCCGACCGACCGGACAGTGCTGGAAACCGCCGTGCGCAACCTCGGTCTGGCCCTGGAGCGTGCCGAGGCAGTCCGCGAGCTTCAGACCCAGCAAGCCCAGCTGCAGGCCGCCAACGAGGAACTGGAGGCCTTTGCCTACTCGGTGTCGCACGACCTGCGCACCCCCGTGCGGCACATCACGGGCTTTAGCAGCCTGCTTCGCCAGGCGCTGGGCGCCGGACTCGACCGCAAAACCGAGAAGTACCTCTCGGTGGTGGAGGGCGCAGCGGGACGCATGAACAGCCTGATCGACGCAATGCTGGAATTATCGCGCACCTCACGCCTGCCGTTGCGCCTGGAAACGGTGAATCTGGCAGAACTGATGGAACACGTGCGCCAGGAGTGCGAGGCAGATTTGGCCGGACGGCAGGTGAACTGGAAAGTCAGCGGTCTTCCCGAGGTGCAAGGCGACCGTCAGACCCTGCACCAGGTGCTGGTCAACCTGATCTCGAACGCGCTCAAGTACAGCCGAACACGCGAGGTGTCGCGAATCGACGTGTGGGCCGAGGAGCACGAACACGGCTGGGCCATCTTCGTGCGCGACAACGGGGTGGGCTTCGACCCTGCACACGGCAGCAAGCTCTTTGGAGTGTTTCAGCGCCTGCACCGCCAGGAAGAATTCGAGGGCACCGGGGTGGGCCTCGCCAACGTCCGGCGCATCGTTCACCGGCACGGCGGGCAGGTCTGGGCCGAAGGACGCCCGGAAGAAGGAGCGACCTTTGGTTTTTCGCTCCCCAAGCCGGGCTGAGCGTCGGTCACGCGCCCGCTCAGTCCGTGGAGGCCGCCTCGGTCAGGCGGGCTTTACGGGTCCGGCGAGGACTTCCCTGCAGCCGCACCTCGGGCAGGCCCAGCACGACCAGCAGGCTGATCAGGCTCAGCGCGGCGGACAGCAGGAAAATTTCGGAAAGGGCCAGCGACAGCACTTCGCGCAGTCCGCGCAGGACGCCCTCGACCAGTTGATGACCGCCAACGGCCTCGATTTGCCCCTGCAGACGCGAAAGCTGATCAGGGCTGGTCAACAGCTGCGGACTGGCCACTTCGTCTTGCAGCTGTGCGGGCAGACGGCTCGCCGCGGACGGCAGATGGTCTTTCAGGTCGTGGGTGAGGTGGGCGGTCATCAGGGTGCCGAACACCGCCACGGCCAGCGTACCGCCGATCTGCCGGAAGAACTGGTTGGCGCTCGTGACCATGCCGAGTTGCTCTGCGGGGGTGGCGTTCTGCACGGCTAGGGTCAGCAGCGAATTGACCGGACCCATACCCAGGCCCAGCAGCACCATCACAAGGGTGGCCTGCCACGTGGGCGTGTCCACGCCCAGGCGGCTGGTGAGATACAGCGCCACGGTGGTGCAGGCCACCCCAATGACCACCAGCGTCTTGTAGCGGCCTGAGCGCGATACCAGCTGACCGGCGATGGTGCTGGTCAGCACCAGTCCCAGCATCAGGGGCGCCAGCACCGCTCCTGATCCGCTGGCAGAGCTGCCACGCACGCCTTGCATGTAGAGGGGCAGGTAGAGGATGGCCGCGTTGAGTCCGGCGGTGGTGAGAAAGCCGGTGACGTTGGCCACCGCGAAGGTGCGGTTGCGCAGCAGTTGCAGGTCGATGATGGGATGGGTTGCGCGCAACTGGCGCCACGCGAAGGCCACCCCGAAGGTCAGCGCGGAGGCCAGCAGGCCCAGCATGACCGCAGAAGTCCAGGGGTACGCGCTTCCGCCCCAGCTCAGGGCGAGCAGCAGCGGCGTGACACACAGCACCAGCAGGGCGGAGCCCGGCAGGTCGAGCGCGCGTGGGGTGCTGGCGCGCCGGGCCTGAATGAAGCGCGCAATGATCACAAAGGCCAGCACCGCGAAGGGCAGATTGACGAAAAACACCCACCGCCAGCCCAGGTGGTCGGTCAGGAATCCGCCGACCAGCGGTCCGACGATGCTCGAAATGCCCCACACGGCGCCGGTGTAGCCCTGGTACCGGCCTCGCTCGATCGGGGTGAAGATGTCGCCGATGGTCACAAAGGCCATGCTCATCAGGGCGCCGCTGCCCAGCCCCTGCAAGGCGCGAAAGGCAATAAGCTGCTCCATGCTCTGCGAAACGCCGATCAGCACCGAGCCCAGCGAGAAGATCACGATGCCGCTCAGCAGCACCGGGCGGCGGCCGATGTTGTCGCTCAGCGTGCCGACGAGGGGAATGATCAGGGTGGAGGTGAGCGCGTACGCGGTGAATGCCCAGGCGTACAGATCAAAACCCCCGAGATCGGAAATTACGCGCGGCATGGCCGTACCGACGACCGTCAGGTTGAGCGAGGCCAGAAACAGCACGGTCAGCACGCCAAAGAAAGCCAGTCGCTTGTCGCGGGGTGACAGGTCAGACACGGGCGACCTCGCCTTGCAGGTGCCCTTCCAGCGCGCGCAGCGCCTCCACGGCTTGCGCGACCACCTCGGGTGGCAGGTGAGCGTAGCGGGCAGCCAGGACACGCCGGGTTTCGTCACGGCGGCGCTGCAGCGCCGCCGTTCCCCGCCCGGTGAGCACCAGCCGGAAACGCCGCAGATCGTCGGGATCGCTTTGGCGCTCCAGAAAACCGTGCTCCTGCAATCGGGTGATCAGGCGCGTGACAGTCGCTGCCGGAAGATACTGGCGCGCGGCGATGACCCCGGGGCTGGTTTGGCCTTCGCTGATGCTGATCAGCACCAGCAGTTCCTTGATGCCGAGGCCGAGCGATTCTTGCAGCGGTTCGTCGATTTCATTGTGCAGCAGTCGACCGAGGCGGATCAGCAGGCGGGTCATGTCGAGCAGTTCGGGAGCGGTAGATGACATACTTCCATTTGAAAATATTTCACTTGGTAAAGATAGGACCCAGGCACCTTGTGCGGCGGGTGGCCGCCGCACACTGCACCGACCGCAGCTGAGCTATACTCCTGGGGCGTCACCGGGGGTGTCCCGCGCTCATGCGGGACTGAGAAATACCCCAGGAACCTGATCCAGTTCATGCTGGCGGAGGGAGCGTGACCGCGCCGTGAACCCATCGGCGGACGCACGTTGCTCTACCCTTCCCCGAGCGGACGCAAGGGGGCTTTCTTATGCTGCGAATTTTGGTTTCCACCTTTCTGCTGAGCGGTCTGGCTTCTCAGGCCCTCGCCGCCGAACTGAGTGTCATCACACACGACTCCTTCAGCGTCGACAAGAAGCTTCTCGCCCAGTTCGAAGCGGCCCACAACACCAAGGTCCGCCTGATCAAGGGCGGAGACACGGGCGCAATGGTCAACAAGCTGATCCTGACCAAGGAGGCGCCCATTGCCGATGTCGTGTACGGCATCGACAACACCCTGCTCGGCAAGGCGCGGGCGGCGGGCATCCTGGAACCGTACAAGAGCCCGCAGGCCAAGAACGTTCCCGCGCGCCTCACGCTGACCTCCGACGGGCTGCTCAACACCGTCGACTACGGTTACGTCGCCCTCAATTACGACAAGGCTTACTTCGAAAAAAACAAGCTGGCCTTGCCGAAAAGCCTCGATGACCTCACGAAGCCCGAGTACCAGGGCATGCTGGCCGTGCAGAATCCTGCCACGTCGAGCCCTGGTCTGGCCTTTTTGCTTGCCACGGTCAAGCACTTCGGTCCCGAAAAAGCCTGGACCTGGTGGAAGGCCATGAAAGACAACGGCCTGAAAGTCACCCGCGGCTGGAACGACGCGTACTACACCGAGTTCACCCGAGCGGGCGGCAAATATCCCATCGTCGTGAGTTACGCCTCCAGCCCCGCCGCCGAGGTGTTTTACAGCGAGAAGAAAATCACCGAGAGCCCCACCGCCAACCTGTTCCTGCCGGGCAGCACCTTTTTGCAGCTCGAAGGTGTGGGCATCCTGAAGGGCACCAAGCAGCGCGAACTGGCACGCCGGTTCGTGGACTTCATGCTCTCCCCGGAGGTGCAGGCCGATTTTCCGACGCGCATGTGGGTCTACCCGGCGCGTGAAGGGGTCAAGCTCGACCCGGTGTACCAGCACGCCCAGACGCCTCAGGGTGTGACAGCCCTGGGAGCAGCCGAGATTCGCATGAACGCACAAATCTGGACGGATACCTGGACGCGCCTCGTCGTGCGGGGGCGCTAAAGTCCGGTGAACCCCAGGGCGCCGCGCCGGGCCACCCTGCTGGGATGGGGGCTGGCGACGCCGGCCCTTGTCCTGCTGGCGGCCTTTCTGGTGCTGCCGCTGGGACGCCTGCTGCAGGAGGGCGGCGTGGCCTGGCACGCCTGGAGCGAACCGTATTACCAGGAGCGGCTGGCCTGGACGCTGCGCCAGGCAGTGGGCACTTCGGCGCTCGCGGCCCTGCTGGGTGTGCCGCTGGCGTACCTGCTCTCGCGTTTTGACGTGCCCTTCAAGGCGTCCATTCTGCGTGCGCTGCTGCTGCCGTTCGTCACACCCACCCTCGTGGCCGCCATGGGGCTGCTCGCGCTGTTCGGGCCGCGCGGCTACAGCGGGCTCGACCTGACCGAAAGCGCCGCCATCGTGATTCTCGGCAACCTGTTTTTCAACTTGCCCTTGATGGTGCGGCTGTCATACGCCGGCTTCGCGCGTGTTCCCCCCAACCTGATCGCCGCCGCCCGCACCCTGGGCCAGTCGCCCCTGCGCGCGGCCCTGTCAGTCGCGCTGCCGCTCGCGCTTCCCGGACTGCTGGCCGGGGCCACCCTGGTGTTTTTGTACAGCGCCCTCAGTTTCGGTTTGCCGTTTCTGCTGGGGGGCAGCAAGTACGCCACGCTCGAAGTCGAAATCTACACCCTCACCGCCTATGAGCTGCGTCTCGCCGACGCGGGAGCGCTGGTCGGCGTGCAGCTGCTGGTGACCATTCTCGCCACGAGCGCGTACCTGTGGCTGGCCGCCCGCAGCGTGGCCCTGCAGCCAGGCCGTCAGACGTTGCCGAGGGCGCGCGGAAGCGTCGCGTTGCTGCTCGCCGCGTTGCTGCTCGTGACGCTCGCGGTGTGCTTCGGCCCGCTGCTGGCCGTGGCCGTGCGCTCCTTCGTGGGCATGGACGGCTTCACCTCGGTTTTCTGGCGCGGACTGTTTCGTGAGCACGAACCCAGCCTGAGCCTGATGCTGCGCAACACCCTGACCTTTGCCTTCGTGGCCCTGGCGGGCGCGCTGTTTTTCGGCGGTCTGCACGCGCTGGGAACCTGGCGCGCCCGTTCACGCCTGCTCGATCTGTTGTCGCTGCTGCCCCTGATGGTCTCCCCGATCAGCCTGGCCGTCGGGTATCTGCTCCTGTACCCACGGCTGCGCGCCGAATTGCCACTGCTGCTGGCCGCCTACGTCCTGCTGGCCGCGCCGCTCGTCACGCGCAGCCTGCTGCCCGCGTTGCGTGCGCTGCCCGTGCAGCTGCTTGAGGCGGCACGGAGTCTGGGCAGCTCTTCGCCACGCGCCTGGCGAACGGTGGCGCTTCCGCTGGTGGCACCAGCCCTGCGCGGCGGGGCCGCCCTGGCGCTGGCAACGGTACTGGGAGAGTTTGCCGCGACACTGGTCCTTTCGCGGCCCGAATGGGCGACCCTCAGCATTGGCATTGCCGAACGCCTCGCGCGCCCGGGAGCGCTCAACCTCGGCGAAGCGTGCGCGCTCGCGACGCTGCTGATGGGGCTATCGCTGGCGAGCTTCACGCTGCTGGGCGGCAAAGGGGAAGTGGCGTGAGCGCGCTCGCCCTGGACGTGCGAGAAGTCCACAAGCACTACGGCGGTGTGCGGGCCCTGCAGGGCGTCTCACTGTCGCTTCCAGGGGGTGAAACCCTCGCACTGCTCGGGCCGAGCGGCTGCGGGAAAAGCACCCTGCTGCGACTGGTGGCCGGACTCGAACACCCGGACGCCGGACACATCGTGATGGACGGCCGTGACGTCACCAACGCGCCTCCCGAGCGGCGCGACCTTTCGCTGGTGTTTCAGGAGTATGCACTGTTTCCGCACCTCAGCGTGCTGGGAAACGCCGCCTACGGTCCGCGGGCGCGCGGTCTCCCGCGTCATGAAGCACACACGCGCGCCCGTGCGGCCCTCGCCCTGGTGAGCCTGGCACAGCTGGAGAGGCGGCGCGTCTCGGAGCTGTCCGGCGGCCAGCAGCAACGGGTGGCCCTGGCACGGGCCCTGGCGCCCCGGCCCCGCCTGCTGTTGCTCGACGAGCCTCTTTCCAACCTCGACGAGCGCCTGCGCGGCGAACTGCAACTGGAGCTGCGCGCGCTGTTCGCGCGGCTGGACGCCAGCGTGCTGCTGGTCACCCACGATCAGCGCGAAGCGCTCGCGCTTTCGAACCACATGGCCCTGATGCGCGCCGGGCGCATCGTGCAGTCGGGAAGGACCGCCGACGTCCATGCCCGGCCACATAGCGCCTGGGCGGCAGCATTTCTGGGGCACCGCAACCTGCTGCCTCGTGGCCGCGAGGTGCTGCTGGTTCCCGAGGAAGCCATCGAACTCGACGCGGGTGAGCCCTATCCCGTGTCCGAAGCGCGCCCAGGCGACAGTGGCGTGCGCCTGCGGGTATCCCATGACTGGGGCGAGCTGCAGCTGCACCTCAGTGCCCGCGAGGCGCAGCGAAGCCTGACGTTCGACCGGGCCTTTGTGCGCCTGCGGGTGCGCCAGGAAGCCTGTCGTCTGCTGCCCGACGACCTCGCCGACCCCCCGGGCGGTCAGGCGTGATACAACGGTCCACGATGTCCGGTCTGTCCCCGCTTGCCTTCGACGAAGCGTTTCTCTACGAAGAGCTGCCTTCCCTTCGAGAAGCGCACGAACCGAAAGCGCACGAACCGGCGTGAAGGTCTGGATTCTGGCGGGAGGCCGCCTGGTCGCCACGCCCGAACTCATGCGGCTGCGCGCCGTGCCGCCCGCCCTGGTCGTGGCTGCCGATGGAGGCATCGAGCACGCCCAGATGCTGCAGGTCACGCCCCACCTCTGGGTGGGTGATTTCGACTCCAGCCTCCCCACCGACCCTCGCTTCACGCACATTCCCCGTCAACCGGTGGCACGCGACAAGGATTTCACCGACACCGAACTGGCACTGCACGTCGCCCGGGAGCGTGGCGCTTCGGAGGTGACCGTGTGGGGTGCATTCGGTGGACGCTTCGACCACACGCTGGCTTTGGCCCTGCTGAGTGTGCGGACGTCGCAGGCGGGCCTCGCCGTGCGGCTTCACAGCGGCGACGAATCGGCCCGTCCGCTGCTGCCCGGTCCGCCTTGCACGCTGGCGACCTATCCCGGTCAGCTGCTGAGTGTCCTGGCCCTCGACGACTTGCGCGGCTTGCGAATTCAGGGCGTGCGCTGGCCTCTTGCGGGCGTTGACGTTCCGGCAGGCTCCGGCTGGACGGTCTCCAACGAGGCCGCCGGGAACACGGCGCTGCTGAGTGTCGGTGTGGGCCGGGCGCTGATCGTGCAGCGCTGGCCGCACGCCTGAGGAACGCTCCCACATCCTGGGCTCAGCGCCACGCTCCTGTTTCCCTTCACAATGAAGGCATGATCCGAAATGCGATGGCCGGTTGTCTGGGAGGCGCCCTGCTGATGGCGCTGGTGCTGGGACTCGCCGGGTATTTTCTGGTATGGCGTCCGGCGCAGGCGTTCTTGCAGAACTTCAACGCCTTCACCGTTCCATTCACCGGGCAACCCAACCAGAACGCAAGCAGCAACCAGAATCCTCCCCCCCAGAGCAGCGTTCCTCCGGCGCGCGACGAGGTACGGCTGACAAGCGCGCAGGTTCAGCAGTTCGTGCGGGTGCGCCGCAGCGTCCGCGAAGCGCTCGGTCAGGACTTCGAGCGCCTGCAGAACACCTATCAGGAGTTTGCCGCCGGGCAGCCCCCCGGCACCCTGGAAATCCTGGGCGTCCTGCGTGACGCTGGCGGCTTTATCGGCCGCGCCCGCCGTGCCCAGCAAGACGCGCTGACTCGTGAAGAGCTGAGCGAAGGTCAGTACGCCACCATCCGCCGTGAAGTCAACGGCGCGCTGGGCGTTCCCGAGCTTGACCTGGGCGCCGCCGCACGCGCGCTGCAAAGCGGCCAGCTGCCCAGCTTCAATCAGGTGGTACGCCCACCCAACGCGCGCAATGCCAGCGTGCTGCAGCCTTATCTGCCCGAGCTACGCTCTACGGCGGCGCTCGGCCTGATAGGCTTATAACAGTTCACTTCGCACTGAAGCTAGCTCGACTTTCACCGCGTTTCGTCACGCTTTCAAGGAGTGCATCATGAAACAGGGTCTTCGCCGGAATTTCGCACTCGTGCTGCTGGCCATCACCACCAACGCCTTCGCTCAGGAGCTTCCTGCCGGTCCCGGGCGTGACCTGGTGCAGGGCAAGTGCCAGGCCTGCCACGACCTGGCACGCGTCACCAGCAAACAGTACGACCTTGCCCGGTGGACTGCGACCGTGAAGCGCATGCAGGGATACGGTGCCCAGGTCAGCGACGCCGAGGTGCAGCAGATTGCCACGTACCTCGCCACCCACTACGGACCGCAGGCACAGGCCGGAGCGACTTCGCAAACCCCGGCCACGGCAACTCCTGCCGCCCCGGCTGCGTCCACTGCTCCTGCCACCGCTCCGGCTGCCCCCGCTGCCCCCGCCGCGCCACAAGTTGTCGTGAACGACGCGGTGCGCAAGACCGCCGTGCTGACCGTCGTGGCCGGTCAGGGAGACGCCAACGGCGGGCTCAACTTCAACGGTGCCGCCAAGGGCGAAAAAACCTTCACCGTCCCGCTCGGCTGGCGCGTCGAGCTGAAATACAGCAACGCGGGCGCCATGCCACACAGTGTCATTCTCGTCGCGGGCGACAAGCTGCCCGCACGACTGACCCCTGCCTTCCCGGGCGCTTCGAGCAAGGTGTCCAGCGCGGGTGACGCAGTACAGACCGTGCGTTTCCGGGCCAGCAAAGCGGGCGAGTACCTGCTGGTCTGTGGCGTCGGCCAGCACGCCTCGCGCGGTCAGTTCCTGCGCTTCGTGGTGTCGCCGGACGCCAAAGAAGCCAGCTTCAAGTAAATCTCACCCGAGGCGGGGAGTGTGTAGAGAATCCTCCACATTCCCCGCCTCAGGCTCTACCCTCACATCATGATCACCGTCGCAAACCGCATCTACGTCAACCCTGACTTCGCTGAAGCCTTCGAAGCGCGTTTCCGGGAACGCGCGGGTCTGGTCGACCAGATGCCAGGCTTTCTCAGCAACTTCGTTCTGCGACCCACCAAAAGTGGTGAACCTTATATCGTGCTGACCTTGTGGGAAAGCCGCGAGGCCTTCGAGGGCTGGACGCAGTCCGACGCCTTTCACCAGGGTCATGCCCGCTCGGGAAGCCTGCCGCGTGAGGCCTTCAGCAGTCCGAACATCCTTGAAATCCACGAGGTGATTTCCCACGCACAGACGCAGAAACTGTGACAACGAGCCCTCAGTAAAGCTCTCAGGTTGGCTGTCTTCAGCCGCGCTACCCTGAGGTATCCACATGTATTCCGACGGAGGTCTGTCATGAATCGCCTGCTGTTACTGTCCCTGGGGCTTGTTTCGCTTGCCGCCTGCGCACCCAATCAGGTCAACCCCAACAAAGTCGGGAAGATTGTCAACGTCACCAGCGGCGAAGAAGGCCGCCTTCTGCTCGGCGGCTACGGTACGGTCGCCGGCAGGAACACCGCGCGCATCGAGTTCGCTCAGAACGCGTATCAGGGCGAATACAACGTTTTGGCCTCTTCGGACGCGCCACCGCGTGTCGGCGTCAGCGCGGGTGTCTCCTTTTCAAACGTGGCGCCCCCCGGGTACTTCTTCTCGGTGGGCACGCGCGCCTCGAACCTGCGCGACGGCAGCCTCGTGGTGCGCAACGGAAGTCAGGTCATCACCTGCCGTTTCGTGGTTGATCACAACAACAATGGCAACGGTGAATGCACGGACGGGGCCAACGCGCGCTATACTATCCAGTTCTAGCAGTAAAGAAAACAGGAAGGCATAAAGCCTTCCTGTTTTCTCTGCTCGACCCGGTCGTTCGAAGATCAGCCGATTTTCGTGCTTACACTTGCTGGTGACCTTTGCAGGCAGTGCGGCCTGCCCGTCCGGGAATCGGCCAGTTAATCGTACTTACACTTGCTGGTACATTACCGCGCGTTTGACTTCCTCGATCAGCTGGGTGACGGGAATTTCACGCGGGCACGCCTCGGTGCAGTTGTAGGCCGTGCGGCAACGCCACACGCCGGTGTTCTGGTTGAGGATGTTCAGCCGCTCAGAGGTGCCCTTGTCACGGCTGTCGAAGATGAAGCGGTGGGCCTGCACGATGCTGGCCGGACCCAGGTAACGGCCGTTGACCCAGAAGATCGGGCAGGAAGTCGTGCACGCCGCGCACAGGATGCACTTGGTGCCCTGGTCGAAACGCTCGCGGTCTTCCTGGGTCTGCAGGCGCTCACCCGCCGGAACCGGATCGTCGTTGATAAAGAACGGCAGCACGGCGCGGTAGCTCTCAAAAAAAGGCTCCATGTCGACCAGCAGGTCCTTCTCGACTTTCAGGCCACGGATGGGCTCAACGGTGATGGTACCGCCGTCCTTGGCGAGGTCCTTGATGAGGATCTTGCAGGCAAGACGGTTGCGCCCGTTGATCAGCATCGCGTCGCTGCCACAGATGCCGTGCGCGCAAGAGCGGCGGTAAGTCAGGGTCGGGTCGACGTACCACTTGATGTGGTTGAGCAGGTCCAGCACCCGGTCGCCCGGTTCGCACTCGACCTTGTAGGTTTCCCAGTGGGCCTTTTTGTCCTGTTCGGGATGGAAACGGTGAATTTTCAGGTTGACGTGCATTCAAACTCCTCGCGGAGAACACTTCGAGGTGAGGATGGAGGGTGTGGGTGTTCCCACCATCATGCTAGAGCGTTCAGGCGCAGCGCAGCGCTGCCAGCGTAACAAACTCCGGTAAAGCCGCTCAGTACACGCGCGGCTTGGGCTCGAAGCGGCCGAGCACCACGTCCTTGTACCCGATGTTCACTTTGCCGGGCACGTTCATGTTGCGGTAGGCCATGGTGTGCTTGAGCCAGTTGTCGTCGTCACGGTCCGGGTAATCCTCACGGGCGTGGGCACCACGGGATTCCCTGCGGTTCAGGGCGCTGGCCGTCATGGCTTCGGACACGTCGAGCAGGTAACCAACTTCCAGCGCCTCGGTCAGCTCGGTGTTGTACCTCAAGCCGGTGTCGGTCACGCTCACGTTCTTGTAGCGCGCCTGCAGCTCGCGCAGGATTTCCATCTGGGTGCTCATCGTCTCGTCGGTGCGGAACACCGAGACGTTGTCCATCATGGTTTCCTGCAGTTCCTTGCGGATACGCGCTGCATTTTCGGTGCCACTGCCACTGCGCAGACGCTCGATCTCGGCGGTCGCGAAGTTGTCGGCGCGAGCAGGCAGTTCCTCGTAGCCCACCTCGGCGGCGTACTTTGCGGCGGCCACACCTGCCCGCCGTCCGAACACAATCAGGTCACCCAGGCTGTTGGTCCCAAGGCGGTTGGCACCGTGCAGGCTCACGCAGGCGACCTCGCCGGCGGCGTAGAGGCCGCGCACGATGTCGGTGCTGCTGGCGAGGCACTCACCGTCGATGGTGGTGGGGATACCGCCCATGGCGTAGTGCGCGGTGGGCTGAATTGGCACGGGGGCCAGCACGGGGTCCACGCCCAGGTAGGTGCGCGCGAAGTCGGTGATGTCCGGCAGGCGTCCTTCGATGATTTCCCTCGGCAGGTGGGTCAAATCCAGGTGGACGTAGTCCTTGTCCTTGCCAAGACCGCGCCCCTCGCGAATTTCCATGTAGATCGCGCGGCTGACCATGTCACGCGGCGCGAGGTCCTTGATGGTCGGCGCGTAGCGCTCCATGAAACGCTCGCCGCTGTCATTGCGCAGAATGCCACCCTCACCGCGCGCGCCCTCGGTGATCAGGATGCCCATCTTGGCAATGCCAGTGGGATGGAACTGATAGAACTCCAGATCCTCCAGGGGCAGCCCCTTGCGGTAGTAGATGCTCATCAGGTCGCCCGTAAGGGTCTGGGCATTGCTGGTGACCTTGAAGGCGCGGCCATAGCCACCTGCCGCGAGCACCACGGCCTTGGCATGGAAGGTATGCACCTCGCCCGTGGCGATGTCGTAGGCGACCACACCACGGCAGATGCCTTCCTCGATGATCAAATCGAGCACCTGGTACTCGTTGAAAAAGGTCACGCCGCTCTTGACGCTCTGCTGGTAGAGCGTCTGCAGGATCATGTGACCGGTGCGGTCCACGGCGTAGCAGGCACGCTCGACGGGGGCCTTGCCGAATTCCTTGGTGTGACCGCCGAACTTGCGCTGGGCGATCTTGCCGTTGGGCAGGCGTGAGAAAGGCAGTCCCATGTGCTCGAGTTCGTAGACGGCCTCGATCACGTCCTTGGAAAACACCTCGGCCGCGTCCTGGTCGGTCAGGTAGTCGCCACCCTTGACGGTGTCGAACATGTGCCATTCCCAGTGATCCTCACTGACGTTGCCAAGGGCGGCGCCCACCCCACCCTGCGCCGCGCCGGTGTGGCTGCGGGTCGGGTAGAGCTTGCTGATCACGGCGACAGAGACATTTTTGTTCTTGCTGGCGTACAGGGCCGACATCAGGCCCGAGCCGCCCGCGCCCACCACGAGGACATCGTAGCGATGGTGCATGCGCGCTCCTTTACTGAGGTCCCGCGAACTCGGGCGAGATGGTGAACAGGCCGATCGAACCGATCACGAAGATGATCGCCACGACCGTGTAGAAGATGGTCTTGACCCAAAAGCGGTTGGGCCGGTTGCGCACGTAATCCTCGATCGAGTAGCGCGCACCGTTGACGCCGTGCAACAGCGCCAGGCTCAGCAGCAGCCAGTCATAGAGCTTCCAGACCGGTTGCGAAAGCTTGTACACCACCGCGTCGAAGGTCGCGTCGGCCTCGCTGACCTGCAGGAAGGTCATGTAGATGTGACCCAGCACCAGGAACACCAGGATCAGGCCACTGACCCGCATGAAGATCCACCAGTTCAGCTCGGCGTTGGTGTGCGCCTGGTTCTTGGCATCCTGGAAGGTTTTGGCGCGTGTCATCCATGTCCTCCCAGCAGGCGCAACCCGACGACGTAGGCCGCGTAGGCGCTGCCCAGCAACGTCAGGAACAGCGTGACGTACCACAGCTGACGCTGGTAGGCGAGCCCGCGCCCCGTGAAATCCATGATGACGATGCGCAGTCCGTTGATCGAGTGGTACAGCACGCCTGCTGTCACGAAAATCAGGCCGATCGAGAAAATCGGGATTTCGTACACGGTGTGGAGCGCCATGTAGGCGTCTTCACCGAGCATGAACAGTGAAATGCTGAGCACGTGAATAAGTAGATAGGCCAGGATGGCCAGTCCGGACAGGCGGTGGAGATAAAAGGCCCACTGCCCCTCTCTGCCTCGGTACATCCAATTCCTCCTTATCGCCCGGATCCCTTAAAACTCGGCATTCGCGCGTTTTATCCGCTCCACAGAATAGCATCAGAGAATGCCCGACACACTGCCCCAGGCCCCGGAGGAAAAGAGCGACTGTAGCGCAGGCCGATGATGAATTCCGGCATAGCCTGCAATCACCCGACCGCCGTGGGGCAGCGATCTTGTTGACGCCAAAAGCGCCTGACGCTAGCATTCGCTCTTGTACCCGCCGGGGCGCGGCAGGTGTTGCGCGATGATGGCGTGAGCACCCGGACGAGCGGAATCGGAAACTGGATACTCGGATGGCTCGGGAGGTCACTGAACGTGGAACTGTTTGGTTTTGGACCGCACTTGATGATCGACGGCTACCATGCCAGCACGGACGCGCTGCGCGACGAAACGCTGATCCGCACGGTGCTCTCGGAGCTCAGCGCACAGCTCGGCCTGGGTCAGCTGTCCGAGCCCGTGGTGCAGCAGCATGAGGGCTCAGGTCCGGAGGACAGCGGTGTCAGTGGCGTGGTGGTGATCGCCGGATCGCACATCTCGCTCCACACCTTTCCCGAACACGCGTTTCTCCGGGTCGACGTCTTCTCCGGCAAGGAGTTCGACGTTCAGAAAGCCCTGAATTATCTGATCGAACACTTCGAGGTGGGCCGCTACACCACGCACTTCATCAATCGCGGCAAGGAATTCCCGCGAGATGCCGCAGCGCTGCAGCGCATGCTGAGCGGCGAGCGCGAGTATGTCGGGGCGCGCATCGCGTAAAAGCGCTCAGCCACGGGACAAGAAACCGAAAGCCGGCCGCCAAGGAGCGCTACGCCAGTACCTTGCCCCGTTCGAGCAACGTCATGGCCAGTACCGGCGAATACGTATCGATGGTCGCGAGCAGTTTTCCCTCGGGCGAAAAGCGGCGCAACGTCTGCGCGCCCTGACGAATGCAAAACAGCGTGCCCTGATCATCGATTCCGATCAGCCAGGGCGCCTCTGTCGCTTCACCCTGCGAGGCGTCAATGGGAAAAACCGCACCGGTCTTGCCATCCTGCTCGATCCGCCGGATCTTGGAGGCCTGGGCGTCGGCAATGTAGACCGCACCCTGGGAATCGAGGGCCAGACCGTCGAGCGGTCGCAGCACGTCGCTGGTGCGGTCGAGCTTGAACGCCAGTCGGGAGAGATAACGGCCATCACCGGACAGGCGCTGGACTTCACGGCTGCCGACGTCCAGAACAAAAATGTCACCGTTCCGGCTGGCCGCGATGGTCAGCGGCTTCTCGAAACGGCCACGGCCCGAGCCTCGCCCGCCAAAGCGGCCGTGATACTGGCCGCTGTGGCTGTAGACCGAGACGAAGCAGGTCTCGGCGTCCAGCACGTACAGCTTCTCAGCGGTGCTGCACATCGAAATTGGCTGCAGCAGTTCGCCTTCACCCATACCGTACCGACCGAAGTGGGCCACACGCCGGCCGCCCTGATCGAGTTGGTAGATCATGCTGGGGACCTGCGCGCCGGCCCGGTACGCCAGCACGCTGGCATACAGGTGACCGCGTGCGTCGCTGGTCAGGGCGAGCGGCGCCGCCGGCAGACCACCCTCGCTTCCCAGGTCCGCCAGATTCTGGCGCAGACGGCCCATCACGTCCAGCAGGCGCAGCGTTCCCTGTTTTTCCTGGACGCTGAGGGCCAGCGCCCACGGATCGGTGAAGTCGTCTTCCTGCAGCAGGTTCGCGTCGATGGCGGTGAGAATGTCCTCGACTGAGGGGCGCGCAGCCGGGTCCTTGTCGATCATGCGCAGAATCAGCTCGCTCAGCTTGCCCGGCACGTCCATGCGCACCTGTTTGGGAGGACGTGGCATCTCGAAGACCTGCTGGTGCACCACCGCTTCGTAACTGCCCTTGAAGGCCGTCTCCCCGGTGACCATCTCGTAAAACAGCAGACCCAGGCTGTACACGTCGCTGCGGGCATCGACCTTGTTGCCTTTGGCCTGCTCAGGGGCCATGTAAATCGGCGTACCGACCCGCGCGCCGGTCATGGTGAGGCGGGTCAGCACCTTGCCGACCGCGATGCCGAAATCCATCAGCTTGATGCCGCCCTCACGCAACTCGCCAGCGCGAAAGGCGCCGCGCAGCACCATCACGTTGGACGGTTTGAGGTCGCGGTGCACGATGTTCTGGGCGTGAATATGGCCGAGCGCACCCGCGAGGGCCCGCACGACCTGCACGCTTTCGGCGAAGGTAAGCGAGCGGGTCTCCAGAACCTGCTCGAGCGTCTCGCCGTCGAGGTACTCCATGGCGATGTAGTGCTCGCCTTCCTCGGCCTTGTAATCAAAGACCCGCACGATATTGGGATGCGCCAGGCGGCGCAGGACTTCAGCTTCGCGGTAAAAGCGTTTCACGAACTTGGCGTCGGCCAGGTACTTTTCCTGGGGAACCTTCAGGGCGACGGTCCGTGCATCGCTGAGCCGGCGTGCGCGGTAAACATTGCCCATGCCCCCGATCCCGATGCGTTCAAGCACCTCGTAGTCGCTGAGGCGGATTTCGGTGGTCGTCGGGCCGGTCAGCACAGGAACGGCCCGCTGCGTCTTGATTGGGCGCGGGCGCTTCCCTGGACGGGGCAGACGCGTCAAGGTCAGGCCGCTGCCGACGAAGCCCGTTCCCAGCAGGACCCCGCCCGCCACCAGCGCCGCCTGAGCACGCGAAAGGTCACCCAGAACGGCGAGCAGGACTGCGCACAACAGCACGGAAAGCGCGCAGAACGCACCCAGTGCACGCTCGGGCAGACGCACCCAGAACAGCGCGCTCACCAGAAACAGGGCGACCAGCAACACCATGCTCACCGATGTCCCTCCGGGCGTTGAGCGATTCCGCCGACCGGTGGTGTGGTAAGCAAACAGGACATGGAGGTGAACACTACAGCGTCTGGCAAGAAGCGCTCCTTCGAGTTGCGTTCATGGTAGCATCACAAATTTTTCATCTATGAGACTTCAGACGAGGTGCACACGCCACCTTCCCGCAAGCAGACTCACCAGAGCGCTTCCCATGTCCCCGGTCGTTCCCACCCGTATACTGGCGAAGGTGGAGTTCTGGGTCGAAATGGTCGAGCTGTACGAGTACAAGGTCGCCGACGTGGTGGCCGGCCGGGACCCTCGCGGCGGCCGCCGCTCGCTGGTTGCCCTGCGCGACGCCCTGCTCTACGGATCACTGGACTCGGCCTTGCAGCGGCGCTTTCGGCATGCCGACCGGCTGTGGCGTGACTACACCGTCGTCGCTCCTCCCGACGCCGCGCTGCTGCCCGGCGCGTCCCCGGGGACGCTGGAAGACTGGAACATGACACCCGGCAATCCACCTGATGTGGAAGGCGAGCAGCTCGAGCGGCTGGCGCAAGGACTGTGGCGCCTGCGGCTTGACGATCACCTGACCCGCCTGACGGCCCACTGGCGTCGTGAGAACGGTCTGGTCACCCTGCGCTCGCTCTACGCTCTCAGCCTCAACCTGGAAGCCGGTCAGTTGAGGCACAACGTTCCCGAGGAAAACGATCCGCTGGTTTCGCTCGGCAATCCACAGATCGCGCTGGGCGTGCTGGGCGCCCTGATCGACCTGTTGCTGGAATACCGCTCTGACACGCTGACTCCGGTGGCCTGGGCCCGTTCGGTCATGCTGGAGCTGGCCAACAATCCCTTCCCGAAACCAAAGGCCGGACACGACGCATTCACCCCGCCCGCCCGTCGGCCGGCCGAGCGTGCACAGATTCGTGAAGCGCTCGGCCGGGGTTTTGAGACCCTGAGCGGATTGCTGCCGTCGTCGCTGGGCGGCAGCGGCGACCACCCACCCGTGCTGCAGCACTTGCTCTTCGCACACAACCCGGCACGTCGCCAGAGCGAGCCGGACGCCACGACCACGCTGGCCCTGCGCCTGGCCGGGTCAGGAGAGATCCGCTGGCATTCGCAGGTCATCAGCTGGCAAAAAATCGCTCAAGGCTGGCAGTTGCAGGTGGGCGGCGCGGTGTATCCGCTGCGGCGCGAGGAGCACGGCGTCGGCCTCACCCGCATTCCGCTGGAGGGCGCCGAACTGCGCGCACTGCTCAGGGGAGAGTACCTCGTGCTGGACCTGCGGCAGGTACACGGTGCCAGCCTCACTGCCCTGGTGGCCGTGGGTCACGCAGTCGCCGCCCTGCTCGAGGACAGCGACCAGTACCTGCACCTGCGTCTGGCCCGCGGCGTCGCGCAGTGGCTGCGCGACGGGCACCTCGACGCAGGGGCCCTGGGCCCGCAAAGCGCCGCGAAGTATGCCGGTGCGACACACGAGTCACTGCTGGCGTTTGCCCGCAAGGGCGTCGAGAATCTGCTGGCCCGACTCGCCAAACGCGGAGAAGCTGAGGCCACCCGCGCCTTTCGCGAAGTCGCCCGCTTGCTGGGCTGCCCGGAAGACCGCGCCATACGGCTGCTCGATCGGCTCCGTGAGGCCCGCGAGCGCCCGCAGCTGTCCGAAGCCAGTGAGGTGCGCCGCGAAGGCGAGGTGGTGCTGCTGGCCTATCAGGGAACACCCCTGACGGTCAGCGTCATGGGGCGGATGCTCACCCTGCGGGCCGATTATCAGGGCGAGGTAACCGCCGTGCTGCCCGGCTCGCCCGCACTGCCGGTGCAGGAGCTGCAGGTGTTCGTCTCTCCTCAGGGAGGCGTGATCGTGGCCCGTCAGGGAATGCGCCTCGCAGTGACGTACCAGCGGGCCCTTGCGCCCGCTTGAGACCGTGCGGGCCGCGCCGATGACCTGCGGAGACTGATTGCGGCGCTGAGGGGCGTTCGTGCCTTCCCTCGCTCAGGAGAATTCTTCAAGGCCCACCTCGACCGTCCGGGCGTGCGCGTTGACGGTCAGGGCGAAATCGCGGTTGTAACCGCCTGCCATGGTCGTCACTGCGGGAACGCCTGCCGCCTTGCACCACCGGTATACCCGGCGCGAGCGCTCGTCGGCGCCCTCCAAGGTCAGGGCGAAACGCCCGAAGCGGTCTCCTCCCAGCACGTCCACACCCGCCAGGTACACCAGCAGGTCGGGGCGAAAGGCATCGAGCGCGGGGAAAACCTGCGTGTCCAACACGTGCAGGTATTGCAGGTCGCTCACGCCGTCACCCAGAGCGATATCAAGGCTGCTGCGCTCTTTGCGAAACGGGTAGTTGCGCTCGCCGTGCACGCTCAGGGTGTACGCCCGCGCCTCACGCGCCAGCAGGCTGGCCGTACCGTTGCCCTGATGAACGTCGAGGTCGACAATCGCTACGCGCGACACCCAGCCTTCACGCAAGGCCAGCGTCACGGCGATCACCACGTCGTTGAGCAACGAAAACCCTTCGGCCCGGTCGAAAAAGGCGTGGTGGGTCCCGCCGGACAGATTGACGCCCCAGCCACTGCGCAAGGCGTCCCGCAGCGCCACGACGGTCGCGCCCGAAGCGCGGCGCGCGCGCTCCACCACTTCAGGGCTCCAGGGCAAGCCGAACACCCTGACCTCGTCACGCGACACCTCGCCGGCACGCCAGCGGTCAAGGTACCCACGATCATGCACGGCCTCGGCCAGCTCCCACTCCAGCGCCGGTGCCGGCAGAATCGGCAGCTGACCCTGCAGTTGCAGCGCCACCCCGGCGTACTTGTACAGCGGGAAACGGTGTCCTTCGGGCAGGGGGAACGTGTACTCGGCGGGCGTGTAAGCGCGAAAGCGCGTCATGCGCCCGAGTATAGAGGTGGGACCTGCCGTCTCACCGGGCGGACGTTTGCAAAAATGCCTGCGCGCTGACCTGACCTGTCGCCGCTCCGCTTTGCTTCTTCCTGCTTTACTGGCGCGCAATGCGCAACAGGTAGAACCCCACGAGATCCAACACTCCGACCGCGATCAGGTCGGTGACCCAGCGAGGATTGCCCTGCCCCAGATTGACGATCACGGTGATGATGCCACCGACGTTCAGCAGCACCAGCAGCGCAATAAGGAGGCCTGGCAAGGTGCCCTTACCGTAGCATGCCCAAAAGTTCCTCGTGCAGCACTTTGTTGGAAGCGACGATCATCGGTCCGTAGGGAGTGGGGCGACCCTGACCGTCACTCACACGCCCACCAGCTTCCTCGACGATCAAACTGCCCGCCGCCGCGTCCCAGGGCTTCAAACCGAACTCCCAGTACCCGTCAAACCGGCCACAGGCCACGTAACACAGGTCCAAAGCCGCTGCTCCCGCACGGCGCACCGGCAGACCGAGGGCCAGCGCCCGCCGCAGGAGATCCAGGTTGCGCGCGTCCTGAGCCACGTTGTAGGGAAAGCCGGTGGCAAGCAGGGCCGGAGTGGCCAGGGGCTCGGTAGTGGAGACCTGAATCTGCTGGCCGTTCAGAAAGGCGCCTTCTCCTTTCACGGCCGTAAACAGCTCGTCGCGCGTCGGGTCGTACACTACGCCGACCATCCGCTCGCCGTGCTGCTCGAAGCCGATCGAGACGCAGTACACCGGAAAGCCGTGGGCGTAATTCACGGTGCCGTCCAGTGGATCGACCACCCAGCGGGCTTCCCGGATTTCACCGACCAGGCCTTCCTCTTCGCCGAGAATGGCATGCTCGGGAAAGTCTGCCAGCAACAGGCGGCGGATTTCCGCTTCGGCGAGCGTATCCACCTCGGTCACGAGGTCGCCCAGCGTCGTCTTGCTGCGCACTCCAAAGGCGCGGCCAGCATAGGCAAGGTGAATGGCGCCGGCCGCACGCGCGGCCCTGATGGCTGTATGAAGATGGTCGGCGAACAGGGTCACCATTGCATGGTAAAGCCGACTCATAGACTGAGGTGTGAACGCCCGAGAATCCGGCAGACGGATCTTGATGGCGCCCCTGGGTGCCGCACTGATGCTGTCCCTGGGCGCCTGCATGATGCGGCCCACCCAGAACGTGTGGGCGCTGGACTTTCAGCGCACCGACAACCACGTTGAGCTCGATCCCACACGGCTGCTCACCGAGCAGCGCGTCCCGGGTGCCCGGCTGGTCAGCGTGCCGACGGCGCTCAAGCTTGCGCCGCCCGGCAGCCTGATTCTGGCGTGCTGGCGTGGTACGGAGCTCAGCAACTTCTATGGACCCTGCTCGCATGTCGCCCGCAAGATCGACGACACGCAGCTGGCCGAGACCTTTCTGGCCGGCGCGGCGGGCACCTATCCCCTGTCGCGCCTGTATGACCGCTACGCGGTGATCGTGCTCGACGTGGGCGCGCGCGAGGAACACCTGAGCGTGATGCGCAAGGAAGTCGAGCGGCTCAAGGGACTGCCGTACGATCTCACCCACCGTCCGGGCACCTACTACTGTTCGAATTATCAAAACCAGCTGCAGAAAGTCGCCGGGCTTCCCGAGGTGATCGCCCTGAACAAGGACTGGCAGATGTACGTTCCCTCCGACGTGCTGCTCACTCCGGGCGTCAAGGTGCTGTGGGTCGGCGTGAACGAGCGACTCTTCACGGTCGGCGCCGGATTCCGCTGAGCGGACCGCGAGCGCCGGCTCCCTGGTACAGTTTGGGGCGTGATTGACCGCTACCAGACCAAGGAAATGAAAGCGCTGTGGAGTGAGGCCAACCGCTACCGCGCCTGGCTGAAAGTCGAGCTCGCCGCCATGGACGCCCAGGCAGAATTCGGCGAGGTGCCACGCGAAGCGCACGACGACCTCACCCGGCGCACGGGCGCCGATCCGCTGGACGAGGCCTTTGCGCTGCGGGTAGCCGAGATCGAGTCGGTCACCCGGCATGACATCGTGGCCTTCACGACGGCCCTGACCGAACGCTACGGCGAGAACGCCCGCTTCGTGCATCACGGCCTCACCAGCACCGACGTGGTGGACACCGCCCAGAACCTGCTGCTCGACGAAGCGCTGGCCCTGATCGAGACGGACGTGAGGGCCCTGCGCGCCGTGTGCCAGGAGCAGGCCGTGCGCTACAAGCACACGCCCACCATCGGGCGCACACACGGTATTCACGCCGAGCCGATGACCTTCGGGCTGAAGTTCCTGAACTGGATGGCGACCCTGGACCGCGACCTCGAGCGCCTGGCCGCGGCCCGCAGGCGCGTGCAGGTCGTGATGCTGTCGGGCTCGGTCGGCACCTATGCCCACGTCAGCCCCGAAGTCGAGGAGCGGGTGGCGGAAAAGTGGAACTGGACGGCCGCTCCCGTGACCAACCAGACCCTGGCGCGTGACCGGCACGCCGAGGTGCTCTCGGCACTGGCGATTTTCGGCACGACCCTGGAGAAGATCGCCACCGAGGTGCGTCACCTGCAGCGTTCCGAGGTTCGCGAGGCCATGGAGCCCTTCAGCGTGGGCCAGAAGGGTTCAAGCTCCATGCCGCACAAGAAAAACCCGATCCTGACCGAGAACGTGACTGGCATGGCCCGGCTGCTGCGCGGCTTTCTGGTGACGGCCCTGGAAAACGTGACCCTGTGGCACGAGCGCGACATCAGTCACTCCAGCGCGGAGCGGGTGATTCTGCCCGACGCGACCACGGTGGCGAGCTACGCCACCCGGCGCCTGACCGGAGTGCTACGGGACCTGGTGGTCTTTCCCGAGCGCATGCTGGCGAATTTGAACAGCCTGGGCGGGCTGGTGTTCAGCCAGCGGGTGCTGCACCAGCTGATCGACGGCGGGCTGTCGCGCGAAGGCGCCTACGCCATCGTTCAGCGCGCCAGCCTACGCTCCTGGGAAAGCGGCGAGGGACTGCGCGAGCTGCTCGAAGCCGACCCTGAAATGCCGCTCAGTGCCTCAGAACTCGACGCGGCGTTCGATCTGGGCTGGTATCTGCGCGAAGTCGACCACATCTACGCCCGCTTCGGACTGTAATACGATCTCGCCTTCATTTCGTTCCACTTTGGAAGAACACCAAAATGGAACTCCATTGCGGCCAGCTCGTACTTTTTTCCACTCGCGCCGCTCGGCATTGAGGAGTTCCTCTGGAAACTCCTCAATGCGAAATGGTATAAGACTGCTTTCCAGAAACAGCGCGGGGAGACTTCAGCGGGTTTCCTCGCGCTGTTTCCATTCAGGCCGTGCACGGAAATTTTCGCGCCGCACGGCCGGCGCCTTGTTCTAGGCTGAAACCATGCGTTCCTTTGTCATCAAAATCGGCGTCAACGCCCTGGCCCTGTGGCTGACGAGCCGCCTGTATCCGCAGGGCGTGTCTTTCGAGGGGGGAGCGCAGCCCCGTGAGGTGCTGGTGGCCGCGCTGGTGCTGGGCCTGGTGAACGCGCTGATCCGGCCGGTGCTGCTCTTTCTGTCCCTGCCGGTCACCCTGCTGACCCTGGGCCTGTTCGCACTGGTGGTCAACGCGGTGGTGCTGTGGCTGGTGGCCAGCGTGACCAGCCTGAATATCGGTGGCCCACTTGAGGCGCTCTGGGGCGCTTTGGTGCTGGCCATCGTGAGCTGGCTGCTGGACGCCTTGCTGAACAGCAGGACAAAGCGTGCGGGCAGGTAAAGCGCCCGGCGTGCTTTCTTAAGTTTTCACGAAGAAGCCTGGGAGGTCGCGCTAGACTCCTTTCACATGGAACTCATTCAATCTCCGGTGGAGTTGCGCGCGCGCCTTGTGGGCGCAGCCTCTGTCGGCTTCGTTCCCACCATGGGCTTTTTGCACGACGGTCATGCCCGGCTGATCGAGCGAGCCAGCCAAGAAAACGAGCGGGTCGTGGTCAGTGTCTTCGTCAATCCGCTGCAGTTCGGCGCCGGCGAGGACCTGTCACGCTACCCGCGCGACCTGGCGCGCGATCAGGAAATCGCCGAGCAGCACGGCGCGCACCTGCTCTTTCATCCGCAGGCGTCGGTGATGTATCCCGAGGGCTTCACTTCACGCATCGAGCTGGGCGGCCCCGGCGAAGGCTGGGAAGGAGCGTCACGACCCGGACACTTTTCGGGCGTGGCGACGGTCGTGCTGAAGCTGCTGAACCTGGTCTCCCCTACCCGCGCCTATTTTGGTGAAAAAGACTGGCAGCAGCTTGCCGTCATCCGGCGTGTGGTGCGCGATTTCAATCTGAGCGTCGAGATCGTCGGCTGCCCCACCGTACGCGAGCCAAGCGGCCTAGCCCTGAGCAGCCGTAACAGCTACTTCACGGCCGAGCAGCGCGAGCGGGCCGCCATCCTGTCGCGTGCCTTGCGCGCCGCACAAAACGCCTATGCCAAAGGCGAGCGCCTGTCCAAGCGACTGCTGGACACCGCGCGCATGGTCCTGATGAGCGAACGCGAGCTGACGCTCGACTACCTCGCACTGGTGGATGAGAACCTCAGGCCCATCGAGGTCATCTCGCGTCCCGAGGGGGCCCGGCTGCTGATTGCCGCGTGCCTGTTCGGGGTGCGCCTGATCGATAACATGCCCCTTTCCGAGAACGCCCATGCCTGATCCCTGCCCCTTTCCCACACCAACGCTTCACACGCGAACGCGCCCGGCGTTCCAGGAGGTTGTATGACACTCGACGAACTGCTGCGCACCATGGTCGCCCGGCGCGCCTCGGACGTTCACCTGCAGGCGGGCAGCGCGCCCACCGCCCGAATTGATGGGGTGCTGGTGCCCTTTGGCGACTCGGTACTGATGCCCTCGGACACCGCTACCCTGGCGCGCAGCCTGCTCAGCAGCGACCAGTGGGAAGATTTCGAGTACCGCAACGAGCTTGACTCGGCCTACTCGCTCCCCGGCGTGGGGCGCTTTCGCTGCAACGTGTTCCGGCAGCGCGGCGCGGTCGGGATCGTCATGCGCGTGGTGGGCGACGTCATTCCCTCGTTCGAGGCGCTCGGCCTGCCCGCTCAGGCCATGCGCGACTTCGCCTCGCACGGGCGTGGGCTGATCCTGGTCACCGGGCCCACGGGCAGCGGCAAGACCACCACCCTCGCCAGCCTGCTCGACCACATCAACCACAGTTACCCCTCGAACATCATCACCATCGAGGACCCGATCGAGATTCTGCACAAGAACAAGCGCGCCATCGTGGTACAGCGCGAGATCGGCAACGACACCCGCGACTTTCGCACGGCGCTCAAGTACGCCATGCGCCAGGACCCCGACGTCATCATGATCGGCGAGATGCGCGACAAGGAAACGGTCGAGGCGGCCCTCAGCGCCGCGCAGACCGGTCACCTGGTGCTCTCGACGCTGCACACCAACGACGCCGTGCGCAGCGTCAACCGCATCATCGATTTCTTTCAGCCGCACGAGCGCGACCAGATCCGCATTCTGCTGGCCGATTCGCTGATCGGCATTCTCAGCCAGCGGCTGCTGCGCCGCTCGGACGGTGTCGGGCGGGTGCTGGGCCTCGAATTGCTGATCAATACCCCTCTCATCAAGGACTACATCAAGGACGAGGAAAAAACGCCCCTCATCAAGGACGCCCTGATCGAGGACAACATCCGGGGCATGCACACCTTCGACCAGCACCTGGTCGAGCTGTACACCAACAAGTTCATCACGCTCGACGAGGCGCTGGAAAATGCCACCAGCCCGCACGAGGTGCGCCTGATGATCACACGCCAGGGCGTCACCCGCTAGAACTTGCAAGTGAAACGTCCGCGGTGCGCTCTGCAGGTCGGCAGCCCTTCCAAAGCGCCCTGCGGGCGTTTTAGCATCCTGCTGTGAAACCGCTTGATTCTGCCCTCGAAGCGCTGGATGGCCTGAGTGACGGCATGAGCGTCATGGTAGGCGGCTTTGGGCTCGTGGGCGCTCCCCTGACCTTGATCGACGCGCTGTGCGAACACGGCGCACGCGACCTCACCATCATCAGCAACAACCTGGGCGAGCCGGGCGGCAAGGGGCTCAGCCGCCTGCTCTCGCTGGGGCGCATTCGCAAGGCCATTGGCAGCTACTTCACCAGCAACCCCGAGGTGGTCGCGGCGGTGGAGCGCGGAGAGCTCGAAGTAGAGCTGCTTCCCCAGGGCACCCTGGCCGAAGCGATTCGTGCGGGCGGTGCGGGGCTGGGCGGATTCTTCACGCCGGTCGGGGCGGGCACGTTGCTCGCGGAAGGCAAGGAGCAGCGCGAGATCGACGGGCGGCTGCACGTGCTGGAGCGCCCGCTGAAAGCAGACTTTGCCCTGGTCCGGGCCGAGCGGGCCGACGCGCTGGGCAACCTGGTGTACGACAAGACCCAGCAGAACTTCAACGTGGCCATGGCGACCGCCGCCCGAGTGACGGTGGCTGAAGTCGACCAGACCGTCTCGGCCGGGTCACTGCCGCCGGGCGCCATTCATACCCCTCACCTGTTCGTGTCCCGTCTGGTCCGCGCACAGGTGCACATCTTGGACGTCAAGAGTGTCGAGGAGATGCTGAGGTGAAATACAGCTGCGGAGGGAAGGTCAGGCTCACCCGCGCACCCTATACTGGAATTTGGCTATGACGACCGAACGCATTCAGATGACCCGCAAAGGGTACGAGAAACTCAAGACCGACCTGGAATACCTCAAGACCGTGCGCCGCGAGCAGATCAGCGAATACATGGGCAGCGCCCTTGCCGACGGCGATTTGCGCGAAAGCGCGGCGTATGACGAAGCGCGCATGCAGCAAAGCGAGAACGAAGCGCGCATTCAGGAAATGGAAGACCGCCTGTCGCGCGCCGTGATCGTGGAACTCAACGAGAACGAGAGCCGCGTGGGCCTGGGCGCACGCGTCACGGTGCAGGATCAGAATGGCAAGCAGCACCACTTCGAAGTGGTCGGCACCTACGAAGTGGACGTGCTGAAGGGCAAAATCAGCGACCAGAGCCCCATTGGCAAGGCGCTTGACGGGCACACTGCGGGCGAGACCGTGAAGGTGAGCCTGCCCAAGGGAAACCAGCAGTTTCAGATTCTCGACGTGAAGTACGAGTGATTTGGAGCAGCAGAGGTGGCTCTGCCGCTCTTTTTCCGGTGCCCAGGTTCAAGCCAAGGGGCAACAGGGGGAACATCATGTCTGTTCGTGACATCATTGCCCGGCGGGCCGCGCGTGAACTGCGCGCCGGAGACATCGTCAACCTCGGCATCGGCATTCCGGCCCTGGTGCCTAGATACCTTGGCGAGCGCGAAGTTCACCTGCACTCGGAAAACGGCGTGCTGGGTTTCGGCGACACGCCCAGCCCCGAAGAGGTCGACGCCAACCTCGTGAACGCGGGCAAGCAGCCCGTGACCGAGAAACCCGGCACTGCCTATTTTGACAGCAGCCTGTCCTTTGCCATGATTCGTGGTGGGCACGTGAATGTCGCGGTGATCGGCGCGCTGCAGGTGAGCGCGGCGGGCGACATTGCCAACTGGGCGGTGCCCGGCAAGGCGGTGCTGGGCGTGGGCGGGGCCATGGACCTCTGCGCGGGCGCGCGGCGCCTGATCGTCACCATGACCCACACGGAAAAGGACGGCACACCCAAGATCGTGCCGCAGCTGACCCTGCCCGCGACGGCGTTTGGCGTGGTGGACACCATCGTGACCGAGCTGGCCATGTTCCGTGTCGTGAACGGCGCGCTCGTTCTGGTCGAGTTGCAGGAAGGGGCCACCCTGGACGAGGTGCGCGCCAAAACCACGGCCCCCTTTGAGGAGCGGCTTTCAGCGCACGCTGCCGATTGAGGGAAAGTCTCAGCGTTGCAAAACCCCTGCCCCTCGGCAGGGGTTTTGCAGATTTACCGCGACAGTGTCAATGGGGCACGCTTTTTCGGCCAGCGCAGGGCAGGCAGCATCCTGGAGTGGTCCTCGATCAGGCCGCCGCCCAGCAGGCGTGGCCCGTCATACAGCACGACGCTCTGACCGGGCGCGACCGCGAACTGAGGCTCATAAAACTCCAGCTCGAAGCCCGCCTCGTCCGCCTGCACGACGCGCGCCCGCACGGGGGTGGCCCGGTAGCGGACCTGCACGTCGAGTTCGCGGGGCAGGCTTGCCAGGTCGAGCAGGTAGTTGGCGCTCCTGGCTTTCAGGCCGTGCCACTGACAGTCCTCGTAATCCCCGACCCAGACAGTGTTGGTGTCCGGGTCGAGGTGCACGACGAAACGCACCTCGTGGGTCTTGAAGAGGCCGAGGCCCTTTTTCTGCCCCAGGGTGTAAAACTGCGTGCCCAGGTGCTCGCCGACCACCTCACCCGTACGGATCTCGGCAATGGGGCCGCCCTTTTGCGGAATGAACTCGCTCACGAACTCCTTGACGGTGCCGGGCACGAAGCAGATGTTCTGCGATTCGGGCTTTTGCGCCGTGATCAGGCCATGCTGCTCGGCGAGCTCGCGGACCCGGGGCTTTTCCATTTCTCCCACCGGAAAGATGATGTGCGCCAGCGCGTCGCGTGGCGTGCCCCACAGAAAGTAGGTCTGGTCCTTGCGCGGATCGTCGCCACGGTGAAACTCGACCCTCTTTTCGCCGTTCGGGCCGTCCTCGCGGTCCACCCGCTTGACGTAGTGGCCGGTCGCGACGTACTCGCAGCCCAGCATGCGCGCCTTCTTGACCAGGGCGTCGAACTTCACTTTGGTGTTGCAGTTCACGCAGGGATTGGGCGTGCGTCCCGCCGCGTAATCCGCGATAAAGGGGTCCATGATGTTGCGCTTGAACTCGTCGCGGTAATCGAGCAGGTAAAACGGCACGCCCACCTGATCGGCCACGCGCCGCGCCTCGTAGGCGGCGTCCGGCGAGCAGCACGAGTCGAAGGTGTCCGTGCGCTTGTTGTCGGGCCAGAAGCGCATCATGGCGCCGATCACCTCGTAGCCCTGCTCCTTGAGCAGCGCCGCCGAGACGCTGGAATCGACCCCACCGGACATGGCACACAATACGCGACCCTTCGACATAACCGGTCAAGTCTAGCAAGGCACCGATGGGGCGCGAGTGACGCAGGTCACCCGGCAACGGTTCCGCAATTGACCGGCCAGCCGCTTTCAACCTTACGAGCCCAAGGCACCGACCGACCCGACCCACAGGCGCTTCAGGTCGATGCGACCATAGGCGTCAGGCCACACGTCACGGATCAATGGATGCAGGCGACGGCGTTTGACACGGTGATAGGTCAATGTCATCCAATAACGGGAGAGCAACAGCTCCTCGACCTGGTCCAGAATCACGTCACGTTCCTCGAAGGTGTAGGCCATCCGAAAGCCGTCCAGAGCAGCGTCAATCCTGGCCAGCACATCAGCAGGCAACAACTGACGAAAAAGCAGCTCCGGTTGCTGCATCGCAGTCAGGAAAGCCAGATGTTCGTTCGCACCGGCCACCTCGCCGAGCATCACCAGGTCGGCGTCCTGAATCAGGAGGGAGTCGTCCAGTTCAAAAGAGCAGACCTCCATGCGCAGCCCGAGACACTCCGCGCGCGCGGCCAGCCAGCGCGCCTCCTCTTGTGGTTGCGCCCAGCTCAACGCGTACAGTTTCAAGGGTGGGCCGTCGTGGTCGGCCTGCCGAATCAATTCTGCGGCGCGCGCAAGACAGTGTGCCCGGACCGGGCGCTCCTCGGTCCGGCGCGGATAGAAGGACGACGCAGGCCGTAGGGGCTCTTGGCGCTTCGTGTCCTGCCACAGGGCCTGCACGTCGTACAGTTCGTTTACTGCAGCCCGCAGCATCGCGTTCTGGCTCGCAAGCCGCCAGGCATTCCAGATCAGAAACTGCACGCCCACCTCGGCCTGCCAGGCATCACTGGCACGGCTGTCGGCTCCCTCGACAAAGTAACCGGGGCTGTCCTCACCACGCGGCACGCGGTAGAACTCGACCTCGTCAATCAGGGGTGGGCCCCCGAAGTGTGCGTCGAAGGCGCGCAGCCGGATGTTTCCTTCTGCTACGGTCAGGCGAAAGGCGCCGGTACCGGTGGGGGCTGCCTCGTCGTACGGCACGTCACGCGGCGTAATCAAGGCCTGAGTACCCGTGAGCCGCCAGGGCAGAAAGCAGTCGGGGCGGTTCAGGTGCACGGTCACGGTCAGCGGGTCGGGCGTCTCGACCCCGGTCAGATGAGGCAGCAGCCATCCGGCCGAAGCCTGCAGGCGCGACATGGTGTGGGCCACGTCGGCAGAATCAAGCGTTCGCCCGTGATGAAATTGCACGGCCCGACGCAGGAAGAAAGTCCAGCGAAGCCCGCCGGACGCTTCTTCCCAGTGGTGAGCGAGGTGTGGCTTGAGCTGCCGGCCGCTCACACGTAACAGTGGGTCGAGCGTCTGAAACAGCAGGTGCGCTTCGAGGGTGTTCGAGGCGTGCAGCGGGTTCAGGCTGCTCAGATCACGCATCACCACGCTGCGCAGCCGGTGGACGCCGGGCGCCGGACGCGTCAGGCCAAACAGGGCGCCCACCTCGGAAGTCATGACCCAGGCGGCGGGAATGGGCAGCCTGGCCAGCCGGGCCAGGGCCGAGACATTCTGCTCCTGCGTAAGCGAGCACACCAGCGCGGAAATTTCGCCGTACAAGGAAACCGGGAAGCGCAGGCAGGAGCGGTGGCCGCGTCCACGGCCCGGCACGTAATGGACATGGTGTTCGGTGACCAGCCGACGCAGCTGACGTTTGGCGGTCTTGTCGCTGCAGCGCCACAGCCTCATCAGTTCCGGCAACGTCACGAGGTACGCCTGGGCTTCCCCCGAACGTCTGTACAGTTCGGCCCGCAAAGTCAGGTAAAGCCAGTCAGGGGTGGTGAGAAAAGGGGACAAGATGCGTCTATTTTGCCCCTTTTTCCCCTTTTTCAGATGTCCGACACTGAGGCTCATGTGGCAGCGTCTGCACCCCAATATCCGAATGCGCATTGTTACCTCCTTTCTAAGCCGCATGGTGGGAGGGGCAGTCTTTCCATTCTTGGCGATCTACTTCACCACACAGCTGGGTGCCGCGCTGGCTGGCTTGCTGCTGGCCCTGCTGGTGGGCGTGCAGTTTCTTGCAGGTCTGTACGGCGGCGCGCTCGCAGATGCCTGGGGTAGGCGGCGCACCCTGCTCGCGGGAGAGGCACTCAAGGTCGCGGCGTTCACGGGGATGCTGCTGGCCAACCTGGACGGGCCACACCCCTGGTGGACTTTTGCTGCGGTGTGCCTTGTGAACGTCGCTTCGGGGCTGATCAACCCAGCCGCCGAAGCGATGCTGATGGACGTCTCAACGCCCGAGAGCCGCACCTTCATGTATGCCGTCAACTACTGGGCAGTGAACGCCAGCCTGTTGATCGGTACGCTGCTGGGCGGCTGGCTGTACGGCGATCACTTCACGCTGCTGCTGGCCCTCTTGGTGGGCATGTCCCTCGTGACCTTCGCGCTGGTCTGGAAGGGCATGAGCGAAACCAGAGCTGGGAAAAGTAGCAAGGCCGTTCGGCAGGAACTGGGCTGGCGTCCCCTGGCACGCAGCTACGCGCGAGTCTTTCGAGACCGTGCCTTTGCGCTGTTCACACTGGCAGGCATCGCCGTCCTGAGCATCGAGTTCGGTCGCAGCAATTTCGTGGCCGTTCACCTTGCCCAGGATTTTCCTGCTCAACTGCTGGCCGGGGTATCACTCGACGGCGTGCGGGTCCTGAGCCTGCTCACCGGCCTCAACACGCTGATGATCGTGCTGCTGACAGCGCCTGTCACTGCCTGGGTTGACCGGTGGAATAAGCGGCCTTACAGCACCCACCGTTTGATGTTTCTTGGCTTCGCCTTGTTCGCCACCGGTTTCGCGCTGCTGGCTGCGGGCAACTCCCTTTCCGTGCTGCTGATCGGAACGCTGGTGCTGAGCCTGGGCGAGTTGCTGTACGTCCCGACCCGTCAGGCGTTGCTGGCCGACCTTATTCCCGAAAACCAGCGCGGCGCGTACCTCGCGGTGAACGGGCAGATCTTCACACTGGCCAAGTGGGTCGCCGCGCTCGGTGTCCCACTGGGAGCGCTAATCGGCGGAGTGGGTATGGCAGCCTTAACCGTGCTGCTGGGCCTTTTGGGCATCTGGCTCAGCCGCCTGGCACTGTCCACTGGACGCCCATCTGGAGTGCCGCAAGTGGGCACCGTATGATCACACCTGGGCACGGTTCCCGCCGGCATACAGGGATCGGGCTCGCTAGAGTGGACACGATGCTTTCCCCTGACCAGCTCCTTCAGGCTGCCGACCGTTTCGGTACCCCCCTGTACGTCTACGACGCCAGCGAAATCGACACAGCCCTGAAACGTGTACGTGACGCCTTTCCGGGCGCCCGGATTTTCTACGCCATGAAGGCCAACTCCAATTTCGCGGTGCTGCGGCGCCTGCGTGCCCAGGGCGTCGGCTTTGAAGCGGTCTCCCCCGGCGAGCTCGCCCGCACGCGCTTTCTGGGTTGCGCCGGAGACGAGGTCATCGTGAACGGCCCCGCCAAAAGCGCCCAGGAGTACCAGCACGGCGCCGAGATGGGCGCGACCTTTGTGATCGACCGCGAGGAGGAAGTGTCGCTCCTGCCGCCCGGCGCGCGGGTGCTGGTGCGGGTCAATCCCGGCCTGCCCGTAAGCACCCACGACCACCTCGCGACGGGCGCCGCCCACGCCAAGTTCGGTGTGCCCCTGCAGGGCGTGGTGCAGGTCTTCTCCGCAGCCCGAGAAGCAGGGTTGCAGATCCGGGGACTGCACCTGCATATCGGCAGCTCCATTCGCGACTCGGCCGACTTTGGCGTGGCCTTCGGTCAGCTCACGACGCTGGCGCCGCAACTGCGCGAGCTGGGTTTTGGCCAGCTGGAGGTGCTCGACGTCGGCGGGGGCTGGGGGCTGAGGGCCGACCTACCGGGCATCGCGGCAGCGGCCCGTGAAGCGCAGAGCGCTTTTGGTGCGCGCGAACTGTGGGTCGAGCCGGGCCGTTATCTGGTCGCGCTGGCGGGCGTGCTGCTCACGCGGGTGGTCGGCACCAAGCGCACCGCGCGCTCGTTTGTGCTGTGCGACGCCGGCATGACCGAACTGCTGCGGCCCATGCTCTACGACGCCAAGCACCCCGTCACACCCCTGTGGGACGCGCCCGAGCGCCACGTGTACGATCTGGCCGGTCCGGCCTGTGAAAGCGGCGATGTCCTGCGGCGTGACGTGGAACTGCCCACCCCCTCCCCCGGCGCGCTGCTGGCGGTGGGCGAGGCAGGAGCCTACGGCGCGGTCATGAGCAGCAGCTACCTGTCGCGCTCCCGCCCGGCGGAGGTGCTGTGGGACGGAGGGTGGCAGCTGATCCGCCGGCGCGAGCGGCCCGAGGACGTGTGGGCAGCCGAGGTAGAACCGGAGTCGGGCGCGGTTTCGTACTGACGGCACCCTGACCTTGTTCCTCGCTGCTCCTCAGTCACCGATCGTATCCTTCGCCAGCCTCAAGTCGCGGTAGCGCTCGCCCAGCATCAGCCAGGGCTCTTCGCGGAAGTGGTTGTCACCCAGCGGACTGGTGGAGGGCAGCACCCAGAGTTCTGTTCCCTCCAGGGTCCGCTCCTGGCGCCCATAGGGCAGCTTGCCTGTCGGCGTGCTCAGGGCTTCGCTCGCGGCGCGCTTGCTGGTAAAAGCCAGCAGGCGCGGCGCGTAGCGCACCAGCTTTTCTCGCAGTTCCAGCGGCGCCCAGGCTTCTTTGGGCAGTTTCGAGTCGATGCCGAAGTGCCGCTTGGCCATGTCGGTCAGGCCAATATCCCAGGAGAGCAACTCTGGGTATTCGGTGGGGCGCAGCTGCCTGGGGGTGAAACCAGCGCGGTGCAGCAACGGCCAGAACTTGTTGTGCGGGTGCGCGTAGTACGCCCGCGCCCGCGCCGAGGCCGGACTGGGCGCGGTGCCGCAGAACACCAGCACCAGACCTTCGCGCAGCAGGTCGGGCACGATGTAGTCGCTCGTGGCAGGAGCAGTCATGGGCAGCTGAGTGGCCGTCCGTCGAGCCGTGTCCTCACTCGTTATACCGCTCGTCCTTGAACGGGTCTCCACGCATGTGATAGCCGTTGCGCTCCCAGAAGCCGGGCTGGTCGTGGTCGATGAATTCCAGGCCCGAGATCCACTTGGCGCTTTTCCAGAAATACAGGTGCGGCACCACCAGGCGCATCGGGCCACCGTGCTCGGTTTCGAGGGGCGCGCCGTCGTACTGCCACGCCAGCAAATTGAGGTCGCGCACGAAGTCCTGCAAACTGAGGTTGGTGGTGTAGCCGCCGTAGCTGTGAATCATCACGTGTGTGGCGCCGCCCTTCAGCTTGATCAGCGGCATCAGGTCGGTGACGCGCACCCCGGTCCAGCTGGTATCGAGCTTGCTCCAGTGGGTGACACAGTGAATGTCATAGGTGTGGGTGGTCTGGGGCAGACTCATCAGTTCACCCCAGGTGAAGGTGGCCTCCTCGGCAAGCCCCCAGATGCGCAGTTCCACGTTATGGGCTTCGATGCGCGGGGTGGGACCGTAGGTGAGCACCGGGAAGCGGGTGGTGAGGGTCTGGCCGGGGGGGATACGGCCGCCCTGGTCGTCTTCGGGCTTCTTGAAGAATTTGCCCAGCATGATTCCTCCTGACGTTCGGCCGCCCAGGCGGCACTTCCGCCACGCTAACACCCGCTTTCTCAGGAATTGGCGCGAGGGTCATGATCGTGGCTTGAGTCATGCGCCGGTCGCCTGATTGTGTATATGCGACACAAATTCCGTTTGAACGGAGTACCATAAGAGCAGGGGTCAACCATGACCCGGCCTTGACAGCAAACCGTTGCAATGCCTGAAGAGAAGCACCACACGTGACACCGCCGGGAGCAGCATGATCGACAACCACAGCCAGGCCAAACAAGATGTCGAACGCGCGCGTCTCGCTGCGACCGTCGAGGACTTTCTGAGCGTGGTTCGCGGCGTTCCCAACGAGCTGATTCCCTTTGACTGGGTCAAGCACCTCGCACCGCACGGCGAGCACCAGCTGGGCGTCCAGTCGATTCCGGTAGATTCGGTGATCGGCAGCGTCGACCGTTACCGCGATTTCTCGCGCCACTTTCTCCCCAAAGAACACTTTCTGGATGAGCGCTGGATTTCCGTTCGCAAGGCGCAGCTCGGTGGGCGCGAACTTCCTCCCATTCAGGTCTACAAGGTCGGCGAGCTGTACTTTGTCAAGGACGGCAATCACCGGGTCTCGGTCGCACGCCGCAACGGCCAGAAGTACATCGACGCGAGCATCATCGAACTGGACGTGCGCGTCAAACCCGAGCCCGATGACACCCTCAGGGACCTGATCATCAAGGGCGAGTACGCGCGTTTTCTGAGCCTCACCCGACTCGACGAGCTCGCGCCCCACCACCGCCTAATCCGCTTCACCACGCCCGGACGCTACGACATCGTGCTCGACCACATCCGTACCCGGCAGTACTACCTGAGCCTCAAACACGAACGCGAGGTCGGCTGGGAAGAGGCCGTCGAGAGCTGGCACCGCCGGCTGTACGCCCGCGTGACCGAGCACATCGAGCAGCATCACGTCATGCGCTTTTTTCCCGGACGCACCGAGGCCGATCTGTACCTCTGGATCATGGACCACCGCTATTTCCTGAAGCAGCGCTACGGCTTTGACGTGGGCAGCGAACTGGCGACCCTCGACTTTGTGCGGCATTTTCGGCCACGCGCCTGGAAACGGGTCGGAACCCGCTTGCAACTGTTGCTGCACGGACAGAAACTACACCCGACCACCTGAATCCAGCATGCATCCGGACGCCCGTAACGCTCAAGCCGCTTTACGGGCGTCCGTCGCGACCAGCCACACTCCCAGCACCACCACCAGCATGCCAAACAGTGCGGCGAGGCCCAGCGTTTCGTTGAACAGCAGATAAGCCTCCAGGGCAGTGGCCGGGGGCACCAGGTAGAACAGGCTGGTCACGCGCGCGGTCGTGCGTGACCGCAGCAGATAAAGCAGCAGGAACATCGCCCCCAGTGACAGGGCCAGAATCAGCCAGCCCAGTGCGAACAGAAACTCCGGTGTCCAGTCGACCTGCCGCGTCTCGAACAAGAGGGCCGCGGGCCCGACCAGCAGCAGGGTGACGGTGTACTGGATGATCGTGCCGCTCACCAGTGGCATGGTCGAGGAGAAGCGCTTCTGATGCAGCGTACCGACCGTCGTGCCGATCAGTGCGACCCCGGCAGCCAGCAGGGCCATGGGCTGCACGGCCTGATGATGTCCGACCAGCAGTTTGTCGAGCACCACCAGGGCCACGCCCACGAATCCCAGGCCCAGACCGGTCCACGCGCGCACGCTCACCCGCTCGCCCAGCAAGGGCGCCAAAGCGGCCGTGAGAACAGGCTGCAACCCCACGATCAAAGCGGCCAGACCGGCGGGCAGACCAAGGTAAATGGCGTACCAGGTCCCACTGAGGTAGACGGCATGCAAAAACACCCCACTGAGCGCGATATGCCCCGCCTGCCGCCAGGAGCGCGGCCAGGCCGGGCGTGTAAACACGACCACGGCCAGCAGCAACAGCAGTGTCAGCAGAAAACGCAGCGACAGAAACGTGAACGGCTCGGCGTACGGAAAACCCAGTTTGGAGCCGACAAAGCCGGTACTCCACAGCAGCACGAAGGCCAGTGGCACCAGTGTTTCTACAACGCTGAACGGCACCTTACCTGGCGCAGGAACATGACTCACCCGCGCCACACGCAACATTCGCAGCAAGGCAGGGCACCTGCGCGGACTGGAAGAAGAAAGGAAAACGTCATAAATGCTGGTCTCGGCCGATGGCGCCCGACTGTCTCCGCAAATGGTAACAGCTTGCCATCACACCGGCAGCACAGCTTGCCTCTAGGGCAAGCGGGCACCATACCCAGGGGACGCCAGACACAGGGACACTGGGGACACCGGCGCTTACACTGGGGCATGATCGATACTGCCTTCCTGTCCCGCTACGGCAGCACCCCTGCGGAAACAGCCGAGCACCTCCGGACTGCCCTGGCCGACTTCGAAACAGCGCTCACGCAGTGTGAGTCCCGCTGGTTCGTTCCGATCCGCGAACACCTGGGCGCGGGCGAACCGTCGCGCTACCAGGGTCTGTGGAGTCCGGCCCAGCAGGCCGAGCACGTCCTGAAGGCCAACATCGCCTTCAGCAAGGTCATGCACCTGCTCAACGGCACGCGGGAGCTGCCCGAGATCCCGCGTGAATTTGGTCCAATGCACGAGGGCCGCCGCATCGCGCCCGAGAACCTCGAACCCGGCGAGGGCCTGCCGTGGGCGCAGCTGGAGCCCCAGTGGCGTGAAACCAACGCCCGTCTGCTCACCGTGGTGGAGGCCATCGATCCGGCGTCCTCGCGGACCTTCTGGCACCGTTATCTGGGTGAACTGAACGCCTTCGGCTGGGCCCGCATGGCCTGCGGGCACGTGCGCGACCACCGCCGGCAGCTCGGGGTGAGCTGAGTGGCGCAACCCACGCCGGGCCCTTCGCGCGGCTTCGAACTCGACGCGCACCTGACCTTCTCGCGGCCCCTGGCACGGGTGGACGCCGAGCGTGTCGCGGCGTTCTGGGGCCTGCGCCCGACCTACTACGGCGAGGACGAGGTCCGCGCACTGCGCCTTACCGGGGAGCTGCCGCGCGAGGAGGTGCTGCGTTTGCTCCAGGTGGGCCTGGAAGGCGGCACGCTGCGCGCGGCAGAGGTCGGCCTGCGCGGTTTTCTGCGCTCACCGGACGGCAAAACAGATTACGTTCCCTGGACGCGCAACAAAGTGCTGCGACGCGACGCCTGGAATGAAGTCGGGCTGGAGGAAGGTCTCAAGTACACCCTGGAATGAGCGCCCGACCAGACAGGAAAGCAGAAGGGAAAGCGCAGCGCAAAAATTGCCTGCTTTCCCTTTTGAGTTAAGGTCGGGCAACGACATGGTAGACCGTCATTCCATGGGTGCTCCAGATCGGTCAAAAGCGAGTATCGCCAAGTCGACCCGTCTTGGCCTATAAGTTCGAACAGCTGCCTGAACCACAAGTTCGATTCTGAAAGGCTGGGCTTGGCTGGACATCCCTTGCGAGGAGGCCAAGCATCATGAACAGCCAGCATTTCGTTGGCATCGATGTCTCCCTCACGGCTCTCGACGTCGGCAGCTACGCAGCCGGCACCACTGCCACGCACCGCAATACTGACGAAGGTATTCGGGCTCTCCTTCGGCGTCTACAGCCGCAGACGCCCACCCCGATCGACTGCGAAGCGACCAGCGGGATCGAGCGTCCATTCGTGATTGCCTGTGTCGAAGCGGGCCTTCCCCGCACGAAGCAGCCCTGGTGCAAAGCCTTGGCAACCGAGGTACCCACCACCAATTGACAGCTTGGAACAGCGCAGCTGGGCGAAGTCCTGCTGCTTTGTCGGGATGGCGTGTTACCCTGAACGCATGCGCTGGGGTGCTGTCCTGATTCTTGACCCGATCTTCCGGGTCCCCCAGCCCGTCAAGCCCCTCGGGGGTAATCCACCCATGCGTCCTTGACGCCGACACAATAACCTGTTTCGTTTTCGACGGCCCACACCCCGTCGAGTCGCTCTGCATTCCGATCAGGAGCCATTATGCGCCTCTCGAACGCCTTGTTCGTTACTCAACGCGAGACCCCCAGCGAAGCTGAACTCACCAGTCACCAGTTGCTCCTCCGCGCCGGATTCATCCGCCGGGTCGGCAGCGGCACCTACGCTTACCTGCCCCTCTTGCAGCGCGTCCTGCACAAACTGCACGACATCATCCGCCAGGAACTTGCTGCCATTGGCGCCCAGGAATGCCTGCTGCCTCAACTGCAAAGCGCCGACCTCTGGCGCGAGTCAGGCCGTTGGGACTCCTACACCCAGGCGGAAGGCATCATGTTCGCTCTCACGGACCGGCAAGGCCGCGAGCAGGCCCTGGGCCCCACGCACGAAGAAGTCGTGACCTTCCTTGCACGCGACCTGATCCGTAGCTACCGACAGCTGCCTGTCCACCTTTATCAGATCCAGACGAAATTCCGTGACGAAATCCGCCCACGATTCGGGTTGCTGCGTGCCCGCGAGTTCACCATGAAGGACGGGTATTCCTTCCACGCTACCCCCGATGATCTACACATCACCTTCGAGCAGGTTGGAGAAGCATACGCACGCATTTTGGACCGAGCCGGGGTTCGGTGGCGGGCGGTGCAGGCAGATTCTGGCGCGATCGGCGGGTCGAACAGCCGGGAATTCATGGTTCTCGCTCAGGCAGGCGAGGATGAAGTGCTCTACACCGATGACGGGGTGTACGCGGCAAATAGCGAGAAGGCAGAGTCCAGGCTGAGTAAAGCGTGGCCTTCACCCTTCCAGGCATTTGAGAAGCGCGCGACACCGAACGCCGCGACCATCGAATCAATCTGCCGCCTGCTGTCGTGTCACGCGTCAAACGTAGTGAAGAACGTGCTATACGAAGCGCATCTCAATGGCGTCATGGTGCCAGTGCTGGTCAGCGTCCGTGGAGACCAGACGGTGAATGAAACGAAGCTCGCGAATGTCATCACGCAAATTGCCCCGACCTTCGGTGCGGACACCCTCCTGCGTCTTGTCGTGCCGAGTGCAGAGCAGCAACGCGCCTGGCTCAGGCGTAACCTCCCACTGGGGTACCTCTCGCCGGATCTGGGTGATGAATTCATCGCGGACGTTCCGAGTGTTGCAGCGCAGTTTCTGCGGCTGGTGGATCGCAGCGCGGCAGAGCTGACGAACTTCGTGACGGGCGCCAATGAATCTGAGGTTCATGTCGTCGGGGCCAACTGGACTGAGCAGTTTACGCTCCCGCCGTCTGTGGTGGATGTCCGCCTTGCGAGAGAAGGCGACACATCACTTCATGACGCATCCCAGCGCCTGCGGTCAGCACGTGGGATTGAGGTGGGCATATTTTCGAGCTCGGCACGAAGTACGCCTCAGCCATGCAGGCAACCTTCGCGGACACCGACGGGCACGAGCGTTCCTTGTGGATGGGCTGTTACGGTATGGGGGTCACTCGCCTGGTGCAGGCCGTAGTGGAGCAGCATCATGACGAGCGAGGCCTGGTGTGGCCCTTGAGCCTCGCGCCGTTTCAGGTGCATCTGCTGGTGGTGCCGAACATGCGTGAGGCGCTTCAGGTGCAGGTTGCGGAGCGCTTGTACGGGGAGCTTGTCGCGGCTGGGGTGGAAGTGCTGCTGGATGACCGGCATGACCGGGCAGGCGTGAAGTTGAAAGACGCGGATCTGCTCGGAATACCCCTTCGGGTGGTGACGGGCCGGTCGGTGACGAGCGGGGAGGTTGAGTGGGTCGAGCGCGCCTCGGGCCATTCCACCGTTGTTCGCGTCGAGGACCTCGTGACATGTGTACTGGAATTCACGAGCGGAATGTCAGCAGTGGGGTATCCGCTGCGAGCAGGGCGTCATCTATAGCGGGGATGGCGTGCTGGTAACGGGTTACCAGCACGCCATCCCCGAAGCTTCTCACCTGACAGTTAATACAGCTGCTTCTGCCTGTACCCGTTCAGAGCAACTGCGTTAAGGAGTCGCGATGTCGCGAATGCGTCCTTCGACGGTGGGTGTGATGGTGCCCTTTTGCTGGATGTACTCCAGCACCACCTGGGCGTCCTGTTCCCGTGACACGCCCTGCCCGTCGGCGAGCATGGTGTAGGCGTCTCCACCGTTGTTGATGAAGTCGCTGAGCGCCAGCGTGTAGGTGGTGGCGTCCTTCTGGATGGCCGCGCCACTGTTGAGGGTGACACTCACGATGCGCGAGCCGGCAGGCTTCGTGGAGTCATAGGTGAACTTGAAGCCCGCGATCTGCAGGAAGCGGCCGTTGGCGGCGGGCAGGGCGCCCACGCTGTGCTCCAGAATGGCGTGCAGCTGCGCTCCGGTGACCGTGCGGGTCACGACGGAGTTTCCGAACGGCAAGACGCTGTACACGTCGCCCGCGACCACGTCGAACGGCGGTCCCGCCTGGTAACCGGGGGTGGGGCGGCGCAGCGCCTTGTCGACCGGCTCGTAACTGTTGGAGGGCAGTGAGCTGCGGATGCTGCCGCCGTTCGAGAAGGCGAGTTGGGTCTTGTAGCGGTCGAGCATGGCGTCGGCGACCAGGTTGCCGAGCGCCACCTCACGCAGCCGCTCGACGTTGTTTCCGCGTGGGAAGAGGTCCGTGGCGGCCCCGATCTTCCGGTCAAGCTGCTGGGCGAGCTGGGTGCGGTACTTCGCGATCAGCTGCTCGACGGCCGGATCGGGCGTGACGGCGCTCACCCGTGGCTCGACAAAGGTCACGCTACGGTCGAGCAGCCTTCCGTTTCTGGCGTCGACCTTGACCTGCACCTTGGCATACGAAGCGCCCTTGCTGAGGTTCTCGACCACCAGGGCGTCGCCCACGACCCCGCTGTACTGCACGTTGGTGTGATCGCCGAAGATCACGTGAAAGCCGTTGACACGCTTGGCGAAATCGATCAATGGTCCCGAACCCGCTTTGGTGGCCGGGTCGACGCTGTTCACCCCGAGGTGCGTGATGGCCACAAAGACCTGGGCCCCTTCGACTCTCGCGGCGGCGCGCGCGCGGTTCGCGGCGGCCACGGGGTCGGTGACCTCGATGGTTCCCAGCGCACCCGGCGCGACCAGCGAGGCCGCCTCGGGGTTGGTGATGCCGATCACCGCCACCTTCACGCCGTCCAGGGTAAAGATCTTGTAGGGCTTGACGTTCTTGACGTTGGCGTCGACGTTCTTGAGGTTGGCCGAGACGTACTGGAATTTGGCCTTGTCGATCAGGTTCTGCAGGAACGGGATTCCGCGGTCGAAGTTGTGGTTTCCAAGGGTATCGGCGTCGAAGCCCATCAGGTTCATGGCTTCGATGGCGGGTTCTTCGTTGAAAAAGCCTGACAGGGGCGGCGAACCACCGTAGGCGTCCCCACCGGTGAGCGTCAGGGTGTTGGGATTCTGCGCGCGATCCTGCTTGAAGTAAGCACTGAGCGCCGCCGCGCCGCCGATCTTGTACGCCGCGTCACCGCTTCCCACCGTCAGCGGTTCGAGCTGCGCGTGCCAGTCGGAGATGTCGAGCAACTGAATCGTCACCGGACGTGACTGTACGGCCTGACTGGCATAAGCGGACAAGCCCAGCGTCAGGGCCGCGAGCCACAAAGTACGTGCCTTCATATGACCTCCTGTTTTCCTGCTGTGGTGATACCGGACGACCCGCCGTTCCGGTGACCGGATCACGGCGAGAACGTCGCCTCCTGCTGTAGGAGCGCTCTCAGTTTACCTGCTTGCTGGCCATACTGCTTCCCGCTGCACGGTATCAGCTCACCTGGAGCGGCGGTGGCGCAGCGCGTACCAGCGCTGCGCCCCCCAGTGCAGCACGGCCGCCAGAAGGACGCCCAACGGCCAGCCCAGCCACCAGGGCCAGCCAAAGCCCATCACCAGCGCCAGCGCCACGAAAATACCCAGCTGCACGCTGAGCGCGATGGAGACGCGCCGGTACACGTCGCTTGGTTTCCATGAATCCAGGTCCACGCTGCCTCCAGCCCGCTCGGGCGATGAGCGACAGTGTAGGGTCAGGGCAGCGGGCCAATGTCCCACACGCGAAGCACACGTGGGAGGGGCGCCGCTTACGCCAGCACGGGCTCTCGCCACTCCAGCACGATCCCCTGCGCGCGGAGCCACTCCTGCGGCCGGTAGGCGTGCTGAGCCAGCTGATTGAGGATCACGTGCGCACGCTCGACGGCGTAAAGTGCCTCTTCCTCGGAAACGAATTGCGCCCGGCGCGCTTCGAGCAGTTCGTCGGTGTCGAGAATCTCCGCGCGAACTCCTTCCCAGAGCACCACGTCGAGGTACAGGTCACGCATCTCCCAGAGGCCGTCTTCCTGGCGAATACGCGCGATGTCCAGGTAGTAGTCGAAGTCACGCCGGCCACCGTGCAGGGTGTAGCGGCACAGCTGCACCCCCAGGGCGGGCAGCAGGTGGGCCTGCCAGTAGGCGATGCGTGGATGACCGTAAAACGGGCGGGCGACATACAGCCCGTGGTCGTGTTCGCGGTAGAAGTCGACCTCGCGAATGCCGGTGTTGGTGTGATGCTGCCGCCTGAGCGTGTCGTGACGCTCCACCTTGACCGAATGCATGGTCCAGTGTAATGACCCCTCGCGGCTTCGGACGTGAAGTTGTCGAAATTACGCCCTCCATCGATGGTTTAGCTTCGCCTCAGAGAAGGTGACGCGATGGCCCTGTGCGCCACATCACCCGAGTGCTACATCAGTTGCAACTGGGGCAGTTCCTCGAAGCTGCCCGGCACGAACAGGCTGCCTTCGGTGACGCCCTGTGCGCTGAGGGCCGCCAGGCGCGCCTCGAGTTCGCGCTCGCCGATCTCGCCCGTGAAAAAGGCCGAGAAGGCGCGCGAAACGGCCAGCACGTCCTCGGCACTTTCGTGCACGAATTCCAGGCGGAAATCACTCAGGCCCACCGCGCGCCAGGATTGCAGATGACGTGCGGCGGTCTGCGCCTGCGCGCCGAAAACGGTGTTGCGGCAGCCTACGTCGGCCATGACCGGGTGCATCAGGCCCTTCTCGTCACGCAGCGCCACCCGATGCGACTCGCAGGGATGGCCGCAGTTGGTGTAGTCCGTCCCTTCCGACAGAAAACGGCTGAACACGCAGTGCTCTGTGTGAAAGACCGGCAGGTGCTGGTAGGCAATGACTTCCAGCCGACCCGGGCCGACGAGCTGCGCGAGTTCCGTCACCTGCCGGGCGTTCAGGTCGTGGGTGGGGGTCACGCGCGACAGACCCAGCGAGAGCAGCTCGCGCGCCGTCAGGACGTTGGCGGCGTTGAGGCTGAAGTCTCCCACGAGCGCCGGTTTCCGCGACGCGTCCTGCAGGCCTTCGAGCAGCCCTCCCGAGCGGACCAGGATCTCGGCGTCCAGGCTCAGCAGAAACTTCTCGATGTTCTGCTCGGTGGGCTTGAGCACCCGCGGACTCGCCACGCGCACGGTGAGGCCCGCTTCACGCACGCGCGTGACGGCAGGCTTCAGGCCGTACAGCTCCAGATAATCGAGCGTGATGGACGCCGGGCGCAGCGCGATGGCCGCGTCGAGCTGCTCGGGCGTGCGGACCAACAGGTGCAGGCGCGCGCCTTCCCCTTCCACTGTCTCTGGCGTGACGCTTGCCAGAACCTCACGCAGCCTGAGCTGAATGTCGCGCTGCGGTGCCTTGCCGCGCAGTTCGGTCAGCTGCTCCACAGCCTGACGCCTCAGGGCGTTGAGCTCACTGACCGGCATGAAAACCGCGCCGGGCAATTCTGCCTGCAGGCCTTCCAGGTGGAAGGGCGTGCCGCCGAGCTTGCCGAGCTGCTCGCGCAGGGTGTCCTCGCCGAGGGCGCGGTTGCGCGCACCTTGCAGCGGGGTCTCCCCTGCGACCTCGACCGCGCGTCCGGTTTCGTCGCGCAGGGTCAGGCGCGGCACCTCGCCCTCCACGCCCACAAAGGTCGCGAAGACCGGACGGGTATACAGGGGATCGGCCGGATCGATATAAGGCCGCACGCGCGCCGCCAGGGTCGGGTCGTGGGTGCGCCACACCCAGTCGCCTGCACGGACGCGTGACAGGTCGACCGCGCCACGTCCGAAACGCAGTTCAACCTGGCCGCTTTCGACCTCTTCGAGCTTTTCCTGACCGCGCCACAGACCGTAGAGGTGGCCCCCTTCCTCGCGCTCGCCCGGACTGCGCCAGTCGGCGGCGTCAAAGACCACACCGTCTCCCAGGCGCACGCGCTCGAGCAGCTTCACCCGCACGCCCGCGTCGGAGACGCCCACGACTTCCCCGATTTTCACGCCACGGTGACGCGGCGCGCGCCCACGCACGACCTGCTGATGGTTGGTGCCCGAAATAAAGTGCGCGCCCAGACCACGCGAATACACCTGCTCCAGATCACGTTCCTCGTCGGGCGTGACGCTCAGGGGCAAGCCTTTCCAGGCCTCGTCGATGGCCTTGCGGTAGGCGGCGGTGGTGAGGGCCACATACTCGCTGTCCTTGTAGCGCCCCTCGATCTTGAGGCAGTTCACGCCCATGCGCACGAGGTCCGGCACCTGATGCAGCGCGTAAAGGTCCCCCGGCGACAGCAGGTAGCGCGCGTCGTGCAGGTCACGCACGGAACCGTCCACGATCAGGTCGTAGGGCAGGCGGCAGGCCTGTGCGCACTGGCCACGGTTGGCGCTGCGCCCACCCCAGGCCTCGCTGGAAAAGCACTGCCCGCTGTAGCTGACGCACAGCGCGCCGTGTACGAAGGTCTCCAGCTCGATGTCGGTCGCCTGGGCAATGCGCTCGATGTCGAGCAGCGACAGTTCACGCCCCAGCACCACCCGGCTCGCGCCGAAGCGCCGCGCGAGTTCGGCGCCCTCGGCGCTCGTGATGCTCATCTGGGTGCTGCCGTGAATGGGCAAGTCCGGGCAGAGCTGATGGGCCAGCCGCGCCACGCCCAGGTCCTGCACGATGATGGCGTCCACACCACTGCGCGCCAGGTGGGTGAGTTTCTCCTCGGCCTTGTAGAGTTCCCGGTCGAACACCAGCACGTTGAAGGTCACGAAGCCCAGCACGCCGCGCTCGTGCAGATAGCGCATGATCTCGGGCAGTTCTTCGTCGGTGAAGCCGACCTTGGCGCGGGCATGAAAGCTGTCAAGGCCGAAGTACACGGCGTCCGCGCCCGCCTCGACGGCGGCGCGCAGTTGCGGCCAGCCGCCGGCCGGGCTCATCAGTTCGGGTTTCACGCGGGGACGGACAAGAGAGGACGCCATAAACACTCGATTCTAGAGCGCTCAGCCCAGCCGAAACAGGAAGAGCGTCACGTCAGCGAGTCCCGCCGGAGGGCGCGCGCCCCGCCGGGCAAATGCTCGGCGTCCAGCCCATCGGCGCGCAGATACATCGCCGCGACGTTGCTGCGCAGGCCCACCTCACACACGACCACCACGCGGCCCGAGAGGCCATGGTTCTTTTTCTCGATGCGCTCCAGGCTCATCGGCACCACCGGATTGGCAAGCAGTTTCTCCAGCGGCTCACGAAAGCGCAACTCCTGCGCGCGGATGTCCACGATCGTCACGTCGGGCCCGAACGGCCACGCGGCAGGTGAGGAGGCTGGATCGGTCATGCGCCCAGTCTAGGGCGAAGCCTGCGCGCTGGCCGCACCCAGACACAATCCGACCCGACCGCTCGGGTATGCTGAAGGTCATGGAAGAAGTCACCCCACAAGAAGGCCAGCGCCGCCTGCAACAGGGCGCCCTGCTGCTCGACGTGCGCGAAAGCGAGGAGTTTCGCGACGTACACGCCCAGGGCGCACAGCTGATGCCGCTCTCGACCTTTCAGGAAAACTACGCCACCCTCGATCAGGACCGCGAGATCGTCGTGATCTGCCGCTCCGGTGCGCGCAGCGCGCGGGCCGCGCAGTTTCTGCTCGACAACGGCTACAAGGCCGTCAACCTCGAAGGTGGCACGGTGGCCTGGGAAGCGCAGGGGCTGCCGGTGGAAAAGGAGAACGCATGACGAGCGAAGAGCGTCTTGACAGTGCCATCGACGAAGAGCTGAACACCGAGCCAGTGCCCGCCACCCCCGCTCCGGCTGTAGCAGGCGAAGTGCCCACCCGCGAGCAGGTGCTCGAAGCCCTCAAGATCGTCAAGGACCCCGAGATTCCCGTGAACGTCGTGGACCTCGGTCTGATCTACGACGCGGAGATCTCCCCCGCCGGAAACGTCGAGATCACCATGACCCTCACCTCGGTGGGCTGCCCGGTGCAGGACATGATTCGCGCGGACGCGGAGCTCGCCGTCATGCGTCTGGACGGCGTGAACGCCGTGAACGTGGAGTTCGTGTGGTCGCCACCCTGGAGCCCCGAAAAGATGTCCGAGGACGGCAAGCGCCAGATGCGGATGTTCGGCTTCAACGTCTGAGAGATCTCGAAAAGACAAAAGGCAGAACCGCTGTAACCACCGGTTCTGCCTTTTGTCTTTTATACACCTCTAGCTTCGGGCCGCCACCGTATGCGCCGAGCCCTTCTGTGCCAGCACCAGCACCAGCAGGGTCAGCAGCAGGATCCCGGAAAAGAGGTAGGGGCCTTGAAGGGATACGTACTGGTACAGACCGGTGCCGACCAGTGGGCCCAGCAGCCGACCCAGCGCCAGCGCGCCGGCGTTCAGCCCGGCAATGTGTCCCTGCTCACGTGAATTCGCGCCGAGCGACAGTGCCGCCGAGAGACTGGGGCCCAGCAGGGCCGAGCCGACGCCCACCACGCCGAGCGCGGCGGTGATGGTCCAGAAGGCCCCGGCCTGCGCGAGCAGCAACATTCCAGCGCCCATCACGGCGAGCCCCGCCACAATGAGCTGCGCGGTCTTGAAACGCTTGAACAGAAAGCGCGAGCCCTGCACCGCGGCGGCGAGCAGGCCGAAAACCGTGAGCATCACCCCAATGGCGCGGGTGGCCTCGGCGCCCGAGACGCTCAGGGTGTCCTGCACGTAAAAGCCTATCGACTGCTCCATCCCGACGCTGGCCAGGGTGTACAGGCCTGACACGGCCAGCAGCAGCAGTACGCCGGGCCGGGAAAGCAGTTCGCGGCGCCGGACCGGCGTGCCGTCCTCGTCGCCCGCTGTCCGGTGGCTTTCGGACAGCGCCCGCGCGGCGAACAGCGCGGTCACAAGCGCGAGCACCGCCGAGAAAAATACCGGAACGAGCAGCCCGAAGACGGAAAGCAGCGCGCCCAGCGCCGGACCGAAGACGATGCCCAGCCCCAGCGCCGCGCCGATCATGCCCATGGCCGCGGCGCGGTTGTCACGGTCGGTGATGTCGGCCATGTAGGCCTGCGCGGTTGGCAGCGTGGCGCTGCTGAGGGCGCCGCCGATGAGCCGGGTGACCAGCAGCAGCGCGAACAGAGCGGCGCCACCGAGCATGCCCTGCAAACCGAGGGCCGCGACCACGCCGAAGAGCGCAAAGGAAAGCGCGAAGCCCAGCAGTCCCAGCTGCAAGACCGGCTTGCGGCCCACCCGCTCGGAGCGCGCGCCCCACAGCGGCGCGCAGAGAAACTGCATCAGGCTGTAAGCGGCACTGAAGGCGCCGACCTGCAACGGGCTGAGGCCCAGTTCGCGCGCCAGCGGGGCGAGCACCGGAAACAGCACCGACAGGCCCAGCATCGCCACGAAGATGGTCACAAACAGCACGAGGCGGGCGCTCAGCACCTCGGAATACTAGCACCGGAGGGCGCGCTGGACGAGGTGGATTGTCCCACTTCACGCCCGGCGCGGCGGCCTGGCCCCGGCTTCAAAGCGCCGACTGGCACAGTTTTTGGGCCACCCCGCATCCCACAGACGCCGCTGCCGGGTGGCAGCCTTCACGCGTGGCCGGTTGACAAAGACACGTCCGGCGGATAAACCTGAAGTCAGGCACGAACCATCTCATAACCCAAAGGCAACGCTTGTCCGGCGTTCTGATGAACACTGCGGGCACGACCTCCACTGAGAGCGTCGTGCCTGTTTTTATTTTTTGCAAGGAGCCTTATGACGACACTCGACGAACGGCCCACCTCCATTCCGGCGCCAACCATGAACGTGGTGTTTGCCGACCTGCCTGCCTGGCACGACCACACGCCGGCTTTCACGAGCGCGCTCGGCGCGCAGTACGGCGAGCGCGTCACCTTGCGCCTCAAGACGACGCTGCCGGTCAGGCGGGTGTACCTGAAACTGCTGGTGCACGGCGAGATCGAGGAGCGCGAGGCGCAGGAAATCGAGGCGCTCGACGGCGAGGGCCGCTGGTTCGCGCTGGAAACGCCGCTGTTTGCGCGCAAGGTCCATTACGCCTGGCAGCTGGAGCTCGAGGACGACAACGTGCACCTGACCATGGCGGGCCTGCACCGCTCGCGCCGTGCCTACCGCGACTGGTTTCACTACGTGGCGGGCTACGAAGCCCCGAAATGGGTCTGGAAGAGCGTGTTCTATCAGATCTTTCCAGACCGCTTTCGCAACGGCAATCCACAGGATGACGTGCAGACCGGCGAGTACGAGTACGCGGGCCGACCAGTGGTCAAGGTGCCCTGGGGCGAGGCGCCGACCCGCGACCTCGACATCCACGCGCATTACGGAGGCGACCTCGAAGGCATTGTGGAAGCGCTTCCATACCTGGAGGATCTCGGTGTGAACGCCATGTGGCTTACCCCGATCTTTCAGAGCCCTTCGGCGCACCGCTACGACATCACCGATTACCGCGCGGTCGATCCACACCTCGGCGGCGAACGCGCCTTCGACCAGTTGATGAAAAACGCCAGCGAGCGCAATTTTCATGTCGTGCTGGACGGTGTCTTCAATCACACCGGCAGCGAGAACGCCCTGTTCCAGAAAGCCCTGCACGATCCAGCCTCGCCGGAACGCTCCATGTTCACCTTTCGCGAAGCGCGCGAGGGGCAGCTTCACTACGCGGCCTTCTACGATGTCGCCACCCTGCCCAAAATCGATTACGGCTCACCGAACGCCGTCAACGAATTCTTCGAGGGCGACTCCTCGATCGTGCGTCACTGGCTGCGCCGGGGTGTTCACGGCTGGCGCCTCGACGTGGCCCAGCAGATCGGGGTGGGCGGCACGGACGAGGGCAACCTGGAACTGCACCGCCGCCTGAAACGTGCGGCGCGTGAGGAAAATCCGCAGGCTTACGTGCTCGGCGAGCGATTTTTTGACTCCGAAGCGGTCCTGTCCGGCGACGGTGAAGACGGCGTCATGAATTACCACGGATTCGGCCTGCCGCTGATGGAATGGTTCACCGGCGAGCACTACAAGGGTTTCCCTTCCCGGATGACCACTGCCGAGATGCTTGACGTCATGTGGGACGCCTACCACGTGCTGGCACCCGAAATCGCGCTCAACCAGTTCAACCTGCTCGACTCGCACGACGTGCCACGCGCCCTGAGCCGCTTCGAGGACAACAAAACCAAACTGCGCGCGGCCCTGACGGTGTTGTTCGCTTACCCGGGCGTGCCGTGCATCTACTACGGCACCGAGATCGGGTTGTCGCAACACGAGAAAGGCAGCATGCCCTTCAACCGTGCCACGATGCCCTGGGACCGAAACGAATGGGATCACGATCTGCGCGCCTTCGTGCAGCACCTCATCCGCACCCGCCGGACTTCGCTCGCCTTGCAGGAAGGCGCGCTGCGCTTTTTGCTGCAAGACCGCGACGCTTTCGGCTTTCTGCGAACGTACACGCACGAGGGCGGTCGGCGTGAACAGGTTGCCGTGCTCACCAGCCGCACGGGAAAGCACCACGAGATCACGGTGGAGCTTCCAGCGGCCGCGTGGCGTGACGCTCATAGTGGGCAGGTCGTTTCGCACGGAGGCCGCGTTACCCTGGACGTCTCGCAGGGTGTGATCCTGCTGGCCTGAGGCAGTAACCGAAGTTCGTCGGCCTACAGCGCGATGAGTGAACCGCGCCCACCTCCCCTTCCACTCGTCAAGGAGAACGTTTCATGTCCCAACCACGCATCACCGTCTGGCACGAATACCGCCATGAACACGAAAACCCCGCCGTGCACGCCATCTACCCGCAGGGAATGCATCGTGCGCTGGCCGAGGGCCTCGGCGTACACGGCTTCGAGCAGGTCCGCACCGCCACGCTCGACGAACCCGAACATGGTCTCAGCGACGAGGTGCTGGAAACCACCGACGTGCTGCTGTGGTGGGGTCACAAGGCCCACGACGAGGTCGGTGACGCCATCGCCCGAAAAGTCGTGCAGCGCGTCCTGAACGGCATGGGACTGATCGTGCTGCACTCCGGGCACTTCAGCAAGCCCTTCAAGGCCTTGATGGGCACGAGCTGCGACCTCAAGTGGCGCGAAGCGAACGACAGGGAGCGCCTGTGGGTGGTGAACCCCGCGCACCCGATTGCCGAGGGCATCGGAGAATACCTGGAGATTTCCTCTGAAGAGATGTACGGAGAATTCTTCGACATTCCCGCGCCCGATGAACTGGTCTTCGTGAGCTGGTTCTCGGGAGGCGAGATCTTTCGCAGCGGCTGTACCTTTACCCGCGGGCACGGCAAGATCTTCTACTTCCGTCCTGGCCACGAGACGTATCCCACTTACTACCACGACGGGGTCCGTCAGGTCATCGCCAACGCGGTCCGCTGGGCGGTCCCCCGTTCGAGTGCACCGCGGGCGTTCGGTCACCGCCAGCCTCTTGAAAGTCTGCCCGCGAACGCAGGCGAGAGCGAAGTCCAGTGAGAGCGCCCATCAACGTCGCCATCATTGGCGCAGGCGGCATTGCCCAGGCCCACTTCGAAGGCTACCGTCAGGCCGGTGCGAACGTCGTCGCTTTTGCCGACCTCAGTGAAGTCACCCGGCAGTTGCGTCGGGAGCAGTGGCAAGCCCGAGGCTACGCCACCTTCGAGGAACTGCTCGACCACGAGTCCGTCCAGGCGATCAGCATCTGCACACCGAACGCCTTTCACGCTCCGGTGGCCCTCATGGCCCTGGAGCGTGGGATTCACGTGCTGTGCGAGAAACCCTTGTCGCTCAGCCTGGAGGACTGCGACCGGATGATCGAGGCGGCTCACCGCCATGGTCTGGTGCTGCAGACCGGGCACCATCTGCGCTCCAACCTTTTCGTCGAGACGGCAAAACGCCTGATCGACGAAGGGCGCATCGGACGCCTGACGTTTCTGCGGCTCCGGCAGGCGCACGACTGGGGCGGCGCCGAGGAAGTCCGCGGCGCCTTTGGCAGCCTGGCGGCCAGCGGTGGCGGCACCCTGCTCGACAACGGCTGCCACATGATGGACCTCGCCCGGCACTTCGCGGGTGAGGTCGTGAGCGTGGCCGCCCGCATGAAAACGCTCAAGTTCGACGTGGAAGTGGAAGACACCAGCGTGGTGACCCTGGAGTTCGAAAACGGCGCCCTCGCCAGCATCGAAAATGCCTGGACCGCGACCGGCTGGGAAGAGAGCTTTTCGGTGTACGGCACCAAAGGCGCGCTGGAGTGCAGCAACCGCCTGGGTGAACCAAAACTTCGCTTTCTGCACCGTGAATCGGGTCCTGGGCATCAGGACACCACCTGGTACGAGTTCGGGCACCAGGGTGCACACCAGCGTGGCGTCGGCCGCTTCGTCCGTTCGATCACCGAGGGTGCGCCGGTCGTGTGCAGCGGAGAGGACGGCCGGGAAAGCGTCCGCCTGATTCTCGGCGCCTACGAAAGCGCCAGGACAGGCCGCTTCATTCCACTCTCCACACCGTCGCTGTCCTGGCAGGCCACCACGCCGCAATGAAAATCGCCGGCATGGCGCGCTGAGCCCAGGGATGGCCAGCAATGCCCAGTGAAATTCTTGACTTTTAGTCCTGTTAATTTTAGATTGGTAACGTCACCAAAAGGTCTGCCGGGAACCGCGTTGTTCTCCGGAGCAGCCTGCCCATTGCGGCGTCAGAACACTTGCCGTGCCGGAGCAGGAATCGCTTCTCTGGCAGCTGCGCACCGCTGGTGACGTGGCCACTGCGAGGCCCTGCGAAGTAGGACACGTACTTTTCGAGTGACTGTGCGGCCCAAGCCCACCAGAACGGAGAAACGATGACCAAGCCCAGTTTGCAGGACGTCGCGCGCACTGCGGGCGTGGGCACCAGCACCGTTTCGCGGGTTCTCAACAATCACCCGAACATTTCTGAACGCGCTCGCCAGAACGTGCTCGCGGCGGTGGAAGCGCTCGGTTATACCCCCGACCTGAACGCACGCAGCTTTCGACTGGGCCAGACGCATGCGGTCTCGGTGCTGCTGCCCGTCACCGGAACGCCGTTCTATGAGCGTCTCATGACGGCAATTTACGTGCGGCTGGCAGAGGTAGACCTCGACATCGCCATGTTTCCGTTGCTGGGTGCACAGCGAATCCGCCGCTTTCGGGATCCCGGTGCGCTGGTATACCGCTCCGACGCCCTCTTGATCGCGTCCCAGAACCCCGACCAACTGTACGGAGGACGTCCGCCGTTCAGCAAACCCGTCGTACTGGTCGACGCCCACCATCCGGCGTATCACAGCGTGTACTTCGACAACCTCGCCGCCGGACGGCTGGCAGCCGAAATCGCCCTGAGCCGGGGTCTGCCGATCGTGCTCGTCGATCACGTGTTTGCGCCGGGCGATCTGGGCTCACCGGTCTTCGTCGACCGTCGTGCGGGTGTCATGCAGGCCCTGGCCCGTCACGGGGTCACGCCCATCCTGACCCTGCACACGTCCATCAAACCGCAGGCCATGCGCGAAGCGACCGAGCAACTGCTCGCCCGGCGGCCAGCGTCCCCTTTTTTCGTGCTGGCCTTCAGCGACGAACTCGCCCTTTCTTTGCAGCAGCACCTCAGGGTGGCGGGTCTGCACACGGGTCGGGATTACCTGATGCTGGGCTTTGACGGCAGCGCCGACGCGGCCGAAGCAGAAATCAGCAGTGTCGCACAGCCGGTGGAGGACGTCGGAACGACCGCCGCCGACGTGCTGATTCAGGCCATGCAGGGCACGCTCAAGACCATGGTGCGCCGGGTGTTTCCGCCGGCGCTGCACGAATCGCTCAGCACCACACTCTGCCGACGCACCGGAAACTGAAGATTCTGGGGAGTCTCCCCTCACCCCACGAAAGGAGGAATGGCCCATGAAAACGACACTGCTCAGACCGCACGTTCAGCAGGCCCTGGTGGCCCGCGCACCTCCCGCGGCACAACCAGGTGTGTAGCCTGGCTGCACACTGATCGATTCGGAGGCCCGCGAAAAGTCACCTCGCGTCACCCTTTACTCAGGCCCGGTGCCACTTGAAACCAGTGACCACCCGGTCACCGCTCGCCCAGGAGAATTCATGAAAAAAGCCCTCACCATCCTGTCCCTCGCCCTGCTCGGCAACGCCGGCGCCGCGACCCTCACCGTCTGGACCCACTTCGGCACGACCGAACTGGCGTGGCTGAAAAGCGAAGCAGAAGCGCACGCCAAGAAGACCGGTGACAAGATCAACATCGTCAGCGTGCCCTTCGATCAGATTCCCGACAAGTTGATCCAGAGTGCGCCCAAAGGCCAGGGGCCAGACGTGATCGTCACGCTGCCTCAGGACCGCCTCGGGCAGCTGGCCTCGGCAGGCGTGATCGAGCCGCTCGACCGCTACGTCACCAGCAAGACCGACCTTGACAAGACTGCTGTCAGCGCCATGACCTACAATGGCAAGCTGTTCGCCATTCCCATGTTCGCCGAGGCCGTCGCGCTGGTGTACAACAAGAAACTGGTGCCCACCGCGCCCACCACCTGGGACGCCTTCCTCAGCACCGCGCAGAAGAACACCGGCAACGGCAAGTTCGGCTTCCTCGCTGATCTGGGCAACGCCTACATGAACTACGGGGTCATCAGCGCCTACGGTGGGTACGTCTTCAAGAATCAGGGCGGCACCATGAACGTCAAGGATGTCGGCCTCGCCAACGAAGGCGCCGACAAGGCCGCTGCGTTCCTGAACGACCTGCGCTACAAGTACAACCTGGTGCCCGAAGGCGTGGACGGCAGCGCCGCTCGCAGCGCCTTTATCGATGGACGCCTGGCGATGTTCCTGACCGGCCCCTGGGACATGGGCGACATCAAGAAAGCCGGCGTCGATTACGGCATCGCCGCTTTCCCGACCCCGCCGGGCGCCAGCGGCAAGTGGAGCCCTTTCGTGGGCGTGCAGGGCACCATGATCAACGCCTACAGCAAGAACAAGGCCGCCGCCGCCGCATTCGCCAAGGTAATCAGCTCCGCCAACGCGCAGGTCGCCTTCAACAAGGCTGGTGGGCGCATTCCCGTCAGCCTGGCTGCCCGCAACCAGCTCAAGAGTGACCCGGTCGTGAGCGGCTTCGGACGCTCGATCAGCGCCGGCACCCCAATGCCCAACGTTCCCCAGATGGGCGCCGTGTGGGGTCCCTGGAGCAACGCGGTCGCGCAGAGCGTTCAGAAGGCCAACCCGAACTACACGGAAATCAACGACAAAGCCGTGCAGGAAATCAACAGCAACATCAAATAACGGGTCAAGAGGCAAGCGAATGGGGCGTGTCCCCATTCGCTTGCCTGCCACTGCCCCTTTCTGAAAAGGAGACAGCACTGTGGCCGTAACAATGCGCTCGACCCCCAGGCGCTCCACCCAGCCTCCCGAGGGTGCGGGAGGCGTGCTTTTGGCGGTACTCGTGCTGGTTCTGCTGCTGGGCGGTGCGGTTCTGATCGGCTGGCTGCTTTCCGGCCTGATCGCCCAGGCCGTGCCCGGCGCGCCCCCTTACCTGATCCTGGTCTTCAGCTTCCTGGGCCTGCTGCTGGGCATGCCGCTCGTCGCGCGGCTCCTTCCCTGGATCACCAACTGGTATTACCTGTTTCCCGCACTGGTCTTTCTGTCGGCCTTTACCGTGCTGCCCGTGGTGCTGACGGTCAATTACGCCTTCACCAACTACACCGGGCAGAACAGCGGCAACCCGGACGCTGCCGTCCGGGCCGAAGCCACGCTCGGCAATGATCGGCGCACCGTGACGCTGTCAGAGCTGCCCGAAGGCAACAGCCTCGGTGAGTACCTGCGCTGCCGCTCGGTCACCTGCGCCGGTGACACCCTGGTGCTGTTCGACGAGGAAGCCTCGGTGGCCGTACGGGCCGCCATCGCGGGCGTCGCGGGACGTCAGGTCACGCTCGCAGCGCCCGTCGCCGAGGGATTCGAGGTTGTCAACGTCACCCGCATCAACCGCTATGGCTATGTGGGACTGGCGAATTTCCGTGAGATCTTTGGCCGGGCGACCCGCGCGTTGTGGCCGGTGTTTGCCTGGACCGTGATCTTCGCCTTCAGTACCGTCATCATCAACGCCGTTGCGGGTCTGGTTCTGGGCATCCTGCTCTACAACAAGCGTCTCAAGGGACGAAACGTCTACCGCACCCTGCTGTTCTTACCGTGGGCCATTCCGGCGGTGATCAGCGTGCAGATGTGGGTGGCGTTGCTCAATCAACAGTTCGGCATCGTCAACAAAAGCCTGGGCCTGCTGGGCCTTGCCGCCGTGCCGTGGCTCGGCGATCCGCTGTGGGCCAAGATCAGCATTCTGCTGGTGAATCTGTGGCTGGGTTTCCCTTACATGATGACCGCCACCATCAGCGCGCTGGCCACCATCAACGAGGACCTGTACGAAGCCGCCAGCATCGATGGTGCGAGCCGCTGGCAACAGATTCAGAACATCACCCTGCCGCTGCTGAAAAACGCCTTTACCCCCATTCTGCTGTCGGGTTTCGCCTTTAACTTCAACAACTTCGGCATCATCTACCTGCTCACGCGCGGCGGCCCGGCGCAGGAAGGCCGCGAAGCGACCGCGCAGAGCACGGACATTCTGCTCTCCTGGGGCTACAACACCGCGTTCTCGGCGAACGGTGGGCAGAACTACGCGCTGGCGAGCGCCATCGCGCTGATCGTCTTCTTTCTCACGCTGGCCATCAGCCTGGTGAACTTCCGGGCGGCCGGGGTCTTCCGGGAGGCCCAACGATGACGCGCGCGCCTCTGAATGCCTCCGATCTTCCACCGGGAGGTTACGTTCACCGTGAACCCGGTCTGCTGCGCCGGGCGCTGCCGTGGCTGATCCTGGTTGCCTGCGTCGCTGGGGTGGTCGTTCTGGGTTACCTGCTGGCCCAGAACATGGCCGGCCGGCCCAAGAGCTTCACCATTTATTTTGTGGAAGGCGGCTGGAAGCGTTTCTTGCTGTTCCTGCTCGCCGCGAGCGGTGTGCTGGCGCTGACCAGCCTGATCGGGCAGAAAATCGGGCAGCGCGTCACCCGGCGCAAGGTCAGCTACGTGGCGGTGCTGGGTGACCAGCTGACCCACCTGTTTCTGATCCTGGTGGTGCTGGTCGCCGTGTATCCGCTGGTGTACGTGCTCGTGGCCGCTTTTGACCCACGCAACAGCCTGTTCGCGTTTCCGGACTTTGATAACCCGAACATCCTGTACCGCACCGGGTTGCTGCCGAACCTGAGTGTGCTGAGCCTGGAGAACTTCAGGCGTCTCTTTGACGGCGTGGTTGTGCCCTGGTGGCAGCTGCTGCTGGCCGGGCTGGGAGGAGCGGCATTGAGCGCGCTGCTGCTGTTTGCCCTGATAGGTCGTGTCAGCGGAAAGGCGGCGTCAGCGACGAGTACGGCCTTCGAACGCAACCGTGCCTGGGCCATGCGGCTGCTGATTGCCGCACTGGTGCTGCTGGTGGTCTTCATGACACCCGCGCAGTTCACCGGACAGGGCAACGAAAGCCGCTTCTTGCTGTCGGTGCGCAATACGCTGCTGGTGTCGGGCATCACGGGCGTGCTGGCGATTCTGCTGTCGACCACCGCGGGCTACGCCATGGCAAGGCTGCGTTTTCCGGGACGCTTTCAGACGCTGCTGTTCTTCATTTTCATTCAGATGTTCCCGGTCTTTCTGGCCCTGGTGGCGGTCTATACGCTGATGGTCATCCTGGGACTCACCAACACCTTCACCGGCCTGATCCTGGCTTACTCGGGCGGCGCGATCGCCTTCAACACCTGGATTTTCAAAGGGTATGTCGAGAGCCTGCCCGAATCGCTCGAAGAAGCCGCGATGGTGGACGGCGCCACCCGCTGGCAAGCGTTGTTGCGGGTGGTGCTGCCCCTGTCCGGCGGGATGCTGGCGTTCATCTTCCTGAATCAGTTCATTGGCACCTACGCCGAATTCATTCTGGCGAACGTACTGCTCACGGGCGTGGAAAAGTGGACCGTCGGCGTGATGCTGCTGAGTTTCACCGCCGGGCAGTTCTCGACCCAGTGGGGCATCTTTGCCGCCGCGGCGGCACTGGGCGCCCTGCCGATCGTGGCACTCTTCTACGGCTTTCAGCAATACTTCGTGGGCGGCACGGTTGCGGGTGGCGTCAAGGAATAAGCCGTTCTGGTCCGCCCGTCAGGCGTCATGCCAGGCTGCCCCGGACAGCCCAAGCAGGTCATCCCCTCAGGAAAATTCCTGAGGGGATTTTGCTGTCGCGACATCTGCTCCACGCTTTTGTCGCATACCCTGACCACCGGACACCTACCGCCCTCGTCCAGTACTCCAAACGCGTAAATTTTTATATTATCTCTGGCCGACCACAAAAATGCCACAAACGAGACATAGCGCGCATCAGTTAAGGTTTCATAAATAGTATACGATGTATTGCAACGTGTTACACTTCGCCAGAACCTAACAGATGTTTTTGGAGGACGTGCATGCGTAGACACGGTCTGGTCGGCATCCTTTCGCTTTCTTTGGTCCTCGCGGCGTGCGGACAGAGCAATCTGTCCAGCAGCCCCGAACAAACGACAAGCGCACAAGGCTCTCACGAATTTGTCGAGGGCGAACTGCTCCTGCAACTCAACGCAGGCTTGACCGCGCAGTCTCTCAGCGCCCTCGAAACCAGGCTCGGTGTGCAGGCCGTCGAGAGGCTGGCCGTGACCGACGGGGCGCCGCTCTATCTCGCGCGCATCACCAACGGCCGCAGCGTTCAGCAGGCACTGGCCGACATCAACGCCAGCGGCAGCGTGCGCTTTGCCGAACCGAACTGGATCTACACCCACGCCGCCACCAGCAACGATCCGTATTACGTCGACGGCACGCTGTGGGGCATGTACGGTGACACCACCAGCCCGAAAAACGAGTTCGGTAGCCAGGCCGGTGAAGCCTGGGCAAACAACCGCACCGGCAGCAAGAGCGTCTACATCGGCGTGATCGACGAAGGCATCGACTTCAATCACCCTGACCTCAGCGCCAACATCTGGGTCAACCCGCATGACCCTGCCGACGGCGTCGACAACGACGGCAACGGTTACGTCGACGACGTGCGTGGCTGGGACTTTGCCAACGGCAACAACACCATTTACGACGGCAACCGGAAAGAAGGCACCGACGAGCACGGCACGCACGTCGCAGGCACCATCGGCGGCGTCGGCGGCAACGGCGTCGGCGTGGCGGGCGTCAACTGGAACGTCACCATGATCAGCGGCAAGTTCCTCGGCTCGCGCGGCGGCACCACCGCGAACGCCATCAAGGCGGTCGATTACTTCACCGACCTCAAGAAACGCCACGGGCTGAACATTGTGGCGACCAGCAACTCGTGGGGCGGCGGCGGCTTCTCGCAGGCGCTGCTCGACGCCATCAACCGGGGCGGCAATGCGGGCATCCTGTTCATCGCGGCGGCCGGCAACGGTGGCAGTGACGGGGTGGGCGACAACAACGACACCACGGCCAATTACCCCAGCAACTACGAGTGCACCGCCAACGGCAGCTACGACTGCGTCGTGGCCGTCGCGGCCATCGCCAAAGACGGCTCGCTCGCGCGTTTCTCGAACTACGGCGCCAAGACCGTAGACCTCGGCGCGCCCGGCGTGGCCGTGATGTCCACCCTGCCCGGCAACACCTACGGCTCCTACAACGGCACCAGCATGGCCACCCCGCACGTGTCGGGCGGAGCGGCGCTGTACGCCAGCACCCACGCAGGAGCGAGTGCCACGCAGATCCGGCAGGCCATCATGGACGCCGCACAGGCCACGCCTACGGCGTCGTTGCAAAACAAGACGGTCACGAACGGTCGCCTGAACGTCGGCGCCTTCTAGGCCACCGGCATCTTCCGAGTCACCATCACCGGGCAGCCCGTTCATAGACGGGAACGGGCTGCCTGTCCCTTCCAGCCAATTTTCCTGCACAGGAGCACATCATGAAAAACACCAAACTCGTTCTCGGCCTCGGTCTCGCCCTCTCTCTCGCCGCCTGCGGTGGTACCAGCACGGACACCAACGCCACCGTGGACCCAATGGTCGCGCCGCTGAAAGCGCCCGTCAGCGCCAGCCAGACCATTCCGGGCTCGTACATCGTGGTGCTCAAGGAAGGCGTCGAGCCGCGCGGTCTCGCGCAGGCTGCCGGGGTGGTGCCGACCTTCGTGTACAGCATCGTCAATGGTTTCGCAGGACAGCTCAATGAAGGCCAATTGAACGCCCTGCGCCGCAACCCCAACGTGGAGTACATCGAGCAGGACCAGGTCTACAAGGCAGACGCGACCCAGTACATGGACGGCGCGGGCGACCCCTGGGGTCTTGACCGCATCAACCAGCGCGACCTGCCGCTCGACGGCGCCTACACCTACACCTACACCGGCGACGGCGTGCGCGCCTACATCATCGACACCGGGCTTGACGCCGGCCACGCCGATTTCGAGGGCCGCGCTCAGAACGTCTACGACGCTTTCGGTGGCAACGGCAACGATTGCAACGGCCACGGCACGCACGTGGGGGGCACGGTGGGCGGCAAGACCTACGGCGTGGCCAAAAAATCCCTGCTGCGCGGTGTGAAAGTGCTCGACTGCGCCGGCTCGGGCTCGACTTCCGGCATCATCGCCGCCGTGGACTGGGTGCGCACCAACCACATCAAACCCGCCGTGGCGAACATGAGCCTGGGCGGCGGTAAATCCTCCACCCTCAACACCGCCGTCGTGAACCTTTCGAACGCCGGGGTGTACGTCGCCGTCGCCGCCGGCAACGAAAACCAGGACGCCTGCAACGTGTCGCCTGCCAGTGCCGGGCTCAACACGGCTGTCACGACGGTCGCCGCGTCGGACAAAACAGACACCAAAGCCTCCTTCTCGAACTTCGGTGGCTGCGTGGACATCTACGCGCCCGGCGTGGGCATCAAGTCGGCCTGGATCGGCAGTGGCACCACCGAAACCAACACCATCAGCGGCACTTCCATGGCCTCTCCGCACGTGGCGGGCGTGGGCGCCCTGGTCAAGCACCGTTATGGTGATATCTCCTCGGCGTCGGTGTGGAATTACATCTACAACGCCGCGACACCCTCGAAGATCAAGAGCAACCCCAGCGGCACCCCCAACCTGCTGCTGTACAAGTACGTCACCGCCTGGTAACCTCGAAAACTTACGCGAAGGCCGTGGGCAACTGCCCACGGCCTTCTTATCCTGTGTCAGGAAGGTTGTACCTGACGCAGCCACGCCCGCGCCTGACCGGGCGAGCGAAAGCGCAGCACGTGCAGGTGCGCAAAGCGGGCAAGTTCCCCGGGAGTCTCCCGGCGCCGGCGCCAGTGGGTACGAAAGAACCAGGCCAGAATACCGTCACGTGACACAAGGTTCATGCCCAGGCGCTCGCGGTTGCCGTTCCAGAGTTCCTCGCCGGTCAGGCCGCGCCGCAGGGTGCGCCGCAGCAGGCGCCAGAACACCAGCGGGGCCGGGTAGTCGAGCCAGACCACCGTGTCCGCGCGCGGCCAGCCGATGTCGCGCGCCTTGCGGTAATTTCCGTCCATCACCCAGCAGGGCTGCGCGGTGAAGGCCTCGACGTGTGCCCGGAAGCGTTCCAGCGGTGCTTCCTGCCAGTCAGGCTCGTGGTTCCAGGCGTCCTGCTCGGCATGCGGCACCTGCAAGCGAAGCGCGAGCTCCCGCGCGAAGGTGGTCTTGCCGCTGCCGGTCGTTCCGATCACGATGATGCGCTGCACACTGCCCATTCCAGCACGTGCGCAGGCAGCGCGCCTCGGCAAGATGGCGGGTGCGTTACGCTGCGGTCATGCAAGTCGGCGTGATTTCGGATACGCATGGACTGCTGCGCCCTGAAGCGCTGGCAGCGCTCGCCGGCAGCGACCTGATTCTGCACGCGGGCGATGTGGGCAAGCCGGAAATTCTGGCGCGCCTCGCTGACCTCGCGCCCACCCTGGCCGTGCGCGGCAACGTGGACCGGAGCGAGTGGGCCCGCGACCTCCCCGAGACCCTGGTCCACGTTGCCGCGGGTGTCTGGTTCTACCTGCTGCACGACGTGCGGGCGCTTGACCTCTCCCCTGGCCCGGCCGGGTTTCGGGTGGTGGTCAGCGGACACTCGCACCGGGCAAGTCTCGAAGAGCGCGCCGGGGTGCTGTACCTCAATCCGGGCGCAGCCGGGCCGCGCCGCTTTCGTCTGCCCCTCTGCGTGGCCCTGCTGCACCTTGAGGGGGGCGAGGTCCGCACCGAGCTGCGCGAACTCAGTGTCCGGCCGTGACCCGAATGTCGCGTGCCTCGCTCATCTCGTGGATGATCGCCAGGGTATGAATCGGCACGCCCAGCGACGCCAGGTTCTCACGGCCATGCTCGAAGGCTTTCTCGATGACGCAGCCCAGCCCCAGCAGCGTGGCGCCGCTTTCGTGGATGATGTCGGCCAGCGCCAGCAGGGTCTTGCCGCTCGCCAGAAAGTCGTCGATGACCACCACACGGTCCTCTTGGCCAAGGTACTCGCTGCTGACAAACAGGTCCACCACGCCGCCCTTGGTACGGCTGACGCTCTGGGCCGTGAAAGTGCGCTCGTGCATGGTGACGGGCTTCTTCTTGCGGGCGTACACCATGGGCACGCCCAGCTGCAGAGAGGTCACCAGGGCGGGCGCGATGCCACTCACCTCGATGGTCAGGATTTTGTTGGGCGCGAGTTCACGAAAATGAGCAGCGAACGTCTCACCCATCATCGCGGTGAGCTGCGGCTGCAGCTGGTGATTGACCAGTCCGTCCACTTTGAGCAGGCCACCCGGCAGAACGGTTCCTTGTTGCGCAATGGCCTGAACGAGAGCGTGCATGCAGAGCATTCTAGGGACTGCCCGACAGCCATGGAGCTTTCAGCGTGTACATTCAGTCGTCGCCCAAAACAAAGATGGAGGAATACGCAAGCCACACGCAGAAAACACTGCTCGGCTGTGAGTGTTATGTAAGAGGCGCCGTTGTAAGGTGAGCATTGATGTTTCTTGCCTGGCGGAATTTACGCTCGCTTGCCGATCAGGCACTCTCCGCGAATACGGAAGCCGAGATAGAGTTTCGTCGGCACGCCCTGCTGGCTGTGCTGGCAATCGCCACCGTGACCTCTTTGATCACCCTGGCGCTGGCAATTGCCCTCGACTTTCAGAACAGCGACAAGATCGGGCTTGCAATCGTCACCGCGAAGAATCTGGGCTTCTTCCTGCTGCTGCGGCAGCGTCCCCAGTTGCTCATGCCGCTCGGTGCCCTGCACTTCGCGATTCTCGCGGTGACCACTGTCGTGAAATTTTCGGATGCGGTGCTGGACGAACAAGTGACGTATGGCCTGGGGGCTTACTCGTACTGGCTGCCCATGGTATACGTGACAGCTTTTCTGGTGTTCCGAGGACGGACGGCGCTGATAGCGGCCCTGGTGCCGTTCACGGCGGTACTGGCCGTTGGGGTGGCCTTTTGGGCTTCGTCGTCCATTCCTGTGGGCACCAAAACCGCTTATGCCTACCTGTTCGTGCAGGTCTACCTGACGCACGCGGCGTTCATCACGACCTTCGTCTTCCTGGCAATCTTGCTCGACCGGTACATGCGCGCCATCCGCACTGCGGAAAACGAAGCGAAGTTTGCTTACGCTGACGATCTCACCGGCCTTGCCAACCGGCGGCAGTTGACCCACTGGCTCAAAAGTCATCTGGCACGCGCCGCAAGCAGGAATGAAGCGCTGAGCGTGATTCTCTTTGACCTGGACCACTTCAAGCGCGTGAACGACACGCTGGGGCACGATACCGGAGACGCCGTGCTCCAGGCCACGGCACACTCGCTCATGACCGCCCTGCGCCGCACCACGCTGTTCGGGCGCTGGGGAGGCGAGGAGTTTCTGGTCATTCTTCCCGCGACCACTGCCGAGCAGGCAGAAGTGATTGCACAACGCATCCGAATGGCCGTGGCCAGCGTGGAACACGCCGGGCTGGGGCGCATCACCGCCAGCTGCGGCGTTGCCGAGCTGCTTCCAGGCGAAACGCTGGCCTCGCTCCTCAGACGTGCCGACCAGGCTTCCTATCAGGCCAAATACGACGGACGCGACTGCGTGCGCATCGCCGCCTGATCAGGCCGCTTCGGAGTGCAGCTCTTCGACCTCCAGGGTCCCCGGACGTCATGGTGTCAAAGAGCGTGCGCATCGCCTTTTTGGCTGGCAGGACACCTTTGCTCTAGACTCGCGCCATGACCGAGGCCCAGGAACAATTTATGCGGGAAGCGGCCCAGCTGGCGCTCGAGAACGTGCACAGCGCTCAGGGCGGTCCCTTTGGCGCCGTTATCGTGCGCGACGGCGAGGTGATCGCCCGGGGCATGAACCGCGTGACCAGCACGAGTGACCCGACCGCTCACGCCGAGGTCGTGGCGATTCGTGAAGCAGCCCACCGGCTTGGAACCTTCGACTTGTCGGGCTGCGAAATCTACACCAGCTGTGAGCCCTGTCCCATGTGCCTGGGTGCCATCTACTGGGCCCGGCTGAACCGGGTCTACTACGGCTGCACCCAGGCCGATGCGGACGCCATCGGATTCAGTGACCAGTTCATCTACGAGGAACTTGCCCGTCCGCAAGACCAGCGTCGTTTGGAAATGCGGCAGCTCGGACGTGAAGTGTCGCTGCAGGCCTTCGAGGCCTGGACCGTCAGCCAGAGCAAGGTTCCATACTGAGCTTCCGTTCCACACCCAGTCAGTACCCACCCGCCGCGTCCGGGGCCGTCTCACTGCACTTTTCGCCGCAGGGCGTGAGGGGGCGCCTGCGTCACCTGCTGCTGGGGCGGACGCTGCTGTGGCAGACCGCACACTGTCTGAAGCGGCTCCCGGAGACCCTTTCGCCCGCCGAGCGTGACGCCGCCCAGAAACAGGCCAGCGCCCGGCTGCTGCGCCACCTGCGGGTCCAACTGGACACGACCGGGCTGGAGCACATCATGGACGGCCCGTATCTGGTGGTACCCCTGCATGAAGGCATCGCGGACGTGCTTTGCCTGGCGCAGCTTCCCTTACCACTGCGGTTCGTCGCGCGTGACGAGATCTTCAACTGGCCGCACGTGGGGCCGGCCATCCGGCGCCTGGGGCACGTCAGCATCAATCCGGAAAGCGGGGCGCGCGGTTACCGGGAACTGTTACGCCGCGCGGAGGGCATTCTGAAAGGTGGAGAAAGCCTGGCAATGTTTCCGCAAGGTTCACTGCTGGGCATCGAGACGGACTTTCAGCGTGGTGCATTTGTGCTGGCGCGGCAGCTGAACGTACCCCTTCTGCCAGTGGTCATGACGGGCGCCCACCGCGTCTGGGAGCATCCTTTCACGCCGCGCCTGCGCTACGGCGTGCGGGTCGGTATGCGTGTGCTGCCGCCAACACCTGCTCCGGATGGGCACCGTTACACACCGGATGAGCTGCGTCTTACGCTGCGCCAACTGATGAAGCGTCACGCCCTGGACGGGAGCATGCCCGCGCCGCGCCGTTACCGGCCCGAACGCGACGGTTTCTGGGACGGCTTTCGCTTCGACATCGATCCGGACTTTCCCGAGCTTCATCACCAGATTGCCGAGCGCCGACGCTCGCACGGACCTGCAGCTTAGAGCGTTTGTCCACTCCACCCTTGGCGGAAGACACGCCATCAATTCCGTTGTCTTGGGCAGAACGGACGCCCTACAGGACGCCTGCCCGCGTCTTGGGCAGAACGGACGCCCTACAGGACGCCTGCCCGCTTCCAAACGCTCCTGGTCAAGGTCACTTGTTCTGCTCGGTCAAAGACATGGATCAAAAACTCATCAATGTCTTTGACAACCGCCTTAAGACGCATTGAGACGCGCAGAGCCTGGGGTTCAGGCCAGGTTCTGCGCGGGATCCGTTTCAATAACCGCGGTTCGGCGGCGATCGTCAGGGTTTGGACTGCAGTGCGCCGATGTCCAGCGCTCGGGAATTGACGATGGGCGTGCCGTCCAGGTCGGCACTGATGCTCAGGGCGCTCAGCGGCTCACGCGCTCCGGCACCACGACCCGGGCTGCCGGGCAGCAACCGGAAATCAAGGCCGGAAGGATTGGCAAACCGGGGGTCGGCCACTCGGGAACTGGGGTGCAGATCGCCTCCCCGGATGGTGATTTTGGGCGGGGGACCGTCACGCCACAGCAGGTTGTTGCCCTCGTCAAAGGACGCGTCAGCAAACAGCAGATCGCGGTCACTGCTGGCACGGGCGACCAGGATATTGTTGCGGGCGCTCAGGATGTCGGGGCCACAGCCGTCTCCGCAGGAAATGCCCAACGTGACCTGATAGCCGGTATTGTTGTAAAACCGTGTGCCGGGATTGGCACCCCACTTGCTGCGCGATCCACGCAGCACCAGCATTTCTCCGCCGGTGTCGACGGGCGCATACAGGTTGTAAGCAAAAGTGTTGTTCGCCGAGTTCATGCCGCTGTGCCCACCCAGCTCGGCGAAGGTGGAATCGTTGACGCTGACGTTGTGGTGAATGAAATTGCGGCTGGCCTTGAACAGCTCGACTGAGGCGCCCTCGACCCCATAGTCCTCGCTGCAGGCGATGTTGCCCTCGAAATAGTTGTACGCCACCTCGTTGTCGTTGGCGTTGAGCAGCACGCCCCAGGCGCCCGAGTCGTCGTCAGGAGTTGCGGGGGTGTTCTGCGACATGACGGTGTTGTGTACCAGCATGTTGTAGAGGGCCTTGTTCTGGCTCCCGCCCTCGAAGTGAATTCCGGCCGTCAGACCGCTGGCCCTGGAAGAGCGCACGGTGTTGCCCTGTGAGCCGTCCCGGAACGAAAAGCCGATGCGCCAGCCTGTCGGCTGTGAGCGGCAACGCCAGGCGTCAGCGCGGGGAGCCGGAGTGTCAGAAGCGATATCGAGAAATTCTAGCACCTGATGGCGGCCACGAACATTGACGACCGCGCCTTCGCCGCGACCACGCAGTTGCGGCAAGGCACCTTCACCGTAGGCGCCGATGGTGACGGGCGCTTCGGGCGTGCCACTCCATTTGGCGTCGAGTGTTCCGTCCCAGCGGCAGCCACGCTTGAAGAGCAGCGCTTCGCCGGGTCCCAGGGAAGCGCTTGCGGCTCTGCCCAGACTTTTCCACGCTTGGGCAGCGCTGCGTCCGCTGGCCGCGTCGCTTCCCGAATTGCAGTCGACGTAATAGGTGGTGGTTGGCGGCCGCTGGGTTTGAGCGTTCTGAGCCGACGCGCCCTGCCCTTGCGCGGACGTCTGCATGGCGCTGATCTGGGTGCGCCAGGGATTGCTGGTGATGCCCACACTCGCCGAGTTGCGCACCCCGACGCACCCGGACAGCACCAGGGGTAAAACCAGCATTCCGCTCAGGTACACAGTAAACGGGCGCAGGATTGGAGTAAGACCTCGGCGGGCAGTTGAACGTTGTGGTGGCACGGTGATGGCTTTCCTTTGCATGATGTCAGGCGAAAACAAACTAAAAATGGGCGACGTCTCCGGTGGCGCCAAGTTGAAAGCGTTGGCAGTGACGTGACAACGTCTCAGGCTAGCGGCGTTCGATGACCGCTGCATGACCAGAAATCTTCATGACGTGTCCGTGAAGCGGGCAGTTGATGCCAAGCTGATGACGAGAACAGGGCTATTCAAATAAAATCGGTGGTTTCTCTCATAAAGAGGACTTTTCCTCATGAGCATACTTCCGATTTCGGGCAATTTCACTCACCCGAGCTCAGAAACGCATTTACTTCGCTTCAAGTGGTATTGAAGTCCTTGTACACGAATAAAACAGCATTTTTGATCAAATTCTGACGCAGGATCTGACGCAACATGAAAAAACTACAGGAAGCAGGTGAAGCCCGACGATACTCATGAATACCGTTTAAATATGTTGCACTTGTTCTGGTGGATCGATGCCGATCCAGACAGCAAATTTAGTGTATTTCCGGTAGGCGTCCAGAACAAAGGTAAACCCGGAGAAGTCGTTGATCTCACAAAAAGGTCGATTTCTGAGCGAAAAACTTACGTTCATGGAAAAGGACCTAAACCACGCACTCACTCATGAAGTGCGCTCACACCCTACAACTGATTCATCCGCGGGCCCGACCTGCTCGCGAACGACGAACGCAATTCACCGCTCGTCCGGTCACCGCACCACCGGTCCACCTCATTCTCGAAGACTTATTGCAAGGAGCTGTGATGAATCAATTCGTATCGGTCATTTTGGCGGGCGGCAGTGGAGAGCGGTTCTGGCCGCTTTCCCGCAAGCACAAGCCCAAACAGTTTTTGTCACTCGATCACACGGGCAGCACGCTGCTGCAGGCCACCGCCGAGCGGCTGCTCGCCATTCACCCCAACACCGACAACCTGTATGTCATCACGAGCGCCGAGTACCGTGGGCTGGTGCTCGAGCAGCTTCCCGAATTGCCGGTCGAGAACCTGATCGTCGAACCGTTTGCCCGTGATACTGCGCCTGCGGTGCTGTACGCCACGCTGTGCCTGCAAAAGCGCTACGACAATCCGATCATCGGCTTTTTTCCGGCTGACCACCGGGTCACCAGTGATGAACGCTTCGAGCGTTGCATGCTGCGCGCCGCCGACGCTGCCGAGCGTCACGGCTCGCTGGTCGTGCTGGGCATCGAACCCAATTTTCCGGCCACCGGCTACGGCTACATCCGGCGCGGCGAAAGCGTACCGGGCCGTGGCGTCTACCACGTGTCGCACTTTGCCGAGAAACCCGATGTGGAGACGGCTCAGGCTTACCTTGACACCGGTGTCTACTGCTGGAACAGCGGCATGCTGGTTGCCAGCATGAACACGCTGCTCGAGGAATTTCGTACCCATCAGAACGAGCTGCTGACCGTGCTGAGCGCAGCCAAGAACCGCCTGAGCACCCGCGAAGCCTACGCCAGCACCGAGAAGATCAGCTTCGACTACGCCATTCTGGAAAAATCCAAGCGTGTGCATGTCGTGCCCGGCGACTTCGACTGGGACGATCTGGGTGACTGGAACGCCCTGGAACGGCTGCTCAAGAACAACCACGGTGCGCCCAGCTCGGGACGCCATGTCGGACTCGACACCGAGGGCGTACTGCTGTACAACACCAACAGCAACGAGCTGATTGTCACCATCGGACTCGAGGACGTCACCATCGTCAGCGACAAGGAAGTCACGCTGGTCGTTCGCAAAGAGCGCACTCAGGACATTAAAAAAGTGGTTCAGCAACTCAAGAACACACCCGGACTCGAACGCTTCGCCTGAAGCCGGCCACCTTCCCAAAACGCACGCAACACGAAAGGAATACTTATGACTCACCATACTTACAACGACACTGACAACCTGAACAACCGCGCGCCCCTCACCTCCCTTGCCGCCCAGACCGCGCGTCAGAACCCCACCGTGACGGTGGTGGTGCCCACCAAGAACGAAGCGAAGAACCTGCCGCACGTGCTGCCCCTGATTCCGTCCTGGGTCGACGAGGTGATTCTGGTCGACGCCAACTCTACCGACGGCACCGTCGAAGTGGCCCAGAAGCTGATGCCGAACATCCGCGTGGTGCAGCAGGACCGCAAGGGCAAAGGCAACGCGCTGCGCTGCGGTTTTGCGGCCGCCAAGGGCGACATCATCGTGATGATCGACGCCGACGGCTCCACCGACCCGCGTGAAATGGGACGCTTCGTGCGTGCCCTGCGCGAAGGTGCCGACTTCGTCAAGGGCTCGCGCTTCTTGCAGGGTGGCGGCACCTCGGACATGGAGTACATCCGCATGTTCGGCAACTGGGGACTCAACATGGCAGTGCGTACCCTGATCGGTGGACGCTTCACCGACCTGTGCTATGGCTACAATGCCTTCTGGAAGCGCGTGCTGCCCATTCTGGAACTCGAGAGCGACGGCTTTGAAATCGAAACCGAGATGAACGTGCGGGCGCTGAAGGCCGGCCTCAAGATCGTCGAGGTGCACAGCTTCGAAGCCGAGCGTATCCACGGCACCAGCAACCTGCGCACCTGGCCCGACGGCTGGCGCGTCCTGAAGACCATCTTCCGCGAACGCTTCCGCCATCAGCGCAAGGCCAACGAGGTCGTCGAAGTCGAGATGGAGCTGCCCGAAGTCAGTCGCGCTCAAGCGTGACGACCGAGCCATCCGTCAGCGAGACTGAAATGAGCCCTGCCGTGACCGACACCCTTGATTTTTCCGTTGTCATCTGTGCTTACACCGAGCGCCGCTGGGAGGCGTTGATCGAGGCGGTCGAGTCACTCGAACGCCAGACCGTGCCTCCCCGTGAGGTGATCGTGGTGATCGACCACAACGAGGCCTTGCTGCAACGTGCCCTGGAGCGCTTTCGGGACCTGAGCGTACCCGTTGCGGTCATCGAGAATCACCAGGAACGTGGCCTGTCCGGTGCGCGCAACAGCGGGGTCGCCGCCGCCAGTGCAGCGATTATCGCCTTTCTGGATGATGACGCCGCTGCTGACGAGCGCTGGCTGGAGTTCACCCGTGACGCGTTTCTTGACGAGCGCGTCATGGGAGTAGGAGCCACCATCGACCTCGACTGGCAGGGACCGGCCCCCCAGTGGTTTCCCGCCGAGTTCAACTGGACGGTTGGCGGAACCTACCGTGGCATGCCCACTTCACGTGCCCCCGTGCGCAACCTGATCGGCGCCGCCATGGCCATCCGCGGCAGTCTGCTGAAAGGCAGCGAGGGCTTTCGCAGCGTCCTCGGGCGCACCGACGCCGTCAAGCTGCCCCTGGGCGGCGAGGAAACTGAACTGTGCATCCGCCTGAAGCAGCGCCACCCTGCAAACCACTTCGTGTACGAACCGCGCGCAAACGTCAAGCACAAAGTCACGCTTGACCGTGCCACCTGGCGCTATTTCACCCGACGCTGTTATGCCGAAGGACTTTCCAAAGCGCACATGTCCCGCCTGGTCGGCAAGCAGGACGGCCTGTCAAGCGAGCGCGCTTATGTCCTGCAGGCGCTGCCCAGCGGAGTTCTGCGCGGCGTGCGCGACACGGTGTTCAAGCGTGACCTGCACGGTCTGGGTCGCAGCGCCGCAATCGTATTGGGGCTCCTGGCCACTGCCACCGGTTTTCTGGTGGGCTCCAAGGCTCCCAAAAACACCACGACCACCACGACGACTGCTGCGACAACCGTTCCCTGAGCGTGGTGCGCAGCCAAAAGCTGCACACCACACCCGAAAGCCAGTTCGTGCGCTTCCTCTTTTCGTTGCCACGCTCCGCACGCGCCCGCCCGAAACGGCGGGCGCCGCGACGAAGCCTGACCAAGCCTGATTCGCCCAGTTATTCGAAACGTCCTGACCACTGCGCATATCACGCCTCTGGCCCCTCCCCCACCGTTCGAGGCCCTCTGTGAGACCAAGCCACCCACCCACCAGACCATGCCGGCCGCCCTGCAGGCGATCCTGCCGCTCCCGTGAGCCCGGTGAAGCTTCCAGCTTCATCCCACGCACGTCCCAGCTTCCTTGGGATTCCCGCTTTTCCGGATTGAGAGGAGCGACATGTCCGTGAGTTCATCATGGCTGACCCGTGTCCTCGGGGTACCCAGAACTGACCGTTCAGCCGGCTTGCGGGCCGCGCAGGCCCTGGTACTGATCGCCGGCGCCCTGGCGGTATGGGCAATGTCGCTGCCCGGCATCAATCTGGAGAACATCGGTGAGTTCGGTCTGATCGGAGCCCTGCCCTGGACCTTTTTCGTGGCACTGGGCGTGCTGGTGATCGGCTTCTGCGCGACCATCAACGAACGCTCGCCGTCGGTGCCGCTGCTGGCGCTTTACACGGTGGGACTCAACGTGATCTTGCGCGGCACCATTCCGCTCATCTACGAAGAACCACGCTATTCGTGGGTTTACAAGCACTTCGGCGTGACCAACTACATCCGCGAGAATGCCGCCGTCAACCCCTTTGTCGATGCGTACCACAACTGGCCGGGATTCTTCGCACTGGGCGCGCTTTTCACCGACGCGGCCGGCTTCAGTGGCCCCATCGTGTTCGCACCGTGGGCGCAACTCTTCTGGGGCGTGCTTTTCATCGGTCCGCTGCTGCTGATCTTTCGCTCGTTCACGAGCGATGTGCGTGTGATCTGGAGCGGGGTGTTCTTCTTCTCGCTTGCCAATTGGGTCGGTCAGGAGTACTACGCGCCGCAGGCTTTCGCCTTTTTCATGTTCCTGGTCATCATGGCAGTGATTCTGACGGCCCTGAAACGCGTCCGTTCGGACGCCCGCGTGGCGCATCAGCCGAGCGACACCCTGAACGCGCCGACGGGTCCCTCTTCTGCGTGGCGGACCGTGGGCGTCAGTCTGTTGGTACTGGTGCTGTTCGGCGCGATCGTTCCCAGTCACCAGCTCACTCCGTTCATGCTGCTGACCGGCCTGGTGGCGCTGATCGTGTTTCGTCAGGTCAAGATCTTCACGCTGCCGATCTGGCTGCTGGGAGCGACGCTGCTGTGGAACTTCACGATGGCCACTGCCTTTATGAGCGGTCACAACGACTGGTACGAGGGGCTGGGAAAATTCGCGCAGAACTTCAACTCCAGTCTGCGCACCACCTCGCCGGGCAGCGAAACACCTCGCAATACCGCCTTGCTGATCAACCAGGCCTTTACCTTGAGCTTGTGGGGTCTGGCGTTCCTGGGTTGCCTGCGCCGCCTGCGCTGGGGACACCGGGACTGGTCGGCAGCCCTGCTGGCCGTCGCTCCGTTTCCGCTGATCGTCGCACAATCCTACGGCGGCGAGATGCTGCTCCGGGTATTTCTGTTTTCCTCGCCGTTCATGGCGTTCTTTGTGGCGGCACTGATTTTCCCCGACGAGCGGGCGCGTTCCGGACGCACCACCACCCTGCTGAGCGTGGCCATCGGGGGGGTGTTCGCGGCAGGATTCATGTTCGCGCACTTCGCCAACGAACTGTACAACCACCTCAGCCCGCAGGAAGTGCGCGCCGCGCGCTATCTGTACGGCTCGCTGCCACCCAAGTCCCTGCTGGTGTTCGCAAGCTACTCCAACTTCCCTGAAAAGATTTCAGGCAATTACGATCAGTTCAATTCGATCACCATCACCGGCGAGTACCGATTGCAGGGCAGCGACAAGACCGCAGGCGACTTCGATGTGAATGACTTCGCCTCGTTCGTACGCGAACAGATGGAGGCGGGCAACAATCCACGGGCGTACGTGGTCTTCACCAGCGGTCAGCGCAATTTTGTGGAATTTCAGGGCCTGCTGCCTCAAGGCACCCTCGACGGCGTCGAAGCCAAGGTGCGCAGCTCGAGCCTGTTCAACGCCGTGTACGCCAACGGTGACGCGCGAGTCTACCAGCTGCGTTCCGTACCCACTTCAGGAGCAACCCGATGAACAGCGTCCGGTGGTTTCAACCTCTTCTGGTGCTGCTGCTCGCCGTGAGCACCAACATCGCCGTCGCCCTGGGCGGCGAAGGTCCGCTGCGGCACCTGGCAGTCTTCGCCTTCCTGCTCGTCGGCCCTGGACTGGCACTGACCCAGTGGTTCAACATTCGCGACCTGCTTTACGAGGGTGTGGTCGCCGTCGGGCTGAGCCTGGCGCTGGCCACCGCCGTGGCGTTGGTGATGACCTACACACACGTGTGGGTTCCCGCCAGTGCCCTCAGTGCCCTCTTGATCTTCTGCGTGGTCGCCTCGGTCATGCGCCTGATGTCGCTGCTGGAGCAGGATGGACGGATTTCGCTGTGAAGGACCTCGCCGTGAAGGGAGCGTCGTGAAGGGCGTGGCCGCACAAAACTCGCCCCGGCGCCTGCAGGTGGACCGCACCATCCTGTCCAACGCGGTGTCGTTCTTCGGCGCGACAGCCGCCACGGCCACCCTGGGCTTTGCCTACTCCTTTTTCGCTGACCGCCTGTTCGGCAAGGATGCCTTCGGGCTCGCACAGGCAGGTGTATCGGCCATGATGCTGCTCGGAGGACTGGGCCTGCTGGGACTGACCACCCTGCTGGTCGGCGAACTGCCCCGTGCCCGCACGCAGCCGGGACGCCTGATCACCGCGGCGCTGGCAGTCTCGGGCCTGGCCGGGGCCCTGCTGGGCTGGCTGTTCTGCTTTCTCGCGCCGCTGGTGTCTCCCGAGCTGGGCTCGCTCGTGGCGAGCCCGCTGGGCAAGCTGCTCTTCACGCTCGGCGTGATCCTCACGACCGTCACGCAGGTCTTCGATTACGCGATGGTCGGCTTGCTGCGCAGCAACCTGCAACTGTGGCGCAACATCCTGGCCTCAAGCGTGCGGGTGGGCGCCTTGTGGCTGGCCGTGTTCTACCAGGGGCCGCTGCAGATCGTGGCATTGCTGGTGGTTTCGACCTGGACGCTGGGGCACATCGTGTCGCTGGTGCTGCTGGGTGCGGCGTTGCGTGCCCGTGGAGAGCGGGTCTGGTGGCGTCCTGACTGGAGCGCCATGCGGGACCTCAAGGCGGCGGCACTGTCGCACCACGCGCTCAACATTTCCTGGCAGGCGCCCAGCTGGGTGTTTCCGCTGCTGGTCACCGCCTTTCTGGGCGCCAGCTTCAATGCCAGCTTCTACGTGGCCTGGATGATGTTCTTTCTGGTCTTCAAGGTGACCGAGTCGCTGACCACGGTGCTGTACGCCGTGAATGCCGCCGATACCAGCCTGCTCGCACAGAAGATGCGTTTCACGCTGAAAACCTCGCTGGCGCTGACCGTGCTCGCCAGTCTGGTGGTTCTGCCCGTTGCGCCGTTCGCACTGGGCCTGTTCGGTGAAACCTACGCCCAGGAAGCCACGGGCGCACTGCGCCTGCTGGTGCTCGGGGTACTGGCGTTGATCGTCAAAATGCACTTCCTGGCCGTTTCTCAGGTCCAGCGCCGCATTGCGCGCGCCACGCGCTATATGGCCGCCGGTGCGGTACTCGAAATTGTCCTGGCCGCCCTGGGCGTGACCTGGGGTGGCATGACCGGTCTCGCCCTGGGCATTGTCATCGCGCAGGTGATCGAGGCGGCCGTCATGGCGCCCACAGTGCTGGGTGCCCTGCGCGGCCAGCCGCGACTGGCGACCGCGTCATGATGCCCCCTTGCCCTCTTGGCCATCTTATTTTCATCCAAGGAGCTTCAGCGTGAATTCCTCTTCTCAAGCCCCTTCCAGAATTGCCTTTTTCGTCGACTCGCTGCCCATGGGCGGGGCCGAGGTCGTGAGCCTGGCGCTCGTACAGGGCTTTGTCGAGCGTGGCCTCGCCGTTGACCTCGTTCTCGGCGTGCGCAGTGGTGATCTGCAAGACCGCATTCCCCCCGGCGTGCGCGTCGTCGAGCTGGCCGGTCCGCTCACCCCCCGTGAAGTCACTTTCCGGGAAGAAACGCTGCGGATGGTGACCAGCGTTCCCGCGCTCGCGCGTTATCTGCGGCGTGAGCGTCCGGCGGTGTTGATCGCTGCCAAATCGCACGCCAACGTCACCGCCATTGCCGCGAAACGTCTGTCGCGCAGCCCAACACCGGTTTTTATCACCGAGCACACCTACCTGACGGGCGAGCTGCCCTCGCAGGAAGTGGCCCGCGGCACGCCCAAGAACCGCATTCTGCGCCGCACCTATCCTCTGGCCAACCGGATCGTGACGGTATCACGCGGCGCGGCCGACGATCTCAGCGCCGTGGCTGGGATACCGCGTGAACGCATCGACGTGGTGTACAACCCGGTGATCTTGCCAGGGCTCCCCGAGAAGGCGGACGCTCCCATCGACCATCCGTGGTTTCGCGCCGGGGAGCCACCCGTCATTCTGGGCAGCGGGCGATTCACGACCCAAAAGGACTTTCCCACGCTGGTGCGTGCCTTTGCGCACCTTCGCGCGCAGCGGGAAGCGCGGCTGATGATCCTCGGGGACGGTCCCGAGCGGGCCAAAGTCGAAGCCCTGATTGCACAGCTGGGCCTGCAAGACAGTGCGGCCTGCATCGGGTTTGTGAGCAACCCGTATCCGTACCTGAAAAACGCGGCCGTGTTCGCCTACTCGTCGGTGTGGGAAAGCTTTGGCCTGGTGCTGATCGAGGCGCTGGCGTTGGGCACGCCCGTGGCATCCACCGCCTGCGGCGCGCCGCAGGAAATTTTGCAGGAGGGCCGGCTGGGCCGACTGGCGCCCGTGGGAAATCCCGAGGCGCTCGCGCAGGCGCTGCTGGTCACCCTGCAGGAACCCTCGCCCACGGTGACCGAACAGGACCTGCGTCCCTTCACGTTGGACGCAGTGGTGCAGGACTACCTCGATCTGATGGGGGTTGCTTCTCCCGTAACCGGCGAACTTCGCTCCGGACGCGCGCCCAAAGTGGTCGGCATGTAGCAGAAAACCTCGCGGGTGACCCTACCTGCGGCCACCGGGCCTTCTACGCTCTTGCCTTACCTCCCTCACCTGTCGTCAAATTCATTTCACTTTTTTGGAGGTTTCCATGCCACGCTCAATTGCTCTTTCACTGCTTACAGGTCTGCTGCTGTCGGCTTGTGGCAGCCTGGCACCGAATCCGGGGACACCGGGCAGCCCCGGTAATCCCGGCAGCCCAAGCAAGCCAGGTAATCCAGGCAACCCAAGTAACCCTGGCAGCCCAACACCCGGGTCGACGGATCCAGAACTGCTGCCAGCCCAGGATTACGAAGCGGGCAAGAACGCGTTCGGCACGCCACCAGGCGACGCGAGCAGCAAAGGCCAATGGTCACGGATCATTCAGAACTGGCCGACGCTGACGATTCACACCACCCTGCTGCCCGACGGCAAGGTTCTCACCTTCGGCGGCAACGACTACAGCGACTGGCAAAAGTACGCCGATCAGCCGTCGGTGCGTTACAACAACAAAATCGATTTGTGGGACCCCAGCCATCCCGATCCGGCCTCGCCCGCGGCCCACACGGACATCTCCTTTGTCGGTGACGCCCTGTTCTGTGGTGGTCACACCCTACTGCCCGACGGACGCCTGCTGATCACCGGCGGAGACGATTTGTCCAAGCTCGAAGAACCCTACTCCTATGAGGCCGGCATCGCGGCGGTCAACATTTACGACTACCGCACCAAGACCTGGACCAAAGGCAAGGACATGAAGGAAAAGCGCTGGTACCCGACCAACCTGGTGTTGCCCGACGGGGACGTGCTGGTGATGGGGGGCAACCGCGAGAACAACGGTGACCTGAGCGACCTGCCCGAAGTGTTCGATCCGGAGAGCGGCAAGTGGCGCGCTCTGAGCGGGGCCGTTCAGAAAACCGAGTTTTACCCCTGGCTCTTCAACCTCTCCGACGGTCGCGTCATCAACGTCGGGGGGGGTATTCCTTCGCAGGTCGCTTCTCAGACCTCGACGGGAATCTATGACACTGCCGGTGCCGGCAAGTTCACAGTGTACGACCGTGGCGACAACCGCTTTCGCGATTACGGCACGGCGGTGATGTTCGACACCGACAAGATACTGGTGCTGGGTGGTGGAGGCGACGCCAACAAGCGCTTCAACCCCAAGGTGGAGCCCCCCACCAACAGCGCGCTGGTCGTTACCTACGACCCGAACACCAAACAGGCCAGCAAAGGCGTACCCACCGGCTCGATGAGCGTCGGTCGCCGCCACGCGGTCGCCACGCTGCTGCCTGACGGCACCGTGCTGGTCACCGGCGGCACCAGCGGTCTGGGCTTCTCCGATTACAAAACGGCCGTGCTGACCACCGAACTTTGGAACCCGTCCACGGGCACCTTCTCGCAGCTGGCCCCCATGAACGTCGCGCGGGTGTACCACTCTACCGCGCTGCTGCTGCCCGACGCCTCGGTGCTCGTGTCCGGCGGTGGGGCCTACAGTCAGCAGCCCTCCACGGGGTACAACACCTACAAAAACGCACAGATCTTCAGGCCGCCGTACTTCTTCAAGGGCGCGCGTCCCCGCATTCAAAGCGTCTCCAGCGCCGTGCTGGGGTACGATCAGACCTTCGAGGTAAGCACCCCCGATGCCGGTCAGATCGACAAGGCCACCCTGATTCGTCTGGGCTCGGTCACCCACGCCTTCAACATGAACCAACACAGCAGTTCCCTCAATCTGGTCGCTCAGGCCGACGGCAAGTTGACCCTGCGCTCCCCCGCCAATGCCAACCTCGCTCCTCCGGGTCAGTACATGCTCTTTATCCTCAAAAACGGCGTTCCCTCCGTTTCCCGCATCGTGACCCTCAAGTAGACCGGCCGCCTATTTTTCCTGTCATACCCAGTTGCGCCCACTTCTTCGCTTTGCTCAGTCGTAGGCGCCGAACGGGGAGAGTGTGGTTCTCAGGTCCTCTGAGATCAACACGAGCCGGGCAGCTGACTTGTCCGGGCGCGGCGCGAGCACCAGGACTGGCTGTCGGGTGGCGGGTCCTGAAATCCGTCCGTCATCACTGGACGCTTTCCGCCTGGCAACTACACTGAAACCTGACCGGTCATTCCACCGAATTGATTTTTTATCTGACCGTACCGACGTTTTCAAGGAGCTCAGCATGAACGGCGAATCCATCTCCAAGGCCGCCTCACCGTGGCCGAAAAGACTCACCCTGGCGCTGCTGGCCCTGGCGCTCGTGCTTGCGGGCATCTGGCTGTACCAGCGGCAGACTGCACCGGGCACCACTCCGGCCGTTTACACTCCCAGCACCGGCGATGATGGTCCCCCCGCTGCGACCCGCTTCACCGCGGTGGATCAGGAGGGCCGACCCTACACCTTTGCCGCCGAAACAGGCAACGTCAACGTACTGTTCTTTGGCTTTACACACTGCCCGGATGTCTGCCCCCTCACCCTCTCCTACCTGGCCAAGGCCCGCGCGGAACTGCCTGAAGCCCTGCAAAAGCGGGTGAACCTGGTCTTTCTGTCCGTCGACCCGGCCCGTGACACGCCCTCGCGCCTGAAAGAGTACGTGGAGTTCTTCAGTCCTGACATCGTCGGCCTGCACCTCAACGAGCCGACGCTGGGCGAGGTTGCCAAGGCGTATGACATTCAGTACAGCAAGGGCGAGGTGCAGGCCGCCGGCAAATACCAGATCCTGCATAACTCGTCGACCTTCCTGATCGACAAGGAAAACCGCATGCGGCTGATGTACGCCGAAGTGCCGTCGGTACAACGACTGGCGCAGGACATGCGCGACGCCCTCGACGAATAGCCGAGCTGTCCAGTGGCATCGCAGCGAAAAAAAGAGCCTCCGCGCTATGCCGGAGGCTCTTTTTCAGGCCCGCAGTCCGTAGGATACCGGTTCCGGATGATTCGTTTCAGCCCCTCCGCTTCGCTCCGGTGCTGCCACCGACTGGCCGGACCACGCCCGGCCTGCGGCTCCTCACCGGAAGGGGTACTTTTTCCTTCTCCTCCCAGTCCGGTTGAATGCTTACGAATGTAAGCATTCAACCGGACTGGGAGGAGGGGAGTCTGGATCGCGTCTACTTGCTGATCCAGGTCGTGTCGTAGGGTTGTTGCAGATAATCGCCGCCCGAAACGATGATCTGTCCGTTCACGATTGCCGCAACGGGTGACTGGCGAGGCGCAGGCAGCGGGGATAGTTCGCGCCACTTGTCGTCGATAGGGTCGTACTCGATAACGTTCGCCACGTCCGTTCCGCCCTTGGAGCCGTCACCCGTACCCACGTTGGTCACGCCGGCCACCACGACAAGCCGTCCACCACGTGTAAAGGTACTGGCCGCCACGTGCGCCAGCGCACGCGGCATGGAGCTCACCGGCGTCCACGCGCCCGTCTTGGGATCGTAGACATTGACGCTTGCGGTGTTTCCGCCCGTTTCCTGGCTGTCCTTCTGCCCGCCGACACCGTAGATCTTGCCATTCAGCGCCGCGCCCGCCATGTGGTTCACGTTGTTCGGGTACGGCTGAACGTTTTCTTTCCAGCCCGCACCCTGGTTATCGAGGTTAAGCACCCAGTGGGTCGGAAAGTCACGGTACTCCTTTTGCGTGCGAATGGCCCCGCCGAAGAAGTGCAATTCGCGATCCAGCCGAACAAGGGCGCCGCCGCCACGAGGTGCCGGAAGCTTCGGACCAGCCGTCCAGGTGTCGCTGGCAATATCATATTTCCAGACGTTAGCCGTGGTGGAAACACCACCACCGATGCCCGTACTGCCCACAAATCCTCCGGCGATCCACACGGTGCGGCCGTCCAGCGCCTGACCGGCGTGGTGGACCAGTTCGGGCATGTCCTTCAGACGGCTCCAGGAATTGCTTCTGGGATCAAAAGCATAGGTTTCCGCGGTCGCCTCGACGGGCACCACACCGTTCTTGTCTCCTCCAAAGACGAAGAGTTTGCCTTCTGCCCCAAGGCCCTGCGACTCCCAGCGTGCGATGGGCGCTTTCTCCATAATTCCCCAACTGACCGCGCCAGGCTGCCCGCCCGTGGCCGCCCACTTGATGCCGCCCAGCAGGTGCTTGCGAAAGCTCGCGTCGGCGTAACTCTCGGACGTGTGTCCAAGCCCGGTGTAGAAGCTGCGGCCATTGTCGTAAAACTGGTACCACGACACGGGATGGTGCGCTCCCATGCGCGGAATCTCGGCCACACTGCTTTCGTCGAGGTTAAGCAGCGGCACGACGTTGCCCTGCAGTTCCCGGAAGCTGTGCCACCCCTCGTTCAGGCTGAGCGAGTCGGGCAAACCCTGCGTAGAAGCGTGCGTTCTGTTGACCACCTGCACGTTGCCCGTCTGAACTTTGGGCTTGCCGCTGAAGTAGGCACCGACCAGCGCGCCATACCAGGGCCAATTGAGTTCGGTTTCCGCGGCCGCATGCACGCCGACAAATCCCTTCCCGCTGCGAATGAACTTCTCGAACACCCGTTGCTGGTCGGGGTTCAGCACGTCACCACTGGTATTGAGGAACACGACGGCTTCGTAGGCGGCCAGACCTTGCTCCGTGAAGATGCCCGCGTCATCGGTCGCATTGACCGTGAAGCTGTTTTCGGCGCCAAGTTGCTCTATGGCCTTGACGCCCGCTTTCACAGCGTCGAGGCGACAGCCAGAGTTCTTTACGAAGACCAGCACATCGAAGTTGGACCCGGGCGTTCCCGTGGCTGCACTGACGCGGGGCAAGTCACCACTGGGCGTGCAGATCACCGGCTCGTCCACCACGGGAGGCCGACTCCCACTGGTGGGTGGATTGGCCACCGCCGAATTTCCTTGTGGTCCACAACCGGCCAGCAGCAGGCTCAGCATCAACAGGCCGCTTGCTTTCTGTGTGGTACCAGGTGTCTTGCCCGTTGATCTGGGATGCAATGAGTCAAACATGGATTCTCCTTGACGAGCGAGCGTGGCAGCGGCCTGACCGGACTTGAAGTGTCCGACGAATCCAACCGCCCCGCCTGATATGAGCCTTCTCAAAAAATGACGTGGAAACTGGTCAGGTCACACATGAGGTGATCGTCAGAATATTCGGTTCATCTTCTACTTCACCAAATACAAGCTGACTTTGCGCTGAAGAGTTATTCAGCCATTCTTGTTGAAGCGCAAAGGTGGTTCATAAATAGTTCTTAGTTAAACAGATTGTTGTTTGGTTCTGGCCGATCTGATGGGCGCATGACATGCACTTCGCATAAGACGAAGTGATTTGGGATGTCAGACATCCAGGGAGCAAGGTATCACCCGGCGCCTTCGTCATTTCCCAAGAATTTGTTTGCATCACTTTCATATAATACTCATACGCATGAAACAGCAGAATCCGGCGCGGGGTTCGTCACCGGATTCTCCACCGCTCTTGAATTTCCAAGCGGCTGAAATTGCCGAGACGCGTAAGGCATTTCATGTGACAGTAATGGTGATTTCTGACGCGAGGTTAGAACTTTCTTCGCCTTTGAGCTATTTAAAGTTCTGTCGGCGGCCCCTAGGCTTTTTGAGTAGATCCAGAACGCCGACTTGCACTTCATCATTTCCTCCGGCTATTGAAATATCTCAGGAATTCAGGAGCCCCATGCACATTCAATACCCATTCAAACTGCTGCTCACCGCGTCCCTGACGACTGCGCTCATCGCCTGCGGTTCTGCCGGGCCTACGGCAGGCAATCCCGCGACCCCAAACCCGGGTGCGGCGGGCAACATCGTGATCGAAAACGCCGACCTGTTGCCGTACGGTGACCGCCTGGTCTTCAGCCAGATCGGCCGGCCTACCTACAGCCTGAACGACGGATCGGGTACCGTCCTGAAACTCGGTGTACACGACCGGATCACTGTGCGGGTCAAAAATTCGGGAACGGCCGTCATGGACATCACCGGCCTGAACATCAGCGGACCCTGGCAGCTGGAAAACGCTCCCGCCCTGCCCGTGCGCCTGAGCGGTGGTGAGAGCCGCGAACTGCAGCTTCGCTTCACGGCCAGCGGGCCGACGACGGGCGCAAACTGCGTGAGCTACACCAGCAAGGAGCCGACCGGCGCGGAAGCGTCTTACCAGAAGTGCACGTTCAGCGGTACGCTGTCCGTCGCGGCCGGTGGAGCCAACAAGACCGTCCAGCTGGCGGGTTTCTGGCAGCCTTTTCCCGAAGGTGACCACGAACCCACCCTGCAGCAGATCGTGGACCTGTTCGGTTACAAAACCATTCTCGGCACGACCACCAGCCGCTTCCGGCCCTACGGCGAGGGGGACCCCGCCAAACCCTACGGTGAAGAAGTGATCTCGGCCTACTGGCAACGCGCTGACGCCACCAAACCGGTGAGCGTCCAGACGCTGGCCATGTTCCACGGCCGCAACAGCAACGGCACGCTGCAGGCCCAGAAGCTGTACTGGTTCAATGAAGGTGACGCGGTGGCCGGAGAACAGCAGCCCGACGCTTCTGGTAACCCCAAGCCGCAAGTGGCCCGGCAGATCATGGAACAGACCGCCGAGGGCGCACAGATGTTCCGTCCCCGGCAACGCTCGCTCGACGGCAAATACACGCTGGCCGGGCTCGCTGACGTCACCTTCCAGCCGGCAGGCGCCTTCGGCCTGCGCGTTCAGGACGAATACAGCGTCGCTGCCCTCAACACCCAGTCCAACCGCCCGGGCGCGACGCTCTGCAATAAATTCGCCACCGGCTCCCTGCAGGTCCGCTTCTGGCCCCTGCGCGACCGCGACAACAAAGTTGTTCCTGACACGTATCTGGTGGGTATGGACGCGTACTGCGACAACTACGACTACAACGACAACGTCTACCTGATTACCAACATTAAGCCCAAGTGAGAGCAGTAGCGGAAACAGCGCACTAGAATTCGGGTGACTATGAAAAATCTTATGTTCAAACACACTTGTCTGGGCGTCGGCCTGGCGCTGTCGCTGGCTGCCTGTAGCGGCGGCGTCGGTTCACCCAACGCTTCCGGCCCACGCATCACCGACGTTTCAGAGCCCAAAACCACCACGAACGTGTTGCGCGATACCTCCATCACCGCCAACCCATCATTTCCAGACAAGAACAACGGTGTCGACCCAGCATCCCTTAAAGGCAACAGCGTGCGCCTGTACAATACGGCAACCGGTCAGGAAGTTCCTGGTACAGCCAACACAGATGGCGCAGACAGTAATATCACCTTTTCCCCTGACCAATCTGTCTTGCCAGAAGGATTGCTTGCGGCAAACACCAAATATACCTTTGAAGTAACCAATGGCGTCAAGGATCTCAAAGGCAATTCGTTTCAAAATTTCAAGTTTACCTTCACAACGGGTACGGAATCTAAAACTGGGCCCCGCGTCGCTCTTTTTTCGCAAGAGGTCGTTCTTGATGATCCGCGTTCATCTGCTGTGGTGGGTCTACTCGTCAGCCCCGACGGCACAAAACTTTACGGCTCCACGCTCGACGGCCAGCTTTACCGCTGGTCTATTGGCACAGACGGGAAATTGACCAACCGCGTGAACATCAATATCACCACCGGTGGGACCAGCGGAAGCGGTCTGTCAAATCGTCCCATCATCGGTATGGCCTTCGATCCAAGTAATTCAGGCGTGTTATGGGTCAGCAACAACGATCCCCTGTTCAATGCCGACAGGTCGCCGCCAAAAAACTTTTCGGGACGCATCTCAAAAATTACGCTTAACGAGAGCGACCTGAATCTCAGCCGACTGGATGATTACGTGGTGGGGCTGCCACGCTCGCGCCGCGATCACCTGACGTCCAGTTTGGCGTTCAAGGATGGCTTTCTCTACGTCACTCAGGGCAGCAACAGCTCGACCGGTGCGCTCGATCCGGAATGGCAACGTGAAGAAACGCTCCTAAGCGCCACCGTGCTCAAGATCAATCCAAGGTATGTGGGCGCGCTCAATGCCAACGGAACCGCACCGATTGACGTACAGACCCAGGCCTCGCCGGACCAGCCTACCAAGACAGGTCCTTTTTATGCGCCGGCAAACATCTATGACGCCAGTGATCCCGAGGCACCTGTTACGATTTTCGCCGATGGTGTACGCAACTCCTTCGACCTGGTGTGGCATAGCAACAAGCACCTTTACATGCCGACCAACGGGGGAGCGGCTGGCGGCAGCACCCCGGCCGGCGGTGGGGCCCCAGCCCTGAATGAGGTGCCCAACCAGAACGATTACCTGTTCAAGACCCTCACCGGTGGTGCCAACGAGTACTTCGGTCACCCGGTAGCCCTGAGAGGTCACTACATTCTGAACGGCGGCAATCCTACAGCGAACGTTGATCCAGCAGAGGTCGTGGCGGACAAGGACGGTCGACAAGGTTACCCGGTTGGTGTCAAGCCAGACCCGAAATGGCAAAAACCCGCCTACGACTTCGGACCGAACCGCTCGCCGAACGGCGCCATCGAATATACCAGCACCGCGCTCAACAGTGCGCTCAAAGGTCGCCTGATGGTGGTCGAGTATTCCAGTGGCAACGATATCTTGGTCCTCAGGCTCGACAGCAGTGGCAACGTCATATCGAGTGGCAAAATCGGTGACGCCGCCAAGCCGAACCTCGGCGCCATCACCTTCGACGACCCGATCGACATTGTGCAGACCCCAAACGGCAATTTGTATGTGAGCGAACTGTTCCCCAAAGTGAACGGGGCACCCACCGCACGAATTACCTTGCTGAAGCCCGCGAGCTACCTGGGCAACTGACTTTTGATAACGCAATAACTCTTTAACGAGCGCCTGTGTCTCTGCGGAACATAGACCGTGTCCGGCTGAACATCTTTCCACTCGCCCTTCGCCCATGTATGGAAGCTTCGGCGGCAAGCACACGTGCTGACCTCAAAGTACCAAGCCAACGGCAAGGAGAAAGGCTCGGGCCAATAGACCCGAGCCTTTCTCCAGTCGTCGCTCAGAAACGCTCGGCGACCGTCTTGAGCTGCAAAAAGTAATCCAGGTAGTTGGGGCCGCCGGCCTTGCTGTCGGTGCCGCTCATGTTGAAGCCGCCGAAAGGCTGCACCCCCACGAGTGCTCCGGTGATCTTGCGGTTGATGTAGAGGTTGCCGACCTGAAACTCCATGCGCGCTTTCTCGATGCGCTCGCGCTTTTTGGTGAAGACGCCGCCGGTCAGGCCGTACTCGGTGTCGTTGGCGAGTTCGAGGGCGTGGTCGAAGTCGCGGGCGCACAGTACGGCCACGACCGGACCGAAGATTTCTTCCTCGGCGATTTTGGCGCCGCTCTGCACGTCGTCGAAAATGGTCGGCTCGATAAAGTGCCCCACCGAGCCGTCAACACCGCCGCCAGTGAGCAGCTTGCCTTCGCTCTTGCCCATTTCGATGTAGCGGCTGACCTTCTCGAAACTCTCCTCGTTCACCACCGGGGTGACGTGGGCATTTTCCTCGCCGCTGCCGACCTTGAGCGCCTTGGTCTTCTCGACCACGCGACGGACCAGTTCGTCATGCACGCTGTCCACGACGATCAGGCGGCTCATGGCGCTGCACTTCTGACCCGAGAAACCAAAGGCGCTCGCCACTGCCGCCGAAGCGGCTTCTTCGAGGTCGGCGGTTTCGTCGACGATCAGGGCGTCCTTGCCGCCCATTTCCAGCACCACGCGCTTGATCCACTTCTGACCGCGCGGCACCTTGGCGGCGTTCTCGTTGATCATCAGGCCCACCTGACGCGACCCCGTGAAGGTCACGAAACGCGTCTTGGGGTGCTTGACGAGGTAATCACCGACTTCTTCACCGAGGCCCGGCAAAAAGGTCAGCACGCCCGCAGGCAGGCCCGCTTCGTGCAGCAGATCCACGATCCAGGCGGCGATCAGGCCAGTGTCCTCGGCGGGCTTGGCGATCACGCAGTTGCCCACCACGATCGGAGCGGCCAGCATGCCCGCGAAGATCGCCAGCGGGAAATTCCATGGCGAGATGCTGACCCCCACGCCGAGGGGAATGTGCTGCAGACGGTTTTCCTCGTTGGGAAAATCGTAGGTTTCCCCGGCGGTGGCGTATTTCATGCTCTGGCGGGCGTAGTACTCCAGGAAGTCGATGGCCTCGGCAGTGTCACCGTCAGCTTCGGCCCAGTTCTTGCCGGCCTCCAGGGTCAGCAGCGCGGAGAACTGGTGCTTGCGGCGGCGCAGCAACGCGGCAGCCTTGACCAATACGCGTGCGCGGGCGTCCATGCTCCAGTTCTTCCATTCCTGCCAGGCGTCCCAGCCGACCTGCAGGGCCTTTTCGGCGTCTTCGATGCGCGCCTTGGCGGTGTAGCCGATGACCTCGCTCGTCTTCGAGGGATTGACGCTGGCGATCTTCTCCGGGGTTTCGATGCGCTCGCTGCCGATCACCAGGGGGTAGGTGCGTCCGAAGGTGCTGCGAACGTAGGCGAGCGCTTCGCGGTACGCACTCTGGTTTTCGGGCAGGCTGAAGTCGGTGAAAGGTTCGTTCTTGTAGGGGGGCAGTTTCAACATAAGGTCTCCTTGATTTGAAATATTTGTCTTTGCTCGACTCATCGATCGTAGCCATACTTCAATTCAGGCTTATCTAAGGAATCGTTATAATCATCTTTTCTATAATAATCGACGATCCAATCCAACTCATGCGGCTCTCCTCCAAACATTATCATCCATATATTCTCGAGAAACTCATGAGGTTTTCTTTGCAAATCAGGTACCTGCATACCAATAAAATGCTCGATCTCCTCTGCCGTAAAACAGTTTATAGCATAACGGAGCGTTTCCTTTACGGCATACCTTTGTGCAGGGCTGTAGTCATCAAGCGCAGGCTGGAGGTAATCATTGACTAGCTTCAAGCGAGATACAAAGTTTTCCATATTGAACTTGTTCAACGGATGATCATCAGCATTAATATGCCAGCCAGTCATGCCGAAAAACTCGGCGAGCCAGTAGCCATTCACTTGGATTGGACTGTCTTGCATTATACCTCCACACATTGGTTCTTAAACTCGTCCAACTCCACAATCCGCCTGCTCCGGCGCGCTTTCTCTGCGGCAAAAGCGAGCAGATGACTGTCGACTTCCAGATCGAGCGGCGCGATCTCACCGCCACGCACGGCCGCGACAAAGGCCTGCATCAGTCCGCTGTCTCCTCCACCGTGACCGCCACCCGCCATGCCACCCGGGGCCTTCAGGGAAATGGTTTCGGGAAGCGACTCGCCGTAAAAACTCGCGGCGTCGTGGTCCTGCACGTTCAGTTCCTGGCGTGCGCCCGTGAAGCTGCCGCGCAGCGTGGCGCGTGTCCCGTCGAAGCGCAGCGTGCGGCCCTCCACGCCCGAGTGTCCGTGCACGGTCAGCGAACCGCTCGCTCCACCTTCGAACTCCAGGCTGATGACCTGATGATCGACCACGTCGTTGCCTGCCTGAAAGACGCAGCGCCCGTAAGGACCGGTGCGCAGGGCGTCTTCACGCGCTTCGAGGCCGAGGTCGGGGCTGATGACGCTGGTCGGCCAACCGACGTGCCCGGTCAGGTAGGTCTTGGGCGCGTAAAAGGGACACGCCTGGGCGGCCGGGCAGCCATCGAGGCAATACCGTGGAGCACCGGGCGGCGCGTATTCGGGCCGGAAGAACTTGAGATTACCAAAGCTGGCGAGCCGCGCCACCCGCAGGCCGGTGCTCCAGCCCAGCAGGTCGAGGTCGTGGCTGGCCTTGGCGAGCAGCATCGGGCTGGCGATCTCTTCCCTGGCCCAGTTGCCGCGCACGTAGGAATGCGCGAAGTGCAGGGCGTGCACGTTCTCACGCCACTCGACGTTCACGATTTCGCCCAGCCGTCCCGAGCGGACCACCTCTCGCACCGCGCGAAAGAAGGGCGTGTGGCGCAGCACGTAGCCCAGCATCAGGAGCGTGCCCGCTTCTCGCGCCGCCTGCACGACCCGCAGGGTGCCCGCCAGGGTGGACGCGATGGGCTTTTCGAGCAGCAAATGGTATCCGGCGCCCAGGGCCGCGAGGGCGCTTTCCTCGTGCTGCAGGTCGGGGAGGGCGATGATGGCGGCCGGTGCGGGCCGGTCACGCGAAAGCAGCTCGCGCCAGTCCGCGAACTGCCACTCGGGCGCGATGCCGTGCGCGGCGGCAAAGCGGGCACGCTTGACAGGGTCCCTTTCAGCGACGGCCACCACCCGCATCTGCTGCGGATGCGCGAGCGCCCACGTGCCGTAAGCGTGGTGTCCGCGGTTTCCCGCACCGAGCATCACGATCTCCACGGGCGCTGCCATTCAGACCTCGACCTGGATTTCTTCCAGAACTTCCAGAAAAATTTCATCGAGCGCGTCTTCGGCCAGCAGCGCCGCCACAGCGTCCACCAGACCCTGGGCCGTGAGGTCACGCACGATCAGCGAGTCCGTTACGGGCACGAAAGCCTGGGCGGTCAGTTCGCTGTCCAGGCTGCCCAGCGTGCGCACGGTTCCCGCAAAACGCTCGCCTCCCTGCAGTTCCACGAGCACGTCGACACTGCCGGCGCCCGCGAGTTCCGGTTCGTCGGCGACTCCCAGCGCGTAGAGAGTGAAGTGTTGCGTGCGAAGTTCGAGCATGGTGCCTTCCTTTCTGTCGTTCAGCCTTTCAGCATGCCGCGCAGCACGAACATGACGTTCGCCGGGCGCTCGGCAATACGGCGGCTGAAGTAGGCGTACCAGTCGCGTCCGTAGGGAATATAGGCCCGCACCGTGTAGCCTTCACGGGCGAGTTGCCGCTGCAGGTCGCGCCGGATGCCGTAGAGCATCTGGAATTCGAACTGGCTGCGGGCTATACCGTGGGCCAGCACGAAACGCTTCACGTCGTCGATGATGTGCTCGTCGTGGGTGGCGATGGCGGTGGGGTGGCCGGCCTTCAGGTGCGCGTAGACCAGCCGGCGGTATGCGGCGTCCACATCGACCTTGTTCGTCATGGCGACGCTTTCGGGTTCCAGGTAGGCCCCCTTGACAATGCGCAGGTTGGGCGCCAGGTCCGCCAGGCTCGCCAGATCACCCTCTGTGCGGTACAGGTAGGATTGCAGCACGGTGCCGACTGTCTGCGCGCCAAATTCCCCCACCAGCGTGCGGAACTCGGCGAGGGTCTGGTCGGTGCGGGGATGGTCTTCCATGTCCAGCCGCACAAAGGCGCCAATCTGCCGGGCGCGCGCCAGAATGCGGCGGGCATTGACCATCCCGAGGTTCTCACCCTGCGGCGAAGGCAGGTCCTGCCCGATCTGTGAAAGCTTGATCGAGACGTACTTGGGGTAAGGTTTGCCTTCCAGCGCATCGAGGATGGCCAGGATCTTCTCGGCGAAGGTGTTGGCTTCCTCTTCCGAAGTCACCATTTCGCCCAGCAGATCCAGGATGCCATACACGCCTTCGCGCTCCAGTTCCTCGACGGCGCGCACGGCGTCGGCCAGTTCGTCGCCGGCCACAAAGCGCTGCGCGATGCTCCAGCCCCGCGTACGGACGAGTTCTTCGACGGTCTTGTTGCCTGCCACGCTCAGCACGGCAGTTCGGTAAATGCGGTCGATCACGGAGACTCCTTGGAGGGGTGAGGTTCGGTGGATGGCAGATCACGCAGGGCGAGTTCGGCAAAGGTGCGGACGTGCAGGCGCGCAGCGGCCTGCGCGCCTGCGGCGTCACGCGCGAGCACGGCGTTCAGGATGGCGTGGTGCTGCTGCGAAGTCTGGGGATGGGCGTTGTAGGTTCGGGTGAGGTGCTTGATCAAGGCCACGCGCTGTTCGAGCGAGCGGGCCAGATCGGCCAGCGCGACGTTGTGGCTGGCGCGCACCACCTCGCGGTGAAAGGCGAGGTCGAGCCGGGTCTGCTCGCGGTAATCGCCGCCGGCGTCGTCGAGCAGCTCCAGAGCCTCCCGCAGGCGCTGCGCGTCGTCCTCACGGTGTTCGAGCGCCGCGAGCTCGGCAGCCAGCCCGTCGAGCGTCTCGCGCACCGCATAGGTGTCCCGCGCTTCGCGGGCACCGATCTGCCGGACCCACACCCCACGGTTGGCGCTGGCTTCGAGCAGGCCTTCTTGCACTAGGCGCTGCACCGCCTCACGAATCGGGGTGCGCGACACGCCCAGGCGCGCGACCAGCTCGGCTTCACCGAGCTTCTCGCCCGGTGAGAATTCGCCTTGCAGAATGGCGCTTCGGAGGTGCTGGTATACCTCGTCACGCACCAGGGTCGGACGCTCGAACATCATGGATATTGTATACAAAATCCTGAGTTTCACAACCGGCCCTTGTCTCGCGGCCCATTCACCCTTCTCCCCGGTGCGGGCTGCCACACTACTTCCCTGATACGGGCAGTTCGGTAAATTCCGCCCTCATCTGGAGTGATACGGTGTGAGCATGACAAACCAAGTCAAGGCCACCGTGTATTCCTGGAACGACGTCGCGCGCGAGCAGGTCAACGAGCAGTTCGCACGCCAGCTGATCTCGGGTGAAAAGGTCATGCTCGCCCAGCTCGAACTCAAGGCCGGCTGCATCGTACCCAGGCACGTACACGACAACGAGCAGCTTTCCATGGCCTTTTCGGGCGCCATCAAACTGGTGCTGGGCGAAAACGAGGAACAGGAGTTCATCCTGCGCGCCGGCGACGTGCTGGTCATTCCCGGCGGTCTTCCCCACCGCGCCGAGGTGCTGGAGGACTTCAGCGGGCTCGACGTGTTCAGCCCGCCCCGGCAGGACTGGCTGAACGGCAGCGACAGCTACCTGCGGCGCTGATTCTCAGCGTCTGTTCGGCGCCAACTCCCCGATGCCCAGGATGTAGCCGATACGGATCTCGTCGCGTTCGCCGTCGTCGGGGTCCTCGACTTCGACGTACGGCGTGCTGCCCAGACGGTAGACCCGCAGTGGGCGCACCACCGCCTTGTGCTGGCGACCCATGGTCCGGGTGTAGCTCCAGCTGTCCAGGCGCTCCTCGCGGTAGACCAGGCTGAGCAGCTTTCCGCGCTCGATGGCGCTTTCGATCAGCACGCGGGTCCGGCGGGTATCCAGGCCGTGCTGCAACTCTCCGCCGGCCGCCGTGAGCGTCTGGGTGGCCTGTTCGGCGCCAAGCTGCAACTCGGCGCTGACGGTGACCTCCATGGCCTGCAGGGCTGCGCGCAGATCGGCTTGCCGGCCCGCCTTCACGAGCAAAAGGTTCGCGCCCAACGCTCCCTCCACCAGGGGGCGCACCTGGGGATGTTCCGCGAGCGCCGCTGCGTCGGAATGCTGCAGTACGCTCACCTCGGCCAGGGCGGGTGGCGCACTGGCGCCCGTCCACAAGGACAACATCGCGCGAGCGCCACGCGGAATGGCATTCTGAGCGCGGCGTTCCAGCGTTTCCAGCAGACCGGGCCCGGTGCCCGCCAGGCGGGCTGGAACAAAGGCGCGCTTGCCATCCTTTCCGGTGACACTGATTGTTGCCAGCAGTGCCCGCAGGGCCAGGTCGGCGTCCAGCACCTGAAAACGCCCGTCCGCAAAAAAACGCAGCGACCGGGCGGGCGCCTCGTCGTAGGAAACGCGGACAGCGCCCTTAGGGCCTCGCGCACCCGGCGCGAGCAGCATGAAGCGCTCGCCCAGCGCTCTTGCACGCCCGGCACTGCCGCGCTGCAAGGCGGCGTCACGTTCGGCGGAAGTCGGGTATTCGACCAGCGTCGCACTCAGGGTAACGCTCAGACGCTCACGGCGCGCGGCCCAATCGAGCAGCGTCGCCCGCAGGGCCGCCCCCAGCGGCACCGCCGAAAAGCGCTCCAGGTCATCCAGCAGCTCCTGCACGTCCTGACCGGCTTCCAGCGCCCGGTACACGCTGTCACGTGTCAGGCGGTAAAGCGCCGTCTGTGCGTCGAAACGCACCGCCTCAGCCGCGCCGAGTGTGCGCAGCGCCGGAGGCGACAGGTGATCCAGGTACACCAGCAGTTCGAAATTCGGCTGCGCCAGCCAGACTGGGCCAGCAATGCTCCCCTCCTCCTGACCACGAAGCGTGCTGAGCATGGGACCGGGCGCCACGAAAGCCTTTTTGCCGTCGTCACGCACGCGGGCCAGCCCCAGGCGCACGAACGGACCGTTCGGCGCGAGCGCCAGCCGAAACCAGTCGGGCATGGGCACGTCGGGCAGGGGCTTGCCGGTGCGCGCCGCGAGGCCGTATACCGTCCAGCGGTCGAAGTTCACCAGCCGTCCCAGACGGTCGTACATGGCTGCCAGGAAGGTTTCGCGCTCGGTGGTTCCCGGCAGCAGCGCCAGACCCTGCAGCAGGGCCCGCCGGGCAGCGGGCGCACTCGTCAGATGCCCGGCGCCGCTTTCGGCGTCACCGGGCATCGCCAGATACGCCTCGGTCAGGGCACGCCGTTTTTGGGACATCGACAGTTCGTTCCAGGCTGCCCACGCCCGGGGATCGGGCGTGATGGCCGAACTGCTGGTCCGGACGAGGCCCAGCAGCGCGAGCAGCATCACCAGCAGTTCGAAGTCGTCCTCGTGCAGCGGCGTGCCTTTCAGCAGGCGCCGAACTGCCGTACGGTTCGCGGTCCCCTGCTGGGTGAGCGGCAAACTGCCCGCCGAAAACAGTCGGCCGTACAGCTCAGCCAGTTCCAGCAGCAAAATCACCGGAGAGTGCATGCCCGGTTCAATCGGGGCGGTCGGAACACGCAGCGGCTCAGGAACGCCGGGTTGCTCGTCCGGCAAGGCGTTCAGCAGGCGTGCGTCCGCGTACACCATGTCGTGCGCGGCGCTCGTTTCCGCGTAAGCGCTTTCCAGCACCCAGGAATTCACGTCACTTGCGGGAAGCAGCAGCCCGTCACGAATCAGGGGCCACAGGTAACGCGGTCCGGGCCGGTCGCGCACCGTGCGGTTGTATACGCGTGTGACCTCATCGTCCCCGGGAGCGAAACCCTGCGCTGCCGCCGCCAAAATCAGGTCCCAGCCGCTCGCGGCGCCCCCCGCGCGCCGGAGTTCTCCCAGCAGGAAGCGCTCGCAGGGCGACAAGCGGGACATCAGCTCACCGAGACGGTCAGGATCGCTGACCACATCCCGCACGGCCTGCTTCATCTCGGCGGTCCTGATCAGCCTGGACTGCGGCGCAAAGCGCTTCAGTGCGGCCCGCAGCTGTTCATGCGGCATGCGTTCCAGCGCAAAGTCCAGTGTCAGGCGCTCGCCGCTGGAAGTCGTCATTCCCCGCTCACCTTGGGCGTGTGACCGGCCTTGCGCAGGGCGTCCAGCAACGCGCGCGCCTTGTCGGGAAGCGCCACGGCCACCGTGGCCGAGACGCGCGCCACGATCAGCGGCGCGAGCCGCGCGTCACCCTGCAGCGCGTCGAGGTCTGCAGCGTCGGTCACCTCGATCAGCGTGAGCGGCGCGTGCACCGTGACGGTCGTGGGCGGCAGTATTTCCGGCGAAGCAGCCTGGGCGTGCTGCTCACCCGACGCCACACCCGGGCTGCCCTCGGCAAAAGTTGCGGTGGGCTGAGCCGTGTTTTTCTTGCGGGGCATCAGTTGAGCTCCCGCGCGGCGGCGCCCGTGGATGAGGCGTCCCATTCGGCTTCGTCGCTCACGTGGTAGGCGTAGCCCTGCTCGGCCAGAAACAGCTGGCGGTGATGGGCGAAGTCTTCCTCGCGGGTTTCACGCGTGACCAGGCTGTAGAACTGAGCACTTTCACCGTGCCGCTTGGGGCGCAGCAGCCGACCGAGGCGCTGGGCTTCCTCCTGGCGCGAACCGAAGGTGCCCGAAACCTGCACCATCACCTGCGCTTCGGGCAGGTCGAGCGCAAAGTTCCCGACCTTGGACAGCACCAGCGTGCTCAGGCGGCCCTCGCGAAAGGCGTCGAACATCCGCTCGCGTTCGCGCTGGGGCGTCTGGCCGGTGATGAGGGGCGCTTCCAGATCCTGCGCGATCAGCTCGAGCTGCCCCAGGTACTGACCGATCACCAGGGTGGGTTGTCCGGCGTGCAGCGCCAGAATGGCGCGCGTCAGGTCGCGCTTGCGGGGATTTTCGGCGGCCAGCCGGAATTTCTCGCGCTCCTCGGCGAGCGCGTAGGCGAGGCGTTCGTGCTCGGGCAGGCGCACGCGCACCTCGCAGCATTCGGCGGTGGCAATCCAGCCGCGTCCTTCCAGGTCCTTCCAGGGCAGGTCGTAACGCTTGGGGCCGATCAGGCTGAACACGTCACCCTCGCGGCCATCCTCGCGGATCAAGGTGGCCGTGAGGCCCAGGCGGCGGCGGGCCTGCACCTCGGCGGTCAGGCGAAAGATGGGGGCGGGCAGCAGGTGCACCTCGTCGTACACGATCAGCCCCCAGTCCTGCGCACGGAAGAGTTCCATGTGCGGGTACTCCGCGCTGTTCTTGCTGCGCGCGGTGAGCATCTGATAGGTCGCCAGCGTCACCGGAGCCAGGCGGTGCTTGCCCGGGCCGTATTCGGCCACGTCGTCAGGTGAGAGGCTGGTCTTGTCCAGCAGTTCGCGTCGCCACTGGTTCACCGACGTGCGGTTGGTGGTGAGCACCAGCGTGCGCTGCCCGACCAGGCTCATCGCCACCATGCCCACCACGGTCTTGCCCGCACCCGGGGGAAGCACCACCACGCCCGAACCGCCCTGCCGGCTGCCCGACTGGTAAAAGGCCCGCGCCGCTTCCTCCTGATAGTCACGCACCGCGAGGGCCTGCGACAGCCCGATGGGAAACTCCAGACCGTCGCTGTAGCCGGCCAGGTCCTCGACCGGCCAGCCAACTTCCAAGAGCGCCTGTTTGAGCAGGCCACGGTGCGCGAGCGGCACTTCCACGGCCCGCTCACCCAGCCGAATTCCCAACAGTGGCACGACTTTTCTGTGGCGGGTGACTTCCAGCAACAGTGCCGCGTCACCCTCGGCGGCCTGCAATGCCAGGGCGTTGCCGGCCTCGATGAGCTGCAGGCGGCCCCAGCGTGCGGCCAGCTCCCGGACATCGGTGGCCACATTGGGCGGCACCGGAAACTTGGCGTACGTTTCCAGCGCGCCGACCATCATTTCAGGTGTGATGCCGGCGCTCGCGGCATTCCACAGCGACAGGGGCGTGATGCGGTAGGTGTGCAGGTGTTCGGGGCTTTTCTCCAGCTCGGCAAAAGGAGCAATGGCGGCGCGCGCCGCTTCTGCCCGCTCGTTGTGCACCTCCAGGTAAATCGAGCGGTCGGCCTGCACGATGAGGGGATTCAGGGGATCGAAGCCGCTCATGGGGTGAGTATACGTGGCGGGGCGCTCGTCAGGAAAAACGCCAAAAAGAAAGGCCGAAAGCACTTGCTTTCGGCCTTTCGCGGTACCCGCCTGACATTGAGGGGTACTCAAGTCCTCGAGGTACTACCCTCGGCGGACACCTCCACCAACCATTTTATTTAACAGCTGGATCACCTCCCTTCCGTGGTAGACATACTCTAACGGTTACGGTGGCAGCAGAATCGGAACGGAATCACAAATTAAGCCAGTCGGTTGATCATGTCGGCCAGATGGCGCAGTTCACATGTCACAACCTGGAATCAGCAGGGGTTGCGCAATCGTTCCACCTCAGATCATGGGAGACGGGCAAGCCGTGAAGCCGAACGCGAAAGAAGACGGTTTCACCCGGAATCGGCAGAGGTGCATTCACCGGTAGATCGCCGTGAACGAGCCACCCGTCGCGGGGGTCGTGACACTCTGTGGATTGGCACCCCCGTTCGACCAGCCCTGGAACTGGTACGTCGTGCCATTTTGCGTCTGCCGAACGGGCGCGGTGAGGTTGAGCACATAACCTTCCCAGGAAACCCGCGTCTGCGCGCCCGTGATGGCCGTCCCGTTGACGTCGAAGGTCAGACCTGCCGGCCGCGTGTCGAAGCTGACGTTCACGCGCCTGGGCTGCAGTTTCTGCGTAACGGTCGTCGAGGCGCCCCTGGAGTCCGTGGCGGTCAGGGTAATCAGCACGTAACTGCGCTCGGTGGCGTCAAGCCCTTCAGGTGCGGGCGCCGTGATGGTGAGGTTGTTGCCAGGAGACGTCAGGAACGGGTGGCTGTGGTCGTCGTTGTGCCGCAGCTCGACATGCCAGGTAAGCTGCGCGTCGGCCAGCGCGCCATCCTCGGCGTCAGAAGCACTGCCCCTCAAGGTCAGTGTCTGCCCGACCCGGAAGGTATCGCTGGTCGTGGGGCTGAGAATCTGCACTTTGGGTGCCGTATTGCCAGCCTGAACCTGCAACGTTGCTTCGCCCGTCGCACCTTGATTGTCCGTCACGGTGACGCGCGCCGTGAAGGTACCGGCTTTGGTGTAGGTGTGCGTGACCTTCGCTCCGCTGGCGGGCGCACTGCCATCTCCGAAGTCCCAGCGGAAGCGGAGCGGGTCGCCGTCGGGGTCACTGCTCTGGCCGGCATCGAAGGTGATTTCGAGGGGCAGCGTGCCGGAGGTCACGCTGGCAGTCGCGCTGGCCTGCGGCGCACGATTGAAGACGTACGAGATCCGCCGTACCTCGCCGCCACCGGCGTACGTCAGGTAATACAAAGCCTGGGTGTCGTTGTACGGCCCGAACATCAGGGTCACGGCGCTGCTTTCACCCAGGTTGGTACGAAAATCCGCGCGCGCAAAACTGCCGTCTCCCTGGGGCAACAGACGGAAAATCTTGCCGCAGACGTAGTCGGCAAACAGGTAGACGTTGTCGTACTCTTTGGGCCACACCCCACGAGGTACGAACACGCCGCCCGTGATGGATTTGCAGTTGTCCGCGTGGTCGTAGGCGAAAATCGGGTTGGTCATGCCTGCAGGCGGGGCGCCGCAGTCGGTCACGGAGTTGCGCTTGCAGTTGCCTTCGCGGGTGTTCCAGCCGTAATCTGCGCCGGCCTTGCCGAGGTTGATCTCCTCCCAGGCTTCCTGGCCGACATCGTTGATGTACAGGTCGCCCGTGCCGGGCTTGAAGGCCATGCGAAAGGGGTTGCGCAGGCCCCAGGCGAAAGTCTCGGCGCAGGGTCCCGTACCCGCCGGGACGCCCGCCGGGTTTCCGCAGAAGCGTGCACCAGTTTCGCTGCTCCAGGGATTGCTGGCGGGAACGTTGCCGTTCTTCTCGATGCGCAAAATCTTGCCGAGCAGGTTGGCGCGCGACCGGGAGTTGCTGTTATCACCCCCGCAGCGGCTGTAATTTCCCATCACGCAGAACGCGTCCCCGACACTGATATAGAGCAGGCCGTCCGGACCGAAGGCCAGGTCGCCGCCGTTGTGGTTTCCTCCAAAAGCCGGGATGTTGTCCAGCAGGACTTTCTCGCTGGCGCGGTCGATGCTGTTGCCGTTCATGGTGAAGCGCGACACGCGGTTCACGGGGCCGTTCGGAGTGTTCTGGTCGCAGTTGCCGTTTTTGTTGGAGGTGTAGTAGGTGTACACGAACTGGTTGCTGGCGAACTGCGGATCGAGGGTGATTCCCAGCAGTCCTCGCTCGTAGTTGGTGCACAGGCTGCCCGCCAGGTCGAGCGCGGGTGTCGGGAGCAGGGACCCGTTGTGGTACACCCGTACCTTACCGCTCTGTGACGTGATCAGCATGCGCCCGTCCGGCGCAAAGGCCAGATCGGTGGGTGCGTAGAGCTGCGCGACACGCCGGTCCTCGAATTTTCCCCCGCTGGGCGGATCGTTCGGTATGGGGCTGTTCGACGGGGGGCTTTGCGGGGGCGGTGAGGTGGGCGATGGCTTTTGGGTGGATGGGTTGCCAGGCGACGGCGAGACACCTCCCGCATTCGGCTGACCACACGCCAGAAGAACGGCGGGCAGAAGCAAGGCACCCAGGTAATGTCTGATTCGCTTTTGGCGTAGTGGTAATGTGGTTTTTTTCATGTCATTTTTCCTCACATTAAGGTACTGGCTTTTAATCGGTCGCGAAGTCTGGCAACTCAATGTCTGCGCACCCGACCTGAAAACCAAGCGTCGGCTCGCCATACGATGGCTAGGTTTATTATCGCCAAGGTCTCAATTTGGTAGTTTTTCGATTCTCAGAGAAACATTTACCCTGCTTTTAATGTGTCTTCACGATAAAGGCCAGTCTGCCGACAGGACTCGCCCTATGCGCGACACTCTGCATCCACGACATGAACGTAATGACAAGCTCACCCAGAAAAAATTGTCATTCCACACCTGCTTTTTGTTTTTCCTAGTCAGCCAACCACATTTTTATGAGCTTCGATGAACGAAGCGTGAAATCGTCCGTGTTCCCTGTATGACACGCAACTGACTGTCAGCTCAAGCCTTCTTAAGAACACTCCCAGGATTTAGGGCAGACAGCGCGCAAGACTGAGAGCAAGCCCACGGCATGGCGTCTTTGATGTTTCCTTCTTTACTTGGCCCGCTTGCCATTCACAGACATCCCACGACCGAATTCAGACCCTATTGACAGCCCAGATCGACCAAGGAGTTTTTATGACCATTACATTGCGTCAATCCATGCACCTGATGCTCTCGGTTTCGCTGGCGGTGGCCCTGGCCGCCTGTGGAAGCACCAGCACGGGTGATTCCGGCACCAACCCCAACAATCCGCCCACCAACGGTGGCGGTACCGGAGGTGGAGGCACCGGCGGCGGTGGAACCGGAGGCGGAGGCACCGGCGGTGGCGGTACCGGAGGCGGAGGCACCGGCGGCGGTGGAACCACCCCGATCAACACCGGAAACGACATTGTTGTCCTGAACATGGACAACCAAAAAGGGGATGTCTACAGCAGCCGCCTGGTGTTCAACCTTCATCAGAACCCTGCATGGGGAGGCGTGACGCTCGAAATGCACGACACCGCCGAAGTGCAGATTCAGAACACCTCCAAGGAGAGCGTTCAGATCACGGGAGCGGTGTTCAGCAAGCCGTCAGTATGGAGACTGGAAGGCGCTCCTGCCTTCCCGATCACCCTCGCTGCGGGAGCCACCCAAAAACTGAAGGTGCGCTTCACTGCCACGGGCGATCAGACCCACGCAAAAAGCTGCCGTGATCAACTGGACTCCCAAGGCAACCCCGAGAAAGCCTGCTTCTACGAAGGCAGCCTGGCCCTCAACACCACCGATGCCGACGAAACCCAGAAGCTCGTACAGTTGTCGGGCTTCTGGCAGAACAAACCCGAAGGCGACTTTCGCGAACCGAACCTGACGGAAATCATTGATCTTTTCGGTTACAAGACCGTGCTTTTCGGCGCCAATCAGAAGCTCAGCAACAACGGCAAGATCGAGGCGGTGGGCGATGAAGTGCTTTCACCGTACTGGGAAGCCGCCGATCCCAGCAAAAAGGTAGTGCTTCGGCAGATTGCGGCTTTCCACGGCGCACCGCAAAACGAACGTGTCTGGACGTTCAACAAGGGCGATGACACCAACCTCAAGCTCATCATCGACCACGACCGGCTCGACTCGCAGACGGTCCTGCCGCGCAAGTACCAGCTGCAGGGTGCGGCCCGTGCAGAATTCGACGCGACCACTGCCTTCGGGTTCCGGGTGGATTACGAATGGAGCGACCCGGCCCTCAACCTGCGCGACGCGCAGAACCGGCCTGACTTCCGCAAGTTCTGCGCCCAGCGCAACGGTGGCGGTCACAACGTGCGCTTCTGGCCCCTGAAAGGCAGCGACGGGAAAGTCGTACTGAACACGTACATCATGGCCATGGACGCTTTCTGCATCAACTACGACTACAACGACAACGTCTACATTCTCAGCAACGTCAAGCCAGCATCTTAATCCAGCCTGACCAGTGTCGCTTTCGATTCTGCGAAAGCGACACTGGTTGTCCTTATTTCGGCGCTGTGAAAACGAGGGGGCCGTTCAATGCTCCCTATATGCCACTTAAAGGAGCACCTAATGATCACCAGAGCCCGTCAATCCATCTGTCTCCTCCTGCTCACCGCCACGCTCGCCGCCTGTGGGAATGTCTCGAATAATGACTCCACAACCAACACGCCCGGGCCTGGGGGAAACCCTCCTGTTGGGAGTAATCCGCCTGCTGGCGGCAATCCGCCCGTTGGAACTCCGCCCAGCAATGACCCCAAGCCCACTGACCCAAGCGTGCCCGTGGTCGATGTCTTCATGAGGCAATCCATCGCACCGTTGGAGAAAGGCACCGAAGAAGCCCAAGGTGAAACCGTGGGCAGCCGGCTGTACATGTTCGGCGGCTTCGACGGCCATATCAACTACTGCTGCTCACCCTCTCCACGCGCAAGGGTCTTTGACGCCCAAACCGGAAAGTGGTCCAAGCTCGCCGACATGCCGATCCCGCAGGGGAGCTCTTCGCCAAACGGTGGCGTCACGCACGCCGGTATCACGACCGATGGAAAGGCCAATATCTATTACGCGGGAGGCTACACTTCCAAAAATGTTGGAGGGGATAAGCCACTGCAGCAGACCTTTGGCACCAAAGCCGTCTTTCAGTACAGCATCGCAAGTAATTCCTATACCCAACTGCCCGATCTCCCCGTCCCTCGGGCGGCAGGCCAACTTGAATACGTCAACGACACCTTGCATTACTTTGGTGGGCAGGCTCTCGGCAAGGACCCCGACTCCGCTGATCACTTCGTCCTCGACCTTAAGAACTTGTCGAAAGGCTGGGCGAAAGTCAGCCAGCTCAACCAGGCACGCAACCATTTAGGCGCGGCGCAGCTGAACGGTAAAATTTATGCCATTGGTGGTCAGACGGGCCACGACAGCACCACACGAACCGTCGCCACAGTCGAAGTGTACGACCCAGCGAACCCAGACAAGGGTTGGACGCTTCTGACGGCCATGCCTTACCCGGCAAGTCATATTGAGGCGACTTTCGTACTTGGGAACCGGATTCTTGTTGCTGGAGGCACCAAAGGTGGAGGGCGCACCACCGAAGTCACCAGTATCCTTGCCTTCGATCCCACCAAGAACTCGGGCATGGGTACCTGGGTCAAGCTGGATGCAGAGCTCGGAGAACCGCGTGCAGGTGGAGTTGCCGGTGCCATTGACCGCGGCTTCGTTTACGTCGGAGGAAGTGGAAAACCCGACGCCTGGCTCTTCAAACCTGTCGAGTAAACTTACCCGAGTGCAGGATGTTCGTCCGGCCCCATACCTGGGGCCGGACAGTTTTTACGGCTGAACGATCCCGCATCCCCGCCTGCCACTCGACTACCCCAGCGGTCACGCCCGTCAGTGCAATTCGTGCGGCAATGAACTACAGAGCATGCGGCTGACGCGCCGTAATGCACCCTGCACTGCACAGGCCACGGCGACCACACCGAGGGCCGTCACCGCGAAAGCGTAGGGAAGCACGGCGGTGCCGAAACTCTCGACCAGGATGCCCAGCAGCGCCGGAACGAGCGTGCCCCCCAGGCCACCGCACGCCAGCACGAGGGGCGTGAAGCGCGAAGGCAGAACGCGCGAGAACCATGCAAGCGACGACGCGAAAATCGGGGCGATGGCCAGGCCCGCCACGAGGTACGCCAACGGTGCGGCGACCGTGGCCGCCAGGGGCAGCACCAGCGCGGCGAGCAGCGCAGCACACGTTACCAGGCCGGGCAGCGGCACGCGCTGCGACAATGGCGCGCCCAGCAGGCGTCCGACGGTCACGGTCAGCCAGAACGCACTGGTCCAGGCGGCGGCATCGGAAAATCCGTTTGTCTGCAGGTGGGTGGTCATCCACGACCCCAGGCCCGCTTCGACGCCGACGTAGGTGACGAACAGCAAACCGAACAGGGCCAACAGCCGCCCGTCCACCGGACGGTCACCGGCGGCCGTCACCGCTTCGGGCAACTGGGGCACCCGCCCCGCACCCAACAGCAGCACGAGCGATGCCAGCGCCAGCAGCACGTAAGGCCAGACGGCCCCTCCCAGAAACACCACCAGCAGCGGCGCGAGCACCGAACCCAGCCCGAACATGGCGTTCACCAGGTTCAGGGCGCCCGCCGAGCGCTCACCCAGACGCGCGAAGCTGACATTAAAGGTCACCGACACTCCTCCAAAGCCCAGTCCACCCACCAGGGCACCCAGCAGCGCGACCGGCCATGAAGGCGCGAAGGCCACGGTGGCCAAACCCAGCGCCAGGAGGGCCGCACCACCGCGCAGCAGGCGCCGCAGACTGCTGTGCAGCAGAACGGCGCCACTGGCCATGATGCCCAGCATCGAACCGAGGAAGTGCGCGCTGGCAATCAGGCCGATGTCGGCACGGCCCACTCCGAAGCGCGTTCCCAGGGCGGTGAAGGCGGGGCCATAGATGGCCTGCAGTGCACCGATCATCAGAAAAGCAAAAAAACCAAAACCGAAGAGGGCACGCAAAGACACGAGCGCCATCATAGGGGGTCCGTGCGGCTCCGACGGTGTGGCGTGTTCGGTTCGAAGTGTTGACGTCAACGTGTTGAAGTTGAAGGTGCTCAGGGCATGCGGCTGCCCAGGACCTCACGGCCGACTGCCAGAAACTGCCGCACCACCGGTGAAGCGTCATTGCGGCGCCACGCTGCGTCGATCTCGACGATGGGCGCATTTTCCAGAGGGCGGTACGTCACGCCGGGCAGGGTGAGGCGCCGGAAGAAGCGGTGAGGCAGAAACACCCCGATGCCGGCGGCGACCAGGCTCAGCAGGGTAGGAATCTCGATGGCTTCCTGCACGATGCGCGGCTGAAACCCGGCGTTCGTGGCCAGATTCATGACCTGGTCGAAATACGCGGCGCGCACGTGACGGGGAAAAAACACGAAGTTCTCGTCGCGGAGGTCTTCGATGCGCACCGTCTCCTGGCTTGCGAGCGCGTGTCCGCTGGGCAGCGCAACGATCAGCGGGTCACGCCACAGGGGTTCACGCGTGAGTGCCGGGTCACGCACGGGGAGCAGGACAAAGCCGATGTCGATGCGCCCTTCGCGCAGGGCTTCTTCCTGCTCGGCGGCGGTCAGTTCGAGCAGCTCGACTGCGACTTCCGGAAAGCGCGTGCGAAACGTGCGCACCACCTCAGGCAGCCCGCCAAAGGCAAGGCCGCTGACAAAGCCCACCGCGAGGCGCCCGACTTCCCCGCGCGCGGCGCGCTTGGTGCGCTCCAGGGTCTGCTCCAGGCTGGCCAGGGTGGCGCGCGCGCCGATCAGGAACTCTGCCCCTGCCGGGGTCAGCGTGACCCGGCGGGTGGTGCGCTCGAACAAGCGCACGCCAAGGTCATCTTCGAGTTTGCGAATCGAGCCGCTGAGGGCCTGCTGCACCACGAAGACCCGCTCGGCAGCACGGCCGAAGTGTTCTTCTTCTGCAAGGGCGATGAAATGGCGGAGCTGGCGTAACTCCATGCTTCTGTTGTACACCAGATTTGTAAGGCATAGTGGTGAATCTAAAGCGAAAACGTTGTTGGACGCGTCTAAAGGCGGCGCCTAGACTGAAATGATTCGAACGGACGTCAGGGTGGCCGCCCAACACGCCAGCACACAGTGGGAGCCGCGCGCCACGGCGTCTCACGAGGTCCGGACACGAAAGGGGAACACACATGACGAGCACCCAGAACCCGCGCGCGAGCCTGCCGCTTGCCGAGCGGGAAAAGCTCAACAAGATCGAGACGCAGGAATGGCTGGACTCACTGATCTACGTGCTCTCCAGCGCCGGTCGCCAGCGCGCCGCGCACCTGCTCGAAGAACTCGATCACTTTGCCTACTTTCACGGCACACCGATTCAGTTCAAGCAGAACACGCCCTATATCAACACCATTCCCGCCGAGGACCAGCCCGAGTACCCCGGCGACCTGGAGCTCGAGCGCAAGATCCGTAACATCATCCGCTGGAACGCGGTCGCGATGGTCGTGAAGGCCAACAAGAACAGCGACGGCATCGGCGGGCACCTCAGCACCTACGCCAGCACCGCCGAGCTGTACGAGGTGGGCTTCAACCACTTTTTCCGTGGCCTGGCTGCCGGACCCAGCCGTGACCTGTTCTTCTGGCAGGGGCATGCCAGCCCCGGCATCTACGCGCGTTCCTACCTGGAGGGCCGCTTCGACGAGAATCGCCTCAACAACTTCCGCCGCGAACTGCAGGCGGAAAGCGGCCTGTCGAGCTACCCACATCCCTGGCTGATGCCCGACTACTGGGAATTTCCTACCGTCAGCATGGGGCTGGGACCCATTCAGGCGATCTACCAGGCGCGCTACATCAAGTACCTCGAAAACCGCGGCCTGAAGGAAAAAGGCGAGTCGCGGGTGTGGGCCTTCCTGGGTGACGGCGAGATGGACGAACCGCAGTCGATTGGCGCCCTGCGCTTCGCCGCCTACGAAAACCTCGACAACCTGACCTTTGTCCTGAACGCCAACCTGCAGCGCCTCGACGGCCCGGTGCGCGCCAACAGCAAGGTCATTCAGGAATTCGAGGCGCTCTTTCGCGGCGCCGGGTGGAACGTCATCAAGGTGGTGTGGGACAGCAAGTGGGACGAGCTGCTCGCCAAGGACTACAACGGCGCCATCGTCAAGCGCTTCGAGCTGCTGGTGGACGGCGAGTCGCAGCGTTACGCGGCGTTCGGCGGCAAGGAGCTGCGCGAGAAGTTCTTTAACACGCCCGAGCTGCAGGAACTCATCGCAGGCTGGAGCGACGAGGACCTCGAGCTTCTCAACCGTGGTGGCCACGACGTGCACAAGATCTACGCGGCCTACCACGCGGCCACCCGTCACAAGGGCCAGCCGACCGTCATCATCGCGCGCACCGTCAAGGGCTTCGGCCTGGGCGAGTCCGCCCAAGCCCGCAACGTGGCGCACCAGGTCAAGAAGCTCGACTTTCACAGCCTCAAGAACTTGCGTGACGTGCTCGAACTGCCCCTGACCGACGATCAGGTGGAGCACCTGGAGTACTACCACCCCGGCCCCGACAGCCCGGAGGTCAGGTACGCTCTGGAGAGGCGCGAGAAGCTCGGTGGCCTGGTGCCCGCCCGTAAAGTGAAGTACCCGGCTGTGCAGGCGCCCGGCGCGGACTTCTACGAGGAGTTTTACAAGGGCAGCGGCGACCGGATGGTCAGCACCACCATGGCCTTCGTGCAGATTCTCAGCAAACTGCTGCGCGACAAAGCACTCGGCAAGCTGATCGTGCCCATCGTTCCCGACGAAGCGCGCACCTTCGGCATGGACGCGCTCGTGCCGCGCATCGGCATCTACAGTCCGCGCGGCCAAACCTACCAGCCGGTCGATTTCGGCTCCTTGATGGCGTACAAGGAAAGCACCGACGGTCAGATGCTCGAGGAGGGCATCACCGAAGACGGCGCGATGGCCTCCTGGATCGCGGCGGGCACGGCCTACTCGGTGCACGGCGTGCCGACCATTCCCTTCTACGTGTACTACTCGATGTTCGGCATGCAGCGCATCGGTGACCTGGTGTGGGCGGCGGGCGACCAGCGCGCGCGCGGCTTCCTGATCGGCGCGACCGCCGGGCGCACCACCCTGGCGGGCGAGGGTCTGCAGCACCAGGACGGCCACAGCCACGTGCAGGGCTACCCGGTCCCCAACATGAAGCAGTACGACCCCGCTTTTGCTTACGAGCTCGCGGTGATCATCGAGGACGGCATCCGGCGCATGTTCATCGACGACGAGGACGTCTTTTACTACGTCACCGTCGAGAACGAGAACTATCTGCACGGTCCGATGCCCGAATCGCGCGAAGAAATCCGCGAAGGTATCATTCGCGGCCTCTACCGCCTCAGGCGCAGCGAGGCGGCCAAAGCCAAACACCAGGCGCAGATCCTGACGAGTGGGCCCAGCATGGGCGCCGCCCTGCAGGCGCAGAAGATGCTCGAGGCTTACGGGGTCGCTGCCGACCTCTGGAGCGTCACGAGCTACAAGGAACTGCACCAGGACGCCCTGCTGACCGAGCGCGAAAACATGCTGCACCCCGAGCGCGAACCCAAGAAGAGCTACGTGGCGCAGCAGCTCAGCCGCGAAAACGCGCCGGGCGTGCTGGTCGCCGTGTCCGATTACATCAAGCTGCTTCCGGACAGCCTGAACGGCCACCTGGACCGCAAGCTGTGGACCCTGGGCACGGACGGCTGGGGTCGCAGCGAGGCCCGCGAGGAGCTGCGCGACTTCTTCGAAGTCGACGCGCGCTTTGTCACGGTGGCAGTGCTCTATGCGCTGCTGCGCGACGGCAAGATCAAGGCGGACGTGGTACAGAAGGCGATCGCCGAGCACGGCATCGACCCCGAGCGCCTGGCACCCGTGCTGCGCTGACCCGGTGGGGCTCAGGTGAACGCTTGAGCCCCGGGTATTGCTTTTTTCAGACTACGATTTACGATCCAGCAAAGGAGCGTTCATGGCGACCGAAGTGAAACTCCCCGAAGTCGGGGACAACATCGAGCAGGGCAACGTGGTGGCCGTGCTCGTCAAGAGCGGCGACACCATTCAGGAAGGCCAGGCCATCATCGAGATCGAGACCGACAAGGCCGTGGTCGAGGTGCCCTCCACGGCGAGCGGCACCGTGCAGGAAGTGCGCGTCAAGGAAGGTGAAAGCGTACAGGTCGGCGGCGTGATTCTCACCCTGGCGGGGAGCGACGCGGCCACGCCCGCCCCCACGCAGGCGGCGGGCGCCGCCCCTGCCGCGCCATCCCGGCCTGCATCCGCAGCCGCCGCACCTGCCCCAGTTGCCGCGAGCGCTCCGGAGAGCGAAACCGCCTTGACGCTTCCGGATGTGGGCGACAACATCGAGCAGGGCAATGTCGTCGCGGTGCTGGTCAAGGTGGGCGACAGCGTTTCCGAGGGCCAGGGTGTCATCGAGCTGGAAACCGACAAGGCCGTGGTGGAAGTCCCGGCGACCGCGAGCGGCACCGTCAAGGAAATTCGCGTGAAAGAAGGCGACAGCCTGCCCATCGGCGGCGTGATCCTGACCCTGGCGGGCGCGGGGGGCGCGGCCATCACCCCGGCGCAGGTGGAGAACGCGCCGGGCTCCGCGCTTGGGGCGACCGGCCAGGGCGCCGAGACCGACGAGGCCACCGCCGTGGCCCCGCAGCCCGACATCGCCGCGCGCGTCGCGGCCGGACAGCAGGCCAACCTCAAAGAGCAGGCTCAGAGCGCTCCGGCACCGAGCAGCACGCCTGTGGGCAGTACACCTCCGGGCAGCACGCCCCAGGCCGCCCCCGCACAGGCTGTCCAGACCTTCGAGGGTCGGCCCGTCGTGCACGCCGCCCCCAGCGTGCGCCGTTTCGCGCGCGAACTCGGCGTGGACCTCTCGCAGGTGCAGGGCACCGGGCTTGCCAACCGCATCAGCGAGGAAGACGTGCGCCGCAGCGCCGGCCAGCCGTCGGTCGCGCCCGCGCCCGCTGCCCCAGCGGGCGCAACCCCCGCAGTGCCCACTCCCGTTGCCCCGGCGCCGAGCGCCCTGCCGGACTTCAGCAAGTACGGCCCGGTGCGCACCGAAGACATGAGCGGTATCCGCAAGGCCACCGTGCGCTCCATGACCCAGGCCTGGACGACCATCCCGATGGTCACGCACTTTGACAAGGCCGACGTGACCCGCATGGAAGAGGTGCGCAAGCAGTTCGCCGCACGCGTCGAGAAGGCGGGCGGCAAGCTCACCATGACCAGCATCCTGATGAAGGTCGTCGCGAACGCCCTGCGCCGCTTTCCCAAGTTCGGGGCCAGCATCGATGTCGCGAACAACCAGATCATCTACAAGGACTTCGTGAACCTCGGCATCGCCGTGGACACCCAGAACGGCCTCTTGGTGCCGGTCATCAAAAACGCCGACCGCAAGAGCATCACCGAGCTGTCCGTCGAGATCGGCGAGATCGCCCAGAAAGCGCGCGACCGCAAGCTCAGGCCCGACGAGATGCAGGGCGCGACCTTCTCGATCAGCAACCTGGGCGGCATCGGCGGGCACGCCTTCACGCCCATCGTGAATCCCCCGGAAGTGGCGATCCTGGGCGTATCGCGTGGCGGCTTTGAACCGGTGTGGAACAAGGATGCGGGCACTTTCGAGCCGCGCAACATGCTGCCCGTCTCGCTGACCTACGACCACCGGCTGATCGACGGCGCGGACGCCGCGCGCTTCGTGCGCTTCATCTGCGAGAGCCTCGAGGACCCGTTTTTGATCAGCCTGTAAAGTCACCTCTGCTGGCGGCCCTGCTCGGGGCCGCATTTTCGTGCCTTCTTGCTGAAGGGCTCTTTATACTTCTGACATGAACGCCTTACGTTGGACCGCTCCAGCCCTGTTCGCCCTGGCTGCTATTTCCTGCGCCCCGGCCATGACAGCCAGCGCTGAACGGGGTGAGGTGATCTACCTCGCCGAAAGGTCGGTCAAGACCTTACCCCCAGCTGACTCGGACAGTGCCATTGTGATGTTCGCGCGCCTCAGCGCCTACATGATCCTCACGCGTGGCTCGGCCGGACCGGGATACCAGGATTTCCGCTTTCCCGAAGAAGGCGGTCTGGAGCGGCGCGATAAACAAGGACCTTTCAATGTTCACATCACTTGGATTGCCACACAGACGGCGGGCAAGGGAGAAATCAGGATGGAATGGGACGTGGTGCAAAAAGGCAAGCTCGCCAGCGTGCGTGTTCATACCCGCACCGACGACCCTGGTGTGAACATCACCGCGCTGGAAAACAAGATCTTCGCCTACCTGGAGTCCGCTCCGGGCGTGCGCCGCATTGCCAGTGGTCGTTAGCGCCGCTCACCTCTCAACCTAAACCTTCACGCAAGCCGGGCTTCATGGCTGTCATCTGCGGGCGCCTAGACTCACCCTATGACCGACCGCGACAAAGTCACGCCAGGACAGCTGGACGAACACGAGGAAAACAACGACCGCATGGGGGCGGGACCAACGCGTGACCTCGGCGTACCGGGTGAACTGCGTCAGGAGATGTTTGAAAACGCCCGCATTTACGGTCTCGACGAACAACCCATGAACGTCAACGACGAGCGCGCCTTCGATGACGGCCTGCCGGGCAGCATCTCGGACTTCAGCGCGTTGTCGGCCGATAATCCGGAAGGCTCAGCGCGCTTCGCTGAACCCAATGACGACGCGGGGGGCGAGATCAAAGGACCTCGCGTGGGCGGCGCCGGAGGCATCGACGGTGGCCCGCAGCGCGAACGGCCCCTGCCCGACGAAACCGGACGGGTCCGGGACGAGTAATCAGCAAGAGTGAGGCGCGGACGAGACCGTCCGCGCCTCACTGCTGTCCATGCACGAACTTCTGGTCTTCCACGTCGAAAAGTCCGTCCGGGGTCACCTTGAGGCTGGGAATCACCGTCAGTCCCAGGAAGCTCAGGGTGATCAGCGCGTTGGGCAGGGTGCAGCCCAGGCTGCGCGCCGCCTCTTCGACCTCCTGCTGCTGACGCACCACCTCGGCAGGTTCGAGGTCGCTCATCAGTCCGGCCACTGGCAGGGGCAGACGCGCCAGCACCTCACCCCGAAGCACCACGGCGGCGCCGCCGCCCATGTCCGCGATGGTCTGCGCGCAAAAGCGGATGTCGTCATCGTCTGCCCCGGCGATCAGCAGGTGATGCGCGTCATGCTGCACGCTCAGACCGAGCGCGCCGCGCGTCAGGCCGATCCCGGCTGCACGCGCGGTGCCAACCCGCGCGCCCTGACCGTGCCGCGCGTAAGACGCCAGCTTGACGGTGGGCGCCGTGGACGAAGGCAGTTTGAGGGTCACGATCTGCTCGGCCTGCACGCCCATGACGGGTGAGGTTTCGGGGACGCCCAAGAACAGCTCGCGCCAGCCGTGTCCCAGATCGACCCCTCCCCCTTCCGGCGCGGCCATCGCTCGGGTGGGTCGGGCATCGGCGACGTGGGTGTGTGTGGCGCGCCAGTCCTGCAAATCTCTGACAAGGGCAAAGTCCGCGCGGTAACCGGGCGCGATCAGGCCGAGGTCGTGCAGGCCCCAGTACTCGGCCGGGTGCATGGTGACCAGCGCCAGCGCGTACAGCGGATCGAGTCCGCAGCGTACGGCGTTGCGCAGCACCCGGTCGAGATGACCGTCCTGCACCAGTTCACGCGCGTCGGTGTCATCCGTGACCAGCATGGCCCGGCGCGGTTTCTCGCGCAGCACGGGCGCGAGGGCTTCGAGGTTGCGCGCGCCCGACCCGTCACGCACCATCAGCCACAGCCCGGCGCGCAGGCGGGCACGGGCCTCGTCTTCCGTCACGGCTTCGTGGTCGCTGTGAATGCCCGCTGAGGCGTAGGCATTCACGTCCGGCAGGCCCGAACCGTGCCCGTCGACGCGCTTGCCCCGCGCCGCCGCGAGAATGGACCAGACCTGCGCGTCACCGCCCAGCACGCCCGGCCAGTTCATGACCTCCGCCAGGCCCAGCACGCCCTCACGGGCCAGACCGTCCTGAATGTCCTGGGCGTTCAGACGGTGCGCACCCGACTCGAAAGGGCTCGCGGGAACGCTTGAGGGACAGCTGGCATAGACCCGCAGACCACTTTCGCGGCCCGCCGCGAGCATCCACTCCAGTCCCGTGACACCCAGCACGTTGACGATCTCGTGCGGCTCGCACACCACGCTGGTCGTGCCGTGTGCGGTGACGGCCTGCGCGAAGCGGCGTGGCGTGAGCAGGCTGCTTTCGATGTGAACGTGCGCGTCCATGAAGCCCGGCACGAGATATTGACCCTGAGCGTCGAGGATTTCATGGCCCCGATAGCTGCCCAGCCCGGCAAAGCGTCCCTCGGCCACGGCCACGTCGGCTTGCACGACCTCACCGGTCTGCACCAGCACCACCCGCGCGTTCCGGATCACCAGGTCGGCCTGCTCGTGTCCTTGGGCGACCTGCACGAGTCGTTGACGGGAGCGGGTCTGGGCGTCAGGCATGCAGTATTGTGGCAAAAAACGCTGCTTACAGGAGTGTGGCCGGACGATAGCGCTGCATTCACGTCGCAGACGGTTTACCATTCGCTTCATGACCCAGCAGACCGTTCATACCCTGAGCAACGACGTCCTCCGCCTGGAGGTGGCACCCGGCATCGGTGCGGGCATCGTGAATCTGCAGGTGCGCGTTGATGCGGACTGGCAGCCCCTCCTGCGCTTCACGTCTCCCGAAACCCTGGCCAAGGGCACTTCGTCCGGCCTGGCGAGCTTCACGCTGGCGCCCTTCAGCAACCGCATTCCCGGCGCCTCCTTTGCCTTCGAGGGCCGCACGGTGACGCTGCGGCCCACCACGCCCGAAGGCAACGCCCAGCACGGAGATGTGCGGAACCGCCCGCACGCGAGCGTGCAGGTCACGGACACCCGCGCCGAATACTTCTTTGATTCCCGCGAGGTGGAGGACTTCAACTACCCGTTCGCGCTGACGCTGCGCACGGTATTCGAACTGTCAGGTGACACGGTAACCCAGACGCTGGAAATCACCAACGTGAGCGGCGAACGCGCGCCGTTCGGCTTTGGCCTGCACCCTTATTTCGAGCGGCATGTCGCGGGCGCGCCGGATGTGGAGATGTCCTTTTCCGCCGCAGGATATTACCCGGTGGGAGAGTCGCTGATTCCGCAAGGCGGCATGCAGCCGGTGCCGTCGGAACTGGAGTTTGGGGAGCCGCGGCCCATCGGCGCGCAGCAGTTCAATACGCTCTACGGCGGCGTGACCGGCAGCGCGGTGTTGCGCTACGCCAGTACGCCCTACACGGTCATGATCGACAGCGACCCGGTGTTTTCGCATCTGGTGCTGTTTACGCCCCCGGACGGCAGCCTGGCAGTGGAACCCGTCAGCCACGCGACCGACGCCTTTAACCTGCACGAGCGTGGCGTGCCGGGCGTGGGCTTCACGGCGCTGGAAAGCGGTGAGACCCTGCGCGGTAGCGTGCGTTTTCAGGTCTCGTTCTAGCCACACATCGAGGAGAACAGGCGCCCCATCCCGCTTGGCTGCCGAGTAGGCAAACAAAGACCGTACCCAGGGGTACGGTCTTTGTTTGCCTGAAGTCTCAGCGGATAGCGTTCAGCGCATTCACAAGTCCGGCACCAAACTGCTGTTGCTGACCAACGTTCTCGGCGCTGTTCTTGAGCTGGGAACGCAGCTGATTGGGGCTGTACTCGGGATGAACAGCCTTGAGCAGGGCCGCGACCCCGGCAACGTGCGGCGAGGCCATCGACGTGCCTGCATAGTAATCGTAGGTGGCCTCACCAGTCGTTTCATTGATGACGCTGGAGTAAATCAGGTGCTTGTACCAGTCAGCCGGGCGGTTCGCGCGGTTGGCGCCAATACACCAGCTTTGCCCGTTGGCGGGGTTGGTGCCACAATCGCCCCCCGGCGCGCTGATGTCGGTACTGGCACCGAAGTTGGAGTAAAACGCCATCACATCGGGACCGGCCGCTACGAGGTCACCGCTGGCGTCGGTCCTCAGGCTGGCCACACCTGTGGCCGAAACCGACATGATTGAGGACACGTCCGAGGGGATGTGCGCGATGGTGCCGTTGGAGTTCTCAGCTGAGTTGCCTGCCGCCGCGACGATCAAGGTGCCCGTCTGATTGGCGATTTTCATGACACGTGACCAGGCGATCCACGAAGCATTGTCGTCCTTGTTGCTGCGGTCGAGCGTGCCGCCCAGGCTCATATTGAGGACGGCGACCTTTTTGCTGGCCGCGTCCAGAATGGCCGCGAAGATGGGTCCGTCAAAGCCGCCGACGCCCTCGTAGACTTTGCCGGCGTCCGTGAAGCGGTAGCGGTCGAAGACCTTGTAGCCGGCGATCTTGACGTTCGGAGCCACGCCGACGATGTCACCGCCGCCCACCTTAGCCGCGATGGTGCCCGAAACGTGCGTCCCGTGCGCTTCGTAGGTGGCGTTGGCGCTGACGCAGTCCTCGCTGTCGCCGCTGAAGTTAGGGGTTTGATCAAAGTCGATGAGGCGGCTGTAGACCGGGTAACCGGTGGTGCCGTCCTTGCCCGTTTCCTGGCAGTAGTTGGTGCCCACGCTGTAGGCGACCTGTCCTGCAAGGTCGGGGTGGTCGCTCATTACGCCCGTGTCGAGCACAGCCACCGTTACGGCCTGCTGTCTTGCAGCTCCTACACGCTGCGCAGTACTGAACGCCCCAATTCGCCGCATGTCCCACTGATCCCGTGCGCCGACGTCGCCTTGTCCAGCCACCGATGCTGCTTGTGCACGCTCAAGTTGCGGCAGGGTGTAGAGATGCTCCTTGCCAATGCTCAGTACGGCGCTGTCACGCCCCAGGCGCTGCGCGAAGGCCGCATTGCCAATGGCGGTCATGACACCGACAGACGCGAGCTGCTTGGTCGGTTTGCCTCCAGCCTGCCTGACGCGTTGTGCAGCGTCAGCAGGCAGTTGCTCGCTCTTGAACACGATGATGTAGCGGTTCTGAGCACCAACACCCTGTACGCTGAGCATCTCCGCTGTCTTGGCAGAAGTGACAGGATTCGAGACAGCGTTCGACAACAGCTGTCCACATGACCCCAGCAGCAACGACCCCAGACCGAGCAAAAACCATTTCCCCTGTTTCATAGTTCCTCCAAGCTTTGCCTGTTCAGGCTTTATCTGTTCCGACCGAATTGTGGATGACGAGGCAGTCTAGCTTAAATTTTTGAACGAGACGGATAGAACGAGACGGATAGTTTGTGGACTGCTCGCATAACCCACTCTTCTGTCTACTACTCTTTTACTCTTTACATTTGAGAATAATTTTCAGGCACGGATTTACAGATAGCTTCTCTCAGCCGTGTAAAAATCTCCCGAACATGCCGCTTTTCGACCACCAGGACACCACGGACCGCCAACCGCCAGAGTGCTACATGCGGCCTGACAAACATAAGAAACCTCCCGTGCGTCAGTCAGGTCCGACACACGGGAGGTTCTTGACCTGCTCAGGCGGGGTTGTACCAGTTGCGGTCCCAGCGGTGCTTGTAGAGTCGCTCGACCTGCTCGCGGGACAAGCCCTGGCCGTCGGCCAGGGCCGCGTTGCGCTCGACGTTGGCGAGGCTGCGCATCCCGACGATGACGGTGCTCACCGCCGGGTGGGAGAGCACGAAGCGCAGGGCCGTTTCCGGGAGCTGCTCGGTGCTGATCCCCAGATCCTGCTCGATGGCGCGCAGATGCTCTTGCAACTCCTGTTTGCGGTTTCCGCCAAAGTAGCGGTGGCGCCAGTCGCCCTCCGGAAAGGTCGTGTCGGCCGTAATGCGACCTGACAGGCTGCCCTCGTCAAGCGCGACACGCACGATCACGCCGATGTCATGGACCTGGCAGGCGTCGAGCAGGCGGTCCTGGGGGCTCTGGTCAAAGACGTTGTAGATGACCTGTACCGTGTCGATCGCGCCCGACTCGATCAGGCGGATGGCGTTGTCGGGCTGGTGGTCGTTGATGCTGATTCCGAAGTGCCTGATCTTGCCGTCGCGCTTGAGCTGGGTAATGGCGTCCTGCCAGTCGCCCTGGTCGGTCCAGCTGTCGTCCCAGACATGAAACTGCTGCACGTCGATGCTGGGCAGGCCCAGGTTCTGCAGGCTCTGGTCCGTGCAGGCGATGACGTGCTCAGCCGGAAAGGCGTCGCTCGCAGGGATGCCTTTGGGCGCGGGCCATTGGCCGTTCTTGGGGGGAACCTTGGTGGCGACCAGCGTTCCGGGGTTGTCACGGACAACCTGCCCGACTAGGCGTTCGCTGTGTCCGTCACCGTACCCGAGGGCCGTGTCGATGAAGTTCCCCCCGAGGTCGATAAAGCGCTGCAGCGCGCGCAGGCTTTCCTGGTCATCGGCGCCGATCCACATGGCCTGACCGATGCCCCAGGCTCCATAGCCGATCTCTGAAACGTTTAAGTTCGTGCGGCCAAGTCTACGGTGGTACATGCCCTGTTTTAGCGCGCGCTGAAAAATAGAATCTTCAGGAAGTCTTGAGGAGTAGCACTCGGGTTCTCAAATGAAAAGTTTTGACAGAGAAGATTTGACATTTGAAATATGCTGCTCTAATCTTGCTGCTCGAGAGGAAGTTCCTGTGACCCAAAGTGACTCCACCCCGGCTATCCCTGCGACCTCGTGGGCCATCATCGACTCCACGCTGCGTGAAGGCGAACAGTTCGCGCGCGCCAATTTCTCCGGTGACGACAAACTGGAAGTCGCGCGGGCCCTCGACGCCTTTGGGGTGGAGTTCATCGAGGTCACCACGCCCATGGCCTCGCCGCAAAGCGAACTCGACGCCCGGCGGCTCGTGAATCTCGGCCTGAACGCCAAGATCATCACCCACGTCCGCTGCGCCATGGAAGACGCCCGGCGGGCCATCGACACGGGGGTTCACGGCATCGACCTGCTCTTTGGCACCAGCAGCTACCTGCGCGAGTTCAGTCACGGCAAGAACATCGAGCAGATCATCGATCAGGCACGCGACGTGATCAGCTTCGTGAAAAGCCAGGGCGTCACGGTGCGCTTCAGCGCCGAGGATACTTTCCGCAGCCAGGAGCGCGACCTGCTGGCCGTCTACCGCGCCGTCGACGAGGTGGGCGTCCACCGCGTGGGGCTGGCCGACACCGTCGGGGTCGCCACGCCCCGCCAGGTTTACGCCCTGGTACGCGAAGTACGCCGCGCGGTGAGCTGCGACATCGAGTTCCACGGGCACAACGACACCGGCTGCGCTGTCAGCAACGCCTACGAGGCCGTCGAGGCGGGTGCCACTCACATCGATACCAGCGTGCTGGGCATCGGCGAGCGCAACGGCATCACGCCGCTCGGTGGCTTCCTGGCCCGCATGTTCACCCTTGATCCGCAGGGCCTGATCGACAAGTACCACCTCGAACTGCTGCCGCAGCTCGACGCGATGATCGCGCGCATGGTGGACCTGCCAATTCCCTGGAACAACTACCTGACCGGCGAGTTCGCCTACAACCACAAGGCCGGCATGCACCTCAAGGCCATCTACCTCAATCCCGGCGCCTACGAAGCCATTCCGCCCGAAGTCTTCGGGGTAGGGCGGCGCGTGCAGGTTGGCAGCCGCCTGACCGGCAAGCACGCCGTGGCGTACAAGGCCCGCGAACTCGGTTTGCACTTCGGTGAGGACGCCCTGCGCACCGTCACCGACCACATCAAGGCCCTCGCCGACCACGGCGACCTCGACGACGCTCACCTGGAGCGCGTGCTGCGCGAATGGGTCAGCGCCTGATGCTGATGCCCAAGGTGAACCATTACCGGGTCTTTGCCGACGCGCCGCACGGCGGCAAGCATGTTGCCATCGCGAGCGCCGCCGAGCCGCTGACGGGGGCCGAGATGCAGCAGCAGGCGAGAGAGAGCGGCGCGCCCCTCACCGCGTTCATCACCGCTCTGCACGGCAACGAAGTCTGGGTTCGTTTCTTCACGCCGGGCAAAGAAAAGGGGGACAGCGACAGCGGCGCCCTGGTGATCGCCGAGTACCTGCAACGCTTCAGCCTGGTCGGCGATCACCTCACCGTCCATGCGGGCGCGAGCGTCCTGCACGTGGAGCGGACACCCGAAGGCTGGGGCAGCAGACAGGAAGAAACCCACGCGGGGCGGGAAATCGACCCCACGCTGCTGCTCGACGCCCTACACCTGGGTGCCCATGCGCTCGACCCGCGTTACCCGGTGCAGGCCTGTGGCGCGGACCGTCACAACATCATCCTGCCGCTGCGCGACAGCGCAGACCTCGACGCGCTGCGACCGGATTTCGACGCAGTCCGTCACTTCAACGAGCACAGCGGCACCAACGGCGTCATCGCCTGCACCTTCAATTCGGCGCGTGCCTCGGACGTGGACTTCCGCTTTTTTGCTCCCAGGCGCGGCCTCAGCGAGGACAACGCGGGCAGTTACACCCTGGCCACCCTGTGCGGCTACCTGACCGCGCACCGGCCCCAGCTGCGGGAAATCAGCGCCACCCAGGGCTACGGCATGCATAAACCATCGCGCCTGCACGCCCGCTTTGCGCGCGAGAATGAAACGGCGACGGGCATCGTCGTGAGCGGCGCCGTGCAGCAGGACGTTAAAACAGTGCCGCTGGAGGTCCTGGCATGACATCTACTCCTTCCCGCCCGCAGTCGATGGCGGAAAAAATCCTTTCGCGGCGTTCGAGCACAACCGTGTACGCCGGTGACCTCGCGGTCGTCGAGGTCGATCAGGTGATGATCGTCGACTCGATCGCCCAGAGCGTCATCGGGGTGCTCGCCGACCTCGAGGCCACGCCCAAGTTCCCCGAGCGGGTCTCGTTCGTGATCGACCACGTCGCGCCCGCCAGCACCGTCAGCGTCGCGCAGGCCCAGAAGGAAGCGCGCGAATACGCCACCAGGACCGGCTGCCGCCTGTTCGACGTAGGGCGCGGCATCTGCCATCAGGTGCTGGTCGAGGAAAAGCTCGCGCGTCCCGGCTGGATCGTGCTGGGCAGCGACAGCCACAGCACCACTTACGGCGCGGTGGCGGCCTTCGGCACGGGCATGGGCGCCACCGACATCGCCCTGGCCGCCGCCAGCGGCAAGACCTGGCTCAAGGTGCCCGAAAGTGTCAAGGTGACCCTCTCGGGCGAGCTGCGTCCCGGCGTCACCGCCAAGGACGTCGCGCTGGAGATGATCCGGATGCTCGGTGCGGACGGCGCGACGTACCAGTCGATCGAAATTCACGCCGGAGAGCGCTTTTCACGCGGCGAGCGTATGACCCTGGCCAACCTGTGCGTCGAGGCAGGCGCCAAGGCCGGTCTGGTCGTGCCAGGCGGCGAGGTGCTCACCGCCTACGGCTACGACTTTCCCGAATGGGTCTATCCCGACGAGGGCGCGACCTACGTGCGCGCCGTTCACATCGACCTGAACACGCTCAACGCCCGCATGAGCGCGCCCAGCGAGGTCGACAACGTGCACGACGTGAGCGCGCTGCGCGGCCTGAAGGTCGATCAGGTGTTCATCGGCACCTGCACCAACGGCCGCCTCGAAGATTTGCACGCCGCCGCCGAGGTGCTGCGCGGGCAGCGCGTCTCTCCGCACACGCGCCTGCTGGTGATTCCCGCCAGCAGCACCGTGATGGAGGACGCTCTGCGGGACGGCACCCTGCTGACCCTGATGCAGGCAGGCGCCATTCTCGGAACGCCGGGCTGCGGACCCTGCATGGGCCGCCACCAGGGTGTGCTGGCACCCGGTGAGGTGTGCGTCTCGACCAGCAACCGCAACTTCATCGGGCGCATGGGCGCGGCCGACGCGCAGATCTACCTCGCCTCTCCTGCCGTGGCCGCCGCCACCGCCGTTGCGGGCCGTATCGCGCTGCCAGAGGACGTGCGGGAAGGAGCGGTGGCGTGACGCCCTTCTGGGATCAGCTGGACGAACTGTCCCGCACCAGCGACATCATCGTGGACCGCCCGCGCGGCAGCCACCACCCGCGCTTCCCCGACCTCGTGTACCCGCTCGACTACGGCTACCTCAGCGGCACGACCGCCGGGGACGGGCACGGAATCGACGTGTGGCTTGGCAGCCAGAACGCGCGCGAACTGGTCGGCATGATCTGCACCGCCGACCTCAAGAAGCGGGACACCGAGATCAAGTTGTTGCTTGGCTGCGATGAGCGTGACATTCAGTCGGTGCAGGCGTTTCTGAATGGCCACGGCAGCTTCGGCTGCCTGTTCGTGCGGCGCGAAGGAGGTTATCATGCCTAAAGTCTGGAAGTTCGGGGACGGCGTCAACACCGACGACATCCTGCCTGGCAAGTACGCCCCCTTTATGGTCGGCGAGGACGTCTTTCAGACTTACGCGTTTCATCACTTCCGTCCGGAGTTCGCTCCGAACGTGAAACGCGGAGACGTGCTGGTCGGCGGGCGCAACTGGGGCCTGGGATCCAGCCGCGAATATGCCCCGATGGCGCTGCGCAAGCTGGGCATTGGGGGGATCATCGCGGCTTCGTTTGCTCGCATTCATTACCGCAACCTGCTCAACCTGGGCATTCCCGCCTTTGAAGCTCCCGACCTGATCGGGCAACTGGGTGACGGCGACGAGGTCACGCTCGACGTGAACGCGGGCATCCTCAGGCGTGGTCATGATGAATTTCAGCTGGGCGCGCCCCCGGAGTTTCTGCGTGAAGCGCTGAGGGAAGGCAGCATCCTGGAGTTTTACCGCAAGTACCAGCGCTTTCCGGGAGAGGAGCCGACATGAAACGCTGACTCCTCTCCCGTCAGGGTGCCTGATCAAACCACGCAACCAGGAGATCCGTAGAATACGGTCATGGCCGTACTCGAAGTCGAATGCCCCATTTGCGGTGAGGTGCTGGAACTCACCGACGCCGACCGCGCGGACCTGCAGCTGGGCGACGTGATCATCTGCGACAGCTGCAACGCCGAGATGGAAGTTACCCGAAACGAAGGCGAAGACTTCGACCTCGAACTGCTGGGCATCCTGACCGTCTGCCCCAACTGCTCCGAGGAATTCGACGTGACCGAAGAGATGATCAGCGAAAGCAGCATCGTGCAGTGCCCGCACTGCACGGCACACATCGAACTGGAATTCGAAGACGCCTGATGCCCCTGCCTGCACGGCAGCCCAAGTCAGCAAAGCACCAACACAAGGAGAAACAACATGGCCACAGTGAACTTTGAAAATCCCGATACCGGCGCCGTCATCACCCTCAACAACCCCGAACTGGGCGAGCTGGTCCTCGACGACGAAACCGGCGCGGAGTACGAGGTCGTGAGCGTCGATCCCCCGCGCCTTGCGCCCGCCCCGCAGGAAGCCGAGGACTGGGGCGAGTAGTCAGGCTCGGCGGTCAGTCCGGCCAGACTGGCCGGACTGACCGCCGAATGCTGAAAGCGACTTATGGCTGATTTTGCAATCATTTACGACCGCGTCCGGCCGGACGAGAAGATGCTCTTCGACGCGCTCGACGCACGCGGCATCGAATACGACAAGGTCTACGCCCCCCAGCTGAAACTCACCTTCGGTCAGAAGGTCCCCTGGAAGGTGGCGCTGGAACGCTGCGTGTCGCAGTCGCGCGGCCACGCCATCACCAGCGCCCTGGAGGGCTTTGGCGTACGGGTCGTGAATCCCTCGCACGTCATCGAACTGTGCGGCGACAAGCTTGCCACCAATGCCCGGCTGGCGCTGCACGGTGTACCCACGCCCCGCACCGGCGTGGCCTTTACGCCCGAAAGCGCGCTGGAGCTTATCGAGGAATTCGGGTATCCGGTCGTCATGAAGCCCACCGTGGGCAGCTGGGGGCGCCTGCTGAGCAAGATCAACGACCGCGACGCGGCCGAGGCGGTGCTGGAGCACAAGGAAGTGCTGGGCGGTTACCAGCACCAGATCTTCTACGTGCAAGAACTGATCCGCAAGCCCGAACGCGACATTCGCGCCTTCGTGATCGCCGGGGAGTGTATCGGCGCGATCTACCGCACCTCAGAGCACTGGGTCACCAACACCGCGCGCGGCGCCAAGGCCAGCAACTGCGAAGTCACCCCTGAAATCGCCGAACTGGCCGTGAGGGCCGCGCGCGCGGTGGAAGGCCTGGTCGTCGCCATCGATCTGCTCGAGGACCCCGAGCGCGGGCTGCTGGTCAACGAGATCAACCACACCATGGAATTCAAGAACAGCGTCAGCACGACGGGCGTCGACATTCCCGGACGGATCGTCGAGTACACGCAGTCCTGGCTGATCAGCGGCTGAAAGCGAGCAGAGGACCGCCAGGTCGTTTCCCACCGAAAGACACAACATGACCAGACTGAAAGTAGCCATCGTGGGCGGTTCCGGATACGCGGGAGGAGAATTCCTGCGTCTCGCGCTCGCTCACCCCATGCTGGAGGTGACCCAGGTCACCAGCGAACGCAACGCCGGATCGCCGGTCACCTTCGTGCATCCCAACCTGCGCTCGCGCAGCACCCTCAAGTTCAAGAAGCTGGCCGACCTCGAACCCTGCGACGTACTGATCCTGGCGCTGCCGCACGGCAACGCCGCCAAGCGCCTCGCACAGTTCGAGGGTCTGGCGGGCACCATCATCGACCTCAGCGCCGACTTCCGCATCAAGGATCCGGAGCGCTACAAGAAGTACTACGACGAGGATCACCCTGCCCCGGACAAGCTGGGCGAGTGGGTCTACGGCAACCCTGAACTGCACCGCGAGGAGTTGCGCGGCGCGACGCGCATCGCCTGTGCGGGCTGCTTTGCCACGACCGTGATTCTGGCGCTCTATCCCTTGCTCAAGCTCGGCGTACCGCTGCCAAAGGACATCATCGCCACGGGCCTGGTTGGTTCGAGCGCGGCGGGCGCGAGCGCCAGCGACAGCAGCCATCACCCCGAACGGGAAGGCAGCCTGCGTGTCTACAAGGCCACCGGGCACCGCCACCATGCGGAAGTCGAGCAGGAACTGCCGGGCAACTTCCCGATTCACCTGTCGGCCATCAGCACTCCCAGAATTCGCGGCATCCTGACCACCGCGAGCCTGTTCATTCCCGACGGCTACAGCGAGCGCGACGTGTGGGGCGCTTACCGTGAGGTGTACGCCGAGGAGCCGTTCATTCGCATCGTCAAGGTGCGTCAGGGCATTCACCGCTATCCCGACCCCAAGCTGCTCGACGGCACCAACTTCTGCGACATCGGCTTCGAGGCCGATCAGGACTCGGGTCGCGTGGTCGTGATGAGCGCCATCGACAACCTGGTCAAGGGCACCGCCGGTCACGCCCTGCAGTCGCTGAACATCGCGCAGGGCTGGGACGAGGCGCTGGGCCTGGAGTTCATGGGCCTTCACCCGGCCTGAGCCAGAACTGTACGCGCCACCCGCGAGCCGCCAGGCAGGTTCATGGCGGCTCGCTTCTTGTGGCCTGAGACAGACGTGGGGTACGTGCCCCAGACTGCGTACCCTAAACTCGGCGCATGAGCGTTCTCAAGTCATTTCTGATGGGCGGCCAGGGCATGGCGAGCGTCGACCGCATCTTGGCGGACCTGACCCTGGAGGGCGCCACGCGGCGCTTCGAAGGGCTGCCCTACACCGTCTACGACCTGATCTGGCACATCGAGCTGTGTCAGAACCTGCTGCTGCAGGGCCTTGCCGAGGAGCAAAGCGAAATCCGCTTTCCCCCTGCCTCCGAGCAGTGGCCGCAGAACCAGCCCGACGAGGAAGCCTTCGAGGACCTGATCTCGCGCGTGCGGGCCGGGGTGTACGAAGCCTCCGAACTGGCGGGCGACCCGGAGGACCTCAGCGAGCGCGACCGTGAAATTCTCGAGGATATCGCGGCGCACAACGCCTACCACTGGGGACAGGTGGTGGTGCTGCGGCGTTTGCTGGGCAGCTGGCCGGGAAAGGAGCAAGGCGCGTGAACATGCTGCAGGCCGCCCTGAGCGGCGGGGCGGGGTTTCGGGAGGTGGGCGAGATTCTGGTCGGGCTGAAGTACGAAAACGCCATCCGAAGCGTACCCGGCGCGGCTCATACCATCTATGAGCTCCTGTGGCACCTGGAGTTCGTGCAGCGCCAGCTGCTCGGTGAGGCGGCCGGTCAGGAGATCGATTGGCAAGAGCAGGCGTCGTGGTGGCCACGAGAAACCCCGAGCGAAGCCGAGTTCGGCCGCCTGCTCCGCGATCTGCAGGTGAACCTGGCGCACGCCCAGATGCTCGCCGAAAGCCCCTCCGCGCTGGCGCAGGGCGCACTGCTCGACCTGGCGGTGCACAGCGCCTACCACTGGGGCCAGGTCGTGCAGCTGCGCCGCCAGTTGGGTGACTGGCCCGCTCCGGGGTGGGGGGCGTGATCGTCGTCGGTTCGACCAATCCCGCCAAGGTGAACCCGGTGCGCGACGTGATGACGCGGCTCTTCGCGGATCTGGAGGTGCGCGGCGCGCAATTGCCCTCCGGCGTGCCCGAGCAGCCCATCGGGTTTCAGGAAACGCTGCAGGGCGCGCGCAACCGTGCCCAGGCGGCCGTGCTTCAGCCGGGCGCCGTCTGGGGCGTGGGCCTCGAAGGTGGGGTGGAGTTTGACGACAAAAGCCGGGGCTGGCTCTTCGGCATGGTGGCGGTCGCGCACGCCGGGCGCGTCACGTACAGCCGCAGCGCGTCCCTGGAGCTGCCCCCGCGCGTGACACTGCGGGTGAGGGCCGGAGAGGAACTCGGACCGGTCATGAACGAACTTTCGGGGGTGCAGGACAACAACCGCAAGACGGGCGCCATCGGCTTCCTGACCGGCGGGCTGCTGGAACGTGCCGATGTCTGGCGTCAGACCCTGGCGCTGGCACTCGCACCGCACCTCTCACCCGAACTGTACGGTTAGATTGCTCCAGGGACGGCCAGTTCGGATCAACGCCGTTTGCCTTTGCGTGATTTCGTGCGAGCCCTCGGCGCGCCCGCCTCGGCCTGCAGGCGCTGGTAGTTTTCCAGGCGTCCCGCGTTGAGCCTGCCCTCCTGCACGGCTGCCTGCACCGCGCAGCCGATTTCCCCACTGTGAGTGCAGCCGCGATACTGACACTGCAGGGCGAGCGCCTCGATGTCGGAAAAGGTGTCCTCGACTTCCTCGGCCCATACGGCGATCTCGCGCAGGCCGGGATTGTCGATCAGCACCCCGCCGCCGGGCAGCAGGTACAGTTCGCGCGATGTGGTGGTGTGGCGGCCCTTGCTGTCCCACTCGCGCACCGCGCCCGTCGCGGCGGCCTCATGGCCCAGCAGGCGGTTGGTGAGGGTCGATTTCCCCACCCCCGACGAGCCGATCAGCGCCACCGTGGTGCCCGGCGTGAAGTAGCCGCGCAGCTCACCGAGTTCCTCACTCTGCAGCGCACTCACCGTGTGCAGTGGCACGTCCGGCGCCACCGTGGCAACTTCCGCGCGCAGGGTGTCCACGTCACCGCGCAGGTCGGCCTTGTTCAGTACCAGTACGGGCCGGGCGCCGCTGCCCGTCACGGCGGCCACGTAGCGCTCGATGCGCCGCACGCTGAAGTCCTCGTCAAGGGAGGTCACGATGAACACGAAGTCGATGTTGGTGGCGATCACCTGCTCGACCACCGCTTCGGGCCGCCGGGGGTTTCCGGCCCCCAATGCCCGCGAGAAACGCGTTCTGCGCGGCAGCACGTGCGTGACCACAACCGTGTCGTCGGCCTCCTGCTGCCGCACTGCCACCCAGTCCCCGATCGCCGGATATTCGCTTCTGGGCGCGTCAGGATGCAGCAGCAGTCCCGAAGGCACGGCGGAAGTGACACCACCTTTGGTGACGACACGAAACGAAGCCTTCTGCACGCTCGCCACGCGGGCGGGCTCCACACCGAAGGCGTTCAGCGCGCGAAAGTGGTCTTCGAAAAAGTCGTTCCAACCGAGGGCAAGAAGGTGCTCATGCATGCGTGCAGCGATTGTAGCCGCCCGGGATGAAGACTGCGCGGGATTCTCCAACCGGCTTCAGACCGGTGGTGCGTTCAGCAGGCCCAGCGCGAAGGCGGCTGCACTCACCAACAGCACCACGCTCCGGTCGCGATGCGTGAAGCTGGGATTGGCGCGGGCGGAAAACACGATGCTCACGGCAATCGCAAGGCCCAGATACCAGACCTCGGTCACCAGAAAGCGCCCGGCGTAAAAGCCGCAGGCGGTTAGCAGCACCGCCGACAGAAGAGCGCGCCCTCTCAAATAGAGCGCCTCACGAGACGACCGTACCCTGTCCATTCAGCGCGGCGCTCACCGGTTCCCCGGCGCGCGCGTCCCCGAAGATCACCCGCCCTACGCCACCCGCGACGGCCTCGGCAGCGCCCAGCACCTTTTTCTTCATGCGGTCCTGGGCGAACTCCAGATAGTCTTCGACATTCGCTGCCGCAATCTCGCGGATCAGGCTGGCTTCGTCGGGAAAATGACGCAGCAGGCCCGGGACGTTGGAGAGCAGCAGCAGCGCCTGCGCCTTCAGGCCGACGGCCAGGGCGGCGCTGGCGCGGTCGCCGTCCACGTTGATGGCCACCCCCTCATAACTCGCGGCGGGCGGGGTGAGCACCGGCAGGTAGCCGCCCTGCAGCAGCAGCTCGATCAGGCCGGTGTTGACCTTCTCGACGGTGCCGGTATGGTCGCCGCGCAGAATCTTGACCTTGCCGTCCTCGACGGCGCGCACGCTGTCCTTGTGCTTGCCCTCGAAGATGCGCCCGTCGAGGCCCGAGAGGCCCACCGCGTTGACACCGAGCCGCTGCAGCCGCTCCACGATGCCCTTGTTCATCTTGCCGCAGTAGACCATTTCGAAGATTTCCAGCGTCTGGCGGTCCGTGAAGCGCGAGGTGTAGCCGCTCGGCGAGGTCACGAAGCGCGGCGGATGACCGAGCGCCTCGGCGACGCGGTTGGTCTCACCGCTGCCGCCGTGTACCAGCACCAGACGCCGCCCTTCTTTCCAGAGCCTGGCGATGTCGGCGCACACCGCGTCGTAATCGATTCCGGCCGAGCCACCCACTTTGACAACGATCATGGCCTGCATGCTAACGCGCCGGGCGCCGGCGCGTTCAGGGTGGGGACCGCGGGATCAGCGGCGTCCGGTCAGCCGATACCCCGGTCATCCAGAGGCGGCGCGGATCACGAGGGCCTGGTGGGGCTGCAGGTGCAGTTCGGGGGTCGCTTCTCCGCTGGGATAGTTGTTGCTGAGCACCTCGCCGCCCACGAACTCATCCGGAATGCCGTAAGACTGGGCCTCCTCGCTGAACAGGGCCACCACCAGCAATTTGTCATGCCCGTCGTCGCGCACGTAGCAGAACAAGCTGGGATGCTCGGCGTCCAGCAGCGTGAAGGTGCCGTCGCGCACCACGCTGAGCGTCTTGCGCAGGCGGATGGTGTCGCGGTAGTGGTACCACACCGAGTTGGGGTCTCCTTCGGCGGCCTGGGCGTTGATGTCCGGATAGTTCGGGTTGACCCGGATCCAGGGCGTGGCGTTCGTGAAGCCCGCGTGCGGGGAGTCGTCCCACTGCATGGGTGTGCGGGCATTGTCGCGCCCGCGCGCGTGGACGCTGGCGAGAATACGCGCGTCGTCCCAGCCGTGTTCGTCACGCAGCACCTTGGAGGCATTGAGGGTCTCGATGTCCTTGTAGTGTTCGATGCTCTCGAAACTCACGTTGGTCATGCCGAGTTCCTGCCCCTGATAGATATAGGGCGTGCCCTGCATGAAGAGCAGCACCGTGCACAGCAGCTTGGCACTTTCCAGGCGGTACTGCCGGTCGTTCCCGAAGCGCGAGACGGCGCGCGGCTGGTCGTGGTTGTCCCAGTACAGGCTGTTCCAGCCGCGCCCGTAGAGTCCGGTCTGCCAGCGCGCCAGCACGCGCTTGACGTCGGGCAGGGCGAGCGGCGGATTGCTCCACTTGCCGCGTTCGGCCTGCTCGTCGCCCAGAAACACGTGCTCGAAGTGAAAGACCATGTTGAGCTCGCTGCGCTCCGGTCCGCTGTACAGCGCGCCCTGGTCGGGAGTCACGCCCGGGGTCTCACCGACGGTCACGATGTCATAGTGCGCGAGCACCTCGCGGTGCATTTCCTGCAGGAATTCGTGAATGCGCGGACCGTTCAGAAAGTGCGGCTGACCATCGGTCAGGGTCGTGCCGGGCAGGGGCAGTCCTTCGGGATAGGCCGGGTTCTTGCTGAGCATGTTGATGGTGTCCATGCGCCAGCCGTCCACTCCCTTGTCGAGCCAGAAGCGCATCATGTCGTACACCTCGCGCCGCACAGTCGGGTTTTCCCAGTTCAGGTCCGGCTGCTTGCGGCTGAAGAGGTGTAGGTAGTATTCGCCGCTGGCCTCGTCAAGTTCCCACACGCCGCCGCTGAAGTAGGACTGCCAGCGGGTGGGGGGCTGTCCGTCCTGGCCCTGCTTCCAGATGTAGTAGTCGCGTTTTTCCGAGGCGCGGTCACTGCGCGACTCGACGAACCAGGCATGCTCGTCGCTGGTGTGGTTCACCACCAGGTCGAGCATGATCCTGAGGCCGCGAGCATGCGCTTCTCGCAGCAGCTCGTCGAAGTCGTCCATCGTGCCGAACTCGGTCATGATGGCGCGGTAGTCGCTGATGTCGTAGCCGTTGTCGTCGTTGGGCGAGGCGTACATCGGCGAGAGCCACAGCACGTCCACGCCCAGGCGCTTGAGGTAGTCGAGGCGCGAGATGATACCCTGCAGGTCGCCGACGCCGTCACCGTTGCTGTCCTGAAAGGAGCGCGGATAGATCTGGTAGACGACGGCGTCTTTCCACCAGGGAACAGGCTGTAGGGCGTTGCTGGTCATGTAAGCTCCTTGTGGGCGGCGCCCGTGAACAGATCGGGCCGACCGGAAGATCGAACTGAATCCTTTCAGACAAGCCGGAAGCGGGATGTGAACCGCTTCACAGAATTGCTTTTCCCATGGTTTGCCCACGCCCAAAAGAAGAACCTCAACAGGATTCTCGCTTCCCGTCGAGGTCCTGGCGCTGTGTCAGGCGGGCGCAGTTTCCGTTCGCCGGAGCCACCGCTCAAGCGCCCCAAAGGTTCGCTCGGCTCCCTGCAGAATCTCGCTCTCCCCACCGTGCTCTGCTGCGTAGCCGCTCAGGGCCGCGCCAAACTCTTTCCACATCACCCCGAGTGTGTCACCGTAACTGGCAAAAAAGGCGGCGCCGTTCTCGGGCGTGAGCTGCAGCTGCCGTTCTACATGACGCGCGATGATCCGTCCGCCCAGGGTGGCGCCTTCCAGCACATACAGGCAGCCCAAAGCGTGCGCGACCGTGGACAGTGCGGGCAGCTGGGCACGCGCCGCGTGTGCTGTCTGGGACAGGCCCAGAACCTGCAGGTCACGCCGCAGCAGCGCACTTTTGCGTCTGGCCTCGAATCTGAAAACCTGCGGCAAGTCCAAGTCCGACAGTTGGGCTTCCAGGGGCAGGTAGAAACCCGCCATGCTGCCGAGCACTTCCCGGTACTGCTGCAGGGTGAGCGGGTCGTCCATGACGCGCACGAGCGCTTCGACACGCTCGTGCTGCGCCTGGGTGTGTTCTTTGAGCCGACGGAGAATCATGTCAGGGCAGCGGCCTCAGCCATGACGCTTGGGCGGCAGGTGCGCGTTCTGCACCCAGAAACTCTCCAGCGACTGCACGAAGTCGATAAAGCGCTCGATGCCCGAGGGCTTGGTGGTAAACGAATTGGCGTGCATGTCGTAGGTTTTCTCGATGTCCTCTTTGGCACTGGAGGTCGTCAGGATCACGATGGGAATCCGGCGCAGCTCGGGGTTGCCCTTTACGGCGTCCAGCACGTCAAAGCCACTTTTGCCCGGCAGATTCAGGTCCAGCAGGATCAGGTCGGGATGAACGACGGCTTCGTACGGAGGGTGGCGGTGCAGGTAGCTGATGGCTTCTTCGCCGTTGCGCACCACGTGAATGTTGGCGGGAAAATCCGCTTCCAGAAAGGCGGCCTTGGCCAGCGCCACGTCGCCTTTGTTATCCTCGACGAGCAGGATATCGACGGTTCTTTTTTTCTGTGTCATGCCTGACCTCTACTGCCTGTCCTCAGGCTGCCTGTCCTCTGTCTGCTGATCGTCAGCGTGGTCAGGAAGCACGAACGAGAATCGGGCTCCTTGCCCCACTTCCGATTCGACTGTCAACGTACCGCCGTGCTGCTCGATGATCTTGCGGCTGATGGCGAGCCCGACCCCGTTCCCGGGGTGGGTGTCACGCAGGTGGAGACGCCTGAAGATGGTGAAAATCGAGTCGTGGTATTCCCGGGCGATGCCCACGCCATTGTCCTGCACGCTCACCTGCCAGGCACCTTCACGGCGCAAGGCGTTCACGTGGACCCTGGGCGTCTGAGGTCCGGTGAACTTGAGAGCATTATCCAGCAGGTGGAACAGCACCTGCCTCAGCCACTCTGCATGCCCGGACACAGTTGGCAATTCCTCCCAGGTAACCTGCGCTCCTTTTTCCAACTGCACGGCGCCGAGTTCGTGCAGCACGCCGTGCAGCAGCATGTTCAGGTCGACCTCGCTTCTCGGCAAACCACGCTGCGACTCCACCCCGATTTGGATGTAGGCCTGCAGGTCATTGATGATGGTTCTCAGACGGGTAGAACCATCGACGACGAAACGAAGGTATTCCTCGCCGTCCTCATCAATTTGCCCGGCGTGAGTGCGCGCAAGCAGCTCTGCGAAGCTCGACACCTGCCGCAGCGGTTCTTGCAGGTCGTGCGAGGTGATGAAGGCGAACTGCTTGAGTTCGGCGTTCGTGCGTTCAAGGTCCTGATTGGCCCGCACCAGACGCGCGTTGATTTCCTTGAGCGCCCGGGTGCGTGCCGCGTTGGCTTCGATCAGGGCGTGGCGCAATTCGGCGGCCGCTTCCACTTCCACCGGGTGCCAGGGCAGCGACGTGTGGCGCACGGTCTGCACATAAGTCTCAAACGAAGTGCGAGGGGAAAGTCGGCGAACGCCCGTATCAGGGCTGACCTCGACGGGCTTGTTGGGATCACCGCCCCACCTGATGGTCTGCGCGGCCTCAGGGCGAAACCAGATCAGGTACTCGTCCCAGCGCTCCGAAAGGCTCACGCCCAGCAGACCGCAGGCCTGCGCCCCGAAGCGCGCGGAGGCGGGAAAATCACCGGGCAGGCGGTTGGTGGCAATAGCGGTGACCTTCTGCTCGCGAATCCACCCGACAAGCGCGCGCAGTTCCTCAGGCGAGGGACAATGGCCAAAGTGTGTGCCCTCGCCGTCAAGGCAGAGCGCCACGCCCTGCGCGCGCGTGAAGCGCAGCAAATCGTCCTGAGCGCGCGCCAGGGCGTCGTGCGGCCTGGGCGTGCCGGTCAGCGCTCCTGCGAGGCGCAAACTGAGCGCGCGCAGGTCTGCGCGCCAGGCGGCTTCCCCGGTTTCGCGCGCGGCGCCGAGTTGCAGGGCAATCACGCGGCCCAGAAAGGTCAGGGCCGAGCGGGTGGCGAAAGGGACGTATTTCGCCTGCAGATGGTGACAGGAGATCAAACCCCACAAGCGGCCCTCCTGCACGATCGATACCGAGAGGCTCGACCCCACGCCCATGTTCCTGAGGTACTGCACGTGCATCGGCGAGGTGGCACGCAGCACGGCGCCGCTCATGTCGAGCGGTGCCCCGGTCTGCGGATTGACGGGCGGTTCCATGGCCGCCGGTACGGCGTGAACATCAGCCGTAAGACGCAGCAGGTTTTGCAGGTACAGCGCCCGGGCCTGCGCTGGAATGTCGGACTCCGGAAAGTGCAGATCGAGGTAGGAGTGCAAGTTGCTTTCGCGCGCTTCGGCGATGACGTGCCCGTGTCCGTCGTCGTCAAAACGGTAGATCATCACGCGGTCGAAGCCGGTCAGCCGCCGGACCTGCGCAGCTGCCGCGTCACACAGGGCCTGCACGCTGGACGTGCCCTCCAGCGCCGCGAGCGCTCCTTTGGCTTCGTGAAAGAAGCTGGCCGAGCGCGAACGGGGATCGAAAGGTTCGAGTTCGAGGATGATGCCGTCCGGACCACGGTGCGCGCTGGCGTCGAAGACCAGTCCGCTTTTGAGCGTCAGGGTAAACGCGAACAGCGGCTCCTGCCCGGCTTCAATGCGCAGAAACTCCTGCAGCGGCGTCAGGTCCTCCGCACGCACGAAGGAGTGTAGCGGCTGACCCAGCATGGCCTCAGGGCTCAGACCCAGCAGCTCGGTGCAGTTGCGGCTGACCTGTAGCACGTGCAGATCGGTTTCGCTCAGGGCCAGCAGCAGTCCGTGGGCCTGAACGGCGCCCGGAATGTGAATGGGCTCCCGTGCGCAGTTATCGAGCTCGATCTGGGGTCCGCCCAGATGCTCGGGCAGCACGAAGTCCAAGGAACTCAAGGGAGCCGCAGGTCTATGGAAACGGACGTGGACACCCGAATAAAGGCACCGCTGCGAAGTTGCCGGCCCGATGGCGCGCGGCCCAGACGGTCGCACCTCAGGGCTGACGCGAATGAACGAGCATCAAAGGCCATAGGTATTCAGCATACCCTCTGAGCTTTCCGCTGGGCGCGGGCGACACCACACGATGATATAGAGAAAATGAAGGACGGCACCGGGATTTTCTGGTGTGATACTTCACAACCGCGTTCACTGCCTTGATTCCGATTGGCCACACAGTATGAAGCGCGGCTCATTCCGCATGGTCGTGAGGGGCGCGTATTGTGAATTTCATGCTTGAACGGTCGGATGGTGAGGAGGCGCTGCGCCTTTTACTCGGTGACCGTCTGCAGGAAGTCACAGCAGCGCTGGCCAGCGCCAAAAGCGAGAACGAAGTCCTGCGCGTCGTACTCGAACCGGCACTGCGCAGCTTACAGGCTGTGGCCGGAGCGGTGCTGTTGCTGGACCGTGAGCATTCCATGCTGAGGCTCTCGGCCAGTTCGGGATACGAAAAAGGCGGCAGCACCATCTGGCAGGACGGCCCCCTCAGTGCCGAGCTGCCCGCGACCCACGCCCTGCAATGGGGCCAGGCGCTGTTCTTCGAACATGCCGAGGCCCTGCACCATGCCTACCCGAACCTGGAGCAACTGACGGGTGCACGCGGACCCGTGGCGAGTGCCGTCGTACCGATGCTGCTCGAAGGGCAGGCGCTGGGTGTCATCGTGCTCGACTTTCGTGAGCCTCATGTCTTCACGCCGCCCGAGCGCCGTTTTTTGCTGACGCTGGCTTCACAGTGCGCCATCGCCTTCGAGCGCCTGATGCTCGCGCGCGAACTCGAAGAGCGGGTCGACGAGCGCACCCGCGAACTATTGCAGGAGAAAGCGGAGCTCGAAGCGATCCTGGCCAGCATTCCCGACGCCGTGTACGTCGCTTCCCAATCGGGCGTCACGCGCGCCAACGACTCTGCGCGCGCACTGCTGAACCTGCCCTCGGGGGACCCCCTGCCCCGCTCGGTGGCCGAACTGAGCGAACGGCTCCGAGTGCGCGATCCCCGTTCGGGCGCACGCCTGAACCTCAACGAGGAACCGCTGGTGAGGGCGCTGTCCGGCGAGACCTCCAGCCGTGACCTGCTCATTCGCCGGGACGCCACGGGAGAGGACTTGCTGTTGCGTTCCACGGCCGCACCGATCCACGTTGGCGGCGCAGTGGTGGGGGCGGTGTGCGTCAAGACAGACATCACCAACAGCCTGCAGGTGCGCGAGGTCCGGGCGCTCAATGCCCAACTCGAACAGCGCATTCTGGAGCGCACGATGGCGCTGGAGCAGCAGTCGGCAGCGCTCGACGGCTTTGTTCAGTTTGCGCGTCTGACCGCCCAAGCCACCGATATCCTGACCCTCGCCAGGCATGCCGCGCAGGTGTTGCGCGCGGCCCTGGGCGAGGTGAGCGTGGCGTACTATCAGCCACACGATCACCTCTGGAAGGCACGAACCTGGACAGACGACATTCCCCCGCAGGCCCTTGAAATGATCCGCTCGGGCGTGCACATGGACCATGCCAGTTTCGCGCGGGCCGTGCGGGAGCGTCAGGTCGTGTACACAGAGCGCTGGGACGCCGAGTCCGAGGGGCTGGCGGAATCGCGCGAATACGGCGCTGGAGCTCTGTACCCTTACTTTGTGGGCACCGAGCCTTGCGGAATGCTGAATCTGGCGACCCGTCGTGCCCAAGCCTGGAGCACACGCGAAAAGGAAGTGTTCGAGTCGGTCGCGCAGAGCCTCGGCCTGGCGCTGGAGCGCGCCGAGCAGGCACGTCAGCTCGACGAGCAGCGCCAAACACTGCAGAAACACTCTGAAGCACTGGAAGTCGCCAACGAGGAACTCGAAGCCTTCAGTTATTCGGTATCCCACGATCTGCGCACGCCTGTCCGCCACATCAAGGGCTTCGCGGGGCTGCTGCGGCGCGCGCAACAGGACCGGCTCGACGAGAAATCCGCCCGGTACCTCGCATCGATCGAGCAGGCCGCGTCCACCATGGACAACCTGATCGAAACACTGCTGGACTTTTCCCGCACCGCGCGTCAGCCCCTGCAGGTCGCGCCCGTGCCACTTGAGCAGCTTGTCGACCGAACACGGACTGCGCTGGCGCCGGACTTGCAGGGACGCGAAATCGAATGGCACCTCGAAAAGCTGCCCACCGTCCTGGGCGACGGGGAAACCTTGCAGCAGGTCATGACCAATCTGATTTCCAACGCCATCAAGTACACCCGCCCGCGCCGTCCGGCCCGTATCGAAATCAGGGCGCTGGAGCGTCCGGACGACTGGCTCATCACGGTGCGCGACAACGGTGTGGGCTTTGACTCGCGCTATCAGGACAAGCTGTTCGGTGTCTTCCAGCGGCTGCACGACGAGGACGACTTTGAAGGCACGGGCGTCGGGCTCGCCAACGTCAAGCGCATCATCGCGCGTCACGGCGGACAGGTCGGCGCAGAAAGCCAGGTCGGGCAGGGCGCCGCCTTTCACTTCACCCTGCCCAAGCACCCCGAGGTGAGCGGAGCGGTGCCAGACGAGTCTTCGTGAGCGTGTTCCGCTATCTGCTCCGTGTGCGTTACAGCGAGTGCGACGCGCAGAAAGTCGTCTTCAACGCCCGTTACGGGGAGTACATCGACCTCGCCACTACCGAGCTCATGCGCGCCGTCGGCTTCGGCGAGGCGCTCGGGAGTGGTGAACTCGACTACCAGCTGGTCAAGCAGGTCATCGAATGGAACGCGCCCGCGCAGTTCGATCAGGTGCTCGAACTGTCGGTGTGGGCCGAACACCTGGGCACCACCTCGTTCACCTTGCGAACCGACATCCGGATTGCCGGGCAGGAGCGGGTGATCTGCTCGGCCCAAACCGTGAACGTGCAGGTGGACGGGCAGACCCTCACCAAAAAACCACTGTCACCTGAGCTTCGCTCGGCGCTGCAGTCAGGTGCCGCCGGACGGAGCACCGACCACGCCGGTTACCTACAAGACGCATGTCCCAGTTGAGGCCGGCCTGAGCGAGCTTCCGAAGTATCGGGCAGACCACAGCTGAATTGGGCGCACTTGTATTCAGCGCCTTGTCAGTTCAAGCGGTAGGACTGGAACGTCACGTCGGTCTGCTCTGCAGGAACGCGTTCGAAGTTGGGACGAGCGGTGAGCAGCAGCGTACGAAAGGCGTGATATCCGGCGTGGGTAAAAGCGAGGGCGCGCTCATGGCTCCAGAGCACTGTCCGGCCCGTGGAGTCTCGGGAGACGAAGCACGGTCCCCGGTGATCCAGCCGCTCATCTGGAGGACCCGTCACCAACCGGATCAGCTCGATCAGCTCCTGGCGGGACAGCAGCCAGATGCTGCCTCCCCAGCCCAGGTGTACGGTGCCGTGTTCGCAGCATGCGACAAATTGGGTAGACGATTGTTCGGCGAGCAGTTCAAAACGTTGGCACATGATCTTGATTCCGGACCGTTGGGGTGCATTGATCAAAGGAAAGCTTGCGCTCACGCACCCGGACGCGGTGAATGTGCAGCGTGCTGCGGACACGGACAAGCGTGACGTCCAGCGTCGTACATTCCAGCACCTCCGCTTCACCGCTAAGCCCCAACGCCCGAACGAACAGCGCTTCCGGAGCCACGTTGACTTCACATACTTCCAGCCGCACGAAGAACCGATTCCTGAGTCCATCAGGATTGCAGATCAGCTCGGGCCAACGGCTTTGCGGCAGATCGTGTGTCCTCGAAGGCGAAGTCCGGCGTCAACAGGCGGGAGAGGCGCAGAAAGTCACCGTTGTGAAGGGTCTGGGTGAAGTCGTCCAGCAGCGTCTGCGCGCGGTGCCAGTCGGAGGGAACGGAATGGGCCATGACGCTCCTTTCTGCGGCCGGCCAGCCGCAGGCGTGTGATTCGAAAGGTTGGAGAAGAGATCAGCAAATCCGACTTATGTACTCAGGTTTAACAGGCTCTCTGCCAAACGTCAAGCTGACTGATTGGGGACGTCTTGCCGGGCTCGGGGCAATCCGAGAAGAAAATCGGCCCGGAGGGTCACATTCCAATTTCGCTGGAAGTCCTTAAACTGGACCATCTCGACTCTGGGGGTGTTGTGTTGAAGGTGAGCTTGTTCGTGACCTGCCTTGCCGACCAGTTCGGCGTGCAGGCGGCCGAATCCAGCGTGCGGCTGCTGCGCCGCTTCGGGTGCGAGGTGGTCTTTCCCGCGGCGCAGACCTGCTGTGGCCAGCCGGCCCACAACGCCGGGTACGCCCGTGAAGCGCGCACGGTCGCGCGGCATTTTCTGGAGGTGTTTGGCGAAGCCGAAGTGATCGTGGCGCCTTCCGGGTCGTGCACAGCGATGGTCCACGCGTATCCCGAGCTCTTTCGGGATGACCCGGTCCTGCATGAACAGGCGCGGCGGGTGGCCGGCAGGACGCATGAACTGACGCAGTTTCTGGTGGACGTGCTGGGAGTCAGGCATGCGGGCACTGACCTGTCGGGCCTGCGGGTGGCCTATCATGATTCCTGCCACGCTCTGCGCCATCTCGGGGTGCACGCCCAGCCACGCGCGCTGCTCTCGGCGGCGGGCGCGCAGGTGCTGGCGTGGGACGAGTCGTGCTGCGGCTTCGGAGGGCTCTTCAGCGTAAAGCTGCCCGAACTGTCGCAGGCCATGATGAACCGCAAACTGTCGAGCCTCGCGGTGGACGCCATCGGCGCGGACGTACTGTGCAGCACCGACCTCGGCTGCCTGATGCAGCTGGGCGGCGGCCTGAGCCGCGCGCACTGGGGACCGCCCGCACTGCACGTCGCGCAGCTGCTGGAGCAGGGGCCAGAAGCCCTGGCAGCGGGGCGCACGAAAGGAGGTCGCGTGTGAAAGTCGAGATTCGCCGCTTTCCAGAGGCCCACAGGCGCGCGCTGCTCAACCGCGAGGTGCGTGGCGCCACCTTTCGGGCAACCGAGAACTTCAACCTCAAGCGAGGACTGGCATACGGAGAGCTGCGCGCGCTGGACGACCTCAAGTCCTACGCGGCGGCCGTGAAGGACCACACCCTGGCGAACCTGGACCTCTACCTCGCACAGCTCACCGAGCACATCGAGCGTCTGGGCGGTCACGTGCACTTCGCCGCCGACGCGCAGGAGGCGCGCGAGATCGTCGTGCGAATCGCGCGGGAAACGAACTGCCGCAGCGCCGTGAAGTCCAAGAGCATGGTCAGCGAAGAAATCGAGCTGAACGCCGCCCTTGAGGCGGCAGGCGTGCGTCCGGTCGAAACCGACCTGGGTGAGTACATCCTGCAGCAGGAGGGAGAATTCCCTAGCCACATCATCGGCCCGGCCATTCACAAACCCAAACGGGAAGTGGACGAACTGTTCTGGCGCCTGCACGGCGTGCCGCGTGGCACGAGCGCCGACGGGCTGGCGCGCAAGGCCCGCGAAGTCATCCGTGAGGAGTTCCTGGCCGCCGACATGGGCATCAGCGGGGTGAACTTCGCGGTGGCCGAGTCGGGCAGCGTGGTGATCGTCGAGAACGAGGGCAATGCCCGCCTGACGACCTCGGCGCCGCGCGTGCACGTGGCGGTCATGGGTATCGAGAAGGTCATTCCGCGCCTCTCGGACCTGGGGGTGTTTCTCAAGCTGCTGCCCCGCGCCGCCACGGGACAGCGTGCGAGCGTGTTCGTGAGCGTCATCTCGGGACCGAAGCGGCCCGAGGAAAGCGAGGGGCCCCAGGAGTTTCACCTGGTGGTGCTGGACAATGGGCGTTCGCGCATCCTGGCCGACCCCGAGATGCGCGCTTCCCTGCGCTGCATTCGCTGTGGAGCCTGCCTGAATACCTGCCCGGTGTACCAGCAGCTGGGCGGGCACGCTTACGGCTGGGTGTACAGCGGCCCCATCGGCAGCGTGCTCGACCCCAATTTGCTGGGCCTGAAGGAAGCGGGCAGCCTGCCCTACGCCTCTACCCTGTGCGGCGCCTGCGGTGACGTGTGCCCCGTCAGAATTCCCCTGCCGCAAATGCTGGTGACGCTGCGCGGGCGCGCCGTCGAAGCGGGCCTGACCTCCAGGGGTGAGGCGCTGGCCATGCGCAGCTTCGCGCAGGTCATGACGCGCCCCCGAATCTACCGGCTGGCCAGCCGGGGGGCGCGGTTCTCGCCCTGGCGCGGCGGTCGGTTGCCACGCTTGAACCTGCCACTGCTGGCAGGCTGGCAGCTGGGACGCGACTTTCCGGCGCCTGCCCGGCAGGGTTTCCGCGATCTCTGGGCCTCACGGCTGCAATATGAGCAGGCAGAAGACGGCAGGAGCGGGGTGACCGATGGACCGTGATGAATTTCTGCAGCGCGTCCGGCAAGCGGCCGCCGCAGGCTCGACGGATCTCACACCACTGCCCCCTCCCGGGTCACCTTCCGGGAAGCGCTCGGCGCACGACCTCGCCGAGCGCTTCAAAATCGAGCACGAAGCGGTGCTGGGACGCGTCCACCTGATCTCGACCCTGCAGGAAGCGCAGCGGGTCCTGAGCGAACTGCTACAGGGGGCCCGCACCTTTGTCCGTTCACCGCACGCGCTGCTGGACGACATCGGGCTCGCGCTCGCGGCCGCTCACCTCTCCCCTGCCCCCGCCGCGCAGGCCGACGTGGGGGTGACCGGATGCGAGCTGGCGGTGGCCGCCACCGGAAGCGTCGTGCTCAGCTCGGCCTGGGGGCGGCTGGCGTCCCTGCTGCCGTACCACCACATCGTGGTACTGGACGCCTCGCAGCTGGTGGCCGACCTGGAAGACGCTTACCTGACTTTTGGTCCTCAGACCCTGCCGGGCGCCCTGGGGTTTCATACCGGCCCCAGCAAAAGCGCGGACATCGAGCAGACCATGGCCCTGGGCGTCCACGGGCCGGGGCGCACGGATGTGATCGTGCTGCGGCGCGAGTAGACAGCCCCCCAACGGCGCACCCGCGCTTCGCCCGCCCGGAATTTCGTATCGTTCAGCATGGACCCGATTCCTGCCCTGAGCGGCGAAACCATCTTTCTGGCGCGCATCCGGCGTGAAGACCTTCCCGAGATTACCCGGCACTTCTCGAACCTCGAACTCACCACGTATCTGGGCAGCTGGGGACGGGCATACAGCCTGGAAGACGAGCAGGCCTGGTATGACTCCATCAGCCGCGTACGCGCCGACGAGGTGAATTTCGGAATATACGAGCGGTCGAGCGGACGCATCGTGGGCTCGACCGGCCTGCGCGAAATCGACCATCGGCACGGCGCGGCGACCTTTGGCATCGCGATTTTCAATCCCCAGGACTGGGGCGCGGGTTTTGGCTCGCAGGCCACCCGTCTGATGGCCGCGTACGGCATGTACCATCTGAATCTCTGGAACATCGAGCTGCGCGTCTTTGCCTTCAACGAGCGCGCCATTCAGGCCTACAAAAAGGTCGGTTTTCGCGAAATCGGACGCCGCACCGGCCGGATCGTGCTGGGCGGCGAGCGCTTCGACGACGTGTACATGGAAATCACCCGTGACGAGGTGGACACCGGCGCGCTGCGCGCCCAGCTGCGACAACTGCCGGTCGGCACCAAGTGAACTCGCCGTCAAACACGCCCACAGGAGTCCTGATGCCCCAAGAATCCATAAAACCGCTGTTCATCGGCACCTACACCTCACCCTTGCCGCACGCTCCTTTTGCCAAGGGGCGCGGCATCTACGCCGCACAGTTCGATCAGGAGCGCGTCACCCTGGAAGTGCTGGGTCTGGCGGCCGAGCTGGAGCACCCCTCTTTTCTGGCGCTGCATCCCTCCAGAAAGACCGTATACGCCGCGAGCGAAGTGGACGCCGGAAGAGTCACGGCGCTCGCGGTGGACGGCGAGAACCTGCGCGAGTTGGGCAGCCAGTCCACGCAGGGCCACTTCACCGCGCACGTCAGCGTGGACCCGGCGGGACAGCGGGTGTTCGCCGCCAATTACGGCAATGGTGAAGCCTCGGTGATAGCCTTCGAGGTGCGTGAAGACGGCGCGCTGGGCGCCGAGGCCGCCCGCGCAAGCCACACTGGCCAGGGACCGAACGAGGACCGTCAGGAAGGACCGCACCCCCACTGCATCACGCCCGGCAGGGGGGGACTGATCGCCTGCGCCGCCGACCTGGGCACCGACGAGGTCGTGCTGTACAGCCTGCAGGAAGGGGCCTTGCTCAAGCGCCTCGCGGCGGCCAGGGTGCCGGGCGGTTCAGGGCCCCGGCACCTGGTGTTTCACCCGGGGGGCCAGCTGGTCTTCTGCACCCTGGAGCTCGCGGGCGCGGCCGCCAGCCTGCGGCTGAGCACACCCGAAGAAAACTCGCCCGCCGACTTGCTGGTGCAATACGTCACCCCCGCCCATCCCCGGGAGCGGGTGATCGCCTCCGAGTTGCAGCTCAGCCCGGACGGCCGCTTTCTGTACGTTTCGACGCGTGAGAACGACGCCATCGCGGTCTTCGAGGTGGACGAGGCCACGGGCGCGCTGGGCTGGCTGGGCAGTCACTCCACGCGCGGCAGGACGCCAAGGCACTTCACGCTGTCACCGAATGGCGCCTTCCTGCTGGTCGGCAACCTGGACAGCGACAGCGTGACGGTCTTCGCGCGCCACCCCAGCACGGGCCGCCTGGAAGAGGCGGCCCTGGTGGCGTGCCCGACGCCCGCCTGCCTGGCCTTCTGAGTGCTTTACCCGGGCCCTTTCACCCCGGCGCTCTCGTTCAGAACTTCGCGCAGTACGGCCACACCTTCCTTGATCTCGGTCAAGCTGAGGGCCCCGTAGCCGAGCAGCAGCGCTTCTCGCTGAACGGGACCGAGGTAGTACGAATCGAGCGGAGAAAGGTGCACGCCGCGCGCTGCACAGGCTGCCGCGACCGTCCGGGCGCTCAGCGGAGATTGGAGTTCCAGGCAGGCGTGCAGACCGGCCTCGATGCCGGTCAGCCGCGCGGTGGGTTCCAGCGGGCGCAGCTCCTGCGTGAGCACCTCCCGCTTGGCGGCGTAGACCCGCCGCATGCGCCGCACGTGGCGCTCCAGGCTGCCCTGCGCGATAAAGGCAGCCAGGGCGCGTTGCAACGGCCAGGGGTCGTGGCGGTCGGCCAGGGTTTTCTCGCGGATCACGCGGGCGCTCAGGGCGGGCGGAGCAACCAGGTAGCCCAGCCGCACGGCGGGCATCAGCACCTTGCTGAGGGTGCCCATGTAGACGACGCGCGTGCGGTCCAGAGACGCCAGGGTCGGCAAGGGAGGGGCGCCGTAGCGAAACTCGCTGTCGTAGTCGTCCTCGACGATCAGCACGTCGTTGCGCTCGGCCCAGGCGAGCAGCGCCAGTCGGCGGGCCACCGGCAGGCGCGAGCCGAGCGGGTACTGGTGCGAAGGCGTGCAGTAGAGCATCAGGGGTGCCCCGTGTCCTTCGGGCAGCTCCTCGACGCGCAACCCGTCGTCATCGACGTTCACGGGCATCACGCCTGCGCCGTGCAGTCCCAGCACCTGGCGGGCAAAACGGTAGCCAGGCTCCTCGAAGGCCACCCGGTCTCCTTCACGCAACACGGCGCGCGCCAGCAGGTTGAGACCCTGCGCCGCGCCGGTCGTCACGATCAGGTCGTCCGGCGCGGTCGGCAGCCCGCGTGAACGCGTCAGAAAGCCGGCCAGGGTGCTGCGCAGTTCGACTTCGCCGCGAGCGTCGCCGTAATCGCACGGTGGCACGCCCTGCAGCATGTCGCGCCAGGCCCGGCGCCAGGCATCCTGATCGAGCTCGCGCACCGAGGGCTGCCCCAGGCGGAAATGAATGCCGGGCGCGCTGGGCGGGCCGTCGGCGGCCACCGGGTCCGGCTCGCCGCGCAGCCAGCGCGATGTCTCACCGGGTACGGACGCGCGGGTCCCACGAGGTCCGGTTGGCGGCGAAGCGGCCATCACCCGGGTTCCCGAACCGTGCCGGGATTCGAGGTAGCCCTCGGCGTGCAACTCAGCGTAAGCCTCGACCACCGCGCCGCGCGCCACCCCCAGCTCACGGCTGAGCGCGCGCGTGGAAGGCAGCGGCGCGCTTCTGGCAAGGCGCCCGTCCAGAATCGCGGCGCGCAGCTGACGCGCGATCTGGCGGTGCAGCGCTTCAGTGCCGCGCTCCAGCTGCAGCAACACGGGCAGCTCGGCCCGACTGCCGGGCAGGGTATTTGCAAGTGGTTCGGGCATTTCGGAATGGAGTGGTACTTTTGGGGGGGCCACTGGATTTTCTAGCTTAAAGCATGAGCACACCAGGCACCACTGACACCCTGCATCAGGTCCGGCTGTCTCAGGCACTGCAGCGCCTTCCAGGCCAAGGCGGGGAACGCTTCGCCACGGTCTTCGAACGGGGCTCATTGAGCGTGGAGGTCTACGCGCCGCGCGGCGTGGACCGCCAGACGCCCCATACCCGTGATGAGGTCTATATCGTCGCCTGCGGACAGGGCCACTTCGAGTGCAACGGGGAGCGTGTCAGCTTTCAGGCGGGTGACTTTCTCTTCGCGCCCGCCTTTGCGCCGCACCGCTTCGTGGACTTCACGGACGACCTGGTGGTGTGGGTGCTGTTCTACGGACCGCCGGGCGGGGAGAACGCACCGGTCACCACCCCGTTCACGGCCATGGATCTGCCATGAGCTATTACGACCTCAGCGTGCATCCACCCAACCGGTCCCGCCGCCCGCAGAACCGCCGCGACGACGCGTGGATTCGGGCATTTCTGCACTCGGCGCCGATTGGCCGTGTCGCCACGCGTTGGGGCGAGCAGCCTTTTGTCACCCCGACAACCTTCTGGTACGACGAGACACAGCACGAGGTCATCTTTCACTCCAACGTGGTGGGCCGCGTACGTGCCAACAGCGAGCAACACCAGCAGGTGTGCATCGAAGCGTCCGAGATGGGCGCGCTGCTGCCTTCCAACGATCCGGTGGAATTGTCCGTGCAGTACCGCAGCGTCATGGTCTTCGGGCGCATACGGCTGCTGGAGGGTGAAGCGGCACGTACAGCGCTGTACGCCTTGATGCGCAAGTACTTTCCAGAACTCCGCCCCGGCGTGGAGTGCCGCCCGATTCCGGACGCCGACCTCCGGCATACCAGCGTGTACGCCGTGAGCATCGACGGTTGGAGCGGCAAGGAGAACTGGCCGGAACGTGCACAGCAGACCGAGGACTGGCCTGCCCTGCCACCGGGCGCGAACCCGGCAATGGTGGCCGGGGCGAAGCAGCACTGAAGCCCGAGGGGTAGACTGAAGCATTCGCGAGCCCCGCCTGGGGCTCGCTCACAAGGGGGAAGCATGACCGCAACGCAGACAAACTGGCTCGAAGTGGAAAACACGCTGGACAGCGGCGTGTACAACAAGCACGCCGTGGTGATGGTACGCGCCGAGGGCGCCAGGGTGTGGGACAGCGAAGGACGCGAGTACATCGACTGTGTCGCGGGCTACGGCGTGGCCAACGTCGGGCACAGCAATCCGGAAGTCGTCCGGGCCGTGCAGGAGCAGGCCGCCAGGTTGATGGTGATGCCGCAGACCCTGCCCAACGACCAGCGCGCCGAGTTTCTGCAGGAACTGGTGAGCGTGCTGCCGCAGGGCCTGGAGCGCGTATTTTTGTGCAACAGCGGCACCGAGGCAATGGAAGCGGCCAAGAAGTTCGCCATCACCGCCACGGGCCGTTACAAGTTCGTTTCGATGAAGCGCGGCTTTTCGGGCCGCACGCTGGGCGCGCTGGCGTTCACCTGGGAACCCAAGTACCGCGAGCCCTTTGGCAGCGCCGTCGATGACGCACAGGTCACGTTCGTCACCTACGGCAGCGTCGAGGAACTGCGCGCCGCCGTCACCGAGGACATCGCCGCCGTCATTCTGGAACCCGTGCAGGGCGAGGGTGGCGTGCGCCCGGCCGACGCCGAGTTTCTGCGCGCTGCGCGTGAAATCACCCGCGAAAAGGGCGCTCTGCTGATTCTCGACGAAATCCAGACCGGCTTTTGCCGCACCGGCAAGATGTTTGCCATGGAGCACGCGGACGTGGTGCCCGACGGCGTGACGCTCGCCAAGGCCATGGCGGGTGGGGTCCCCATCGGCGCTTTTGTCATGAGCGCCGACGTGGCGAACAAGATGCCCAAGGGCGGGCACGGCACGACCTTCGGCGGCAATCCGCTCGCCATGGCCGCCGGCATCGCCGCGATCCGCTTCATGAAGCGCGAGAAGCTCTGGGAGCAGGCCGCCGAGAAGGGCGCCTACTTTATGCAGAAACTGCGCGCCATTGAGAGTTCCAAGATTCGCGAAGTGCGCGGTCAGGGCCTGATGATCGGCGTGGAACTCAAGGAGAAGAGCGCGCCCTACATCGCGGCGCTGGAGCACGACGAAGCGGTGCTGACTTTGCAGGCCACGCCACTGGTGGTGCGTTTCCTGCCACCCCTCACGATCAGCTACGAGCAGATCGACCGGGCAGTGGAGGCGTTCGCGCGCGTGCTGCAAAGCGTCAATCCACGTGAGGTCGCCGCCGGCGTGGTGAAAGAAGAAAAACAGACCGAGTAAGCCACGTCTGACCACAGGTGCCAATGAGAAGCCGGACGCGTCCGGCTTCTTCTTTGCCGGATATGAGGCCCTGAGTTTTGTGCCGCCCTCGCTAGATTAAAGGCATGGAAGTTCAGATCTTTGGCCTGAAAAAATCGAGCAGCACCCGCGCCGCCGAGCGGTTTTTCAAGGAGCGGCGGGTCAAGATTCATTTTGTCGACCTTCGGGAGCGCCCCATCGCCAAAGGAGAATTGGCGCGCTTCACCCAGAAGTTCGGTCTGACCGCCCTGCTGGACGTCGAAGGCCAGGCCTATGAAAAACTCAACCTGCCGTACCTGCGTCTTTCGGAAGAAGGGCTGATGCAGCGCGCCATCACGCATCCGGAGATTCTGCGACTGCCCCTGGTGCGTCTGGGCAAGCACCTGAGTTATGGGCAGAACCCGGAGGCTTGGGCGGCGATGGTGCAGGGATGAAGGGCAGGCCATCCGCCACTACATTCAGGACGGCGATCTGACGAAATCAGCTGTTCCAGGGGCCATAGCGTCCGATGGCCCACATCATCAACGCCAGCGCCGCGAAACGGAAAGAGACGGTCGAGGCGCCGATGGCGAGCTTGTACACGGCAAGGGCCACACACAGCGCGGCGATGAACCAGAACAGCAAGGTGGCAAGCAGACTTCGGGACACCTCTTCAGGGTAGGAGGCCCGTCTGCTGTTCGTCTGAGGATGACCCCAGTCTGACCCCCAGCAAACCTTGGGAAGCGCTTTCCCAACGGCAAAAGTTGTCTAGTCCGGTCATGCTAACGTGAATCATGTCGACTCAGGAGCCCTCACCGCCATCCGACTCGCCTGCGCCGCGTCGCCCGACGCTCTATTGGGAATACATCAAGGTCGAGGAACTGCTCGCCTTGCAAAGTGGCCTTTCGGACACCGACGCGCGACTGAGCAACGACGAGGTGATGTTCATCGTCGTGCACCAGGTGGACGAGCTGTGGTTCAAGCTGGTGTTGCGTGAACTGGTCACCGTGCGTGATCTCTTCTCGCAGCCGCACGTGCCCGAAACCGCACTCGCCAGCGCCGTGCGTTCCCTGCGGCGGGTGGTGGTGCTCTTTTCACAGCTCAGCAATCATTTCGAACTGATGGAAACCCTCACCACCCGCGATTACCTGGCGTTTCGTGACAAGCTGTCACCGGCCAGCGGCTTTCAGAGTGCGCAGCTGCGCGAAATCGAGGTACTGCTGGGCCTGAATGACGACGAGCGTATTCCGCTCGGGCACGAGGGCAGCTATCAGGCAGCCCTGAAACACCCCGGCGGCGAGCCTTCCCCGGCCCTGGCACGCCTCAAGGCGCGCCTTGACGAAAGCGTCACCCTACACTCGGCCCTCAATGACTGGCTCTACCGCACACCGATTCAGGGCTCGACTCCAGACCAGACGCAGGACGAGACGGTAGTAGACACCTTTCTGAACGAGTACCTGCAGGCCGTCGAGCGCGAAGGAAAGAACTTTACAGTGCTCGCCATGCGTGACGCCCTCACCCCGCAGGATCAGGAGCGGCTGCAATTGCGCCACGAGCGCGGCATGGCAAGCGCGCGCGCCTTTCTGCATGCCGAGGACGTAACTGCACCGATGCGCCCACGTGAAAAACGACTGCGCGCCGCGCTGGTGTTCATCGAAAGTTACCGTGAATTGCCCCTCTTGTCCTGGCCACGCGAGGTGGTCGACGCCCTGGTCGCGATGGAGCAGGCCATGCTGGTCTTTCGCCAGCGTCACGCGCGCATGGTGGAGCGGGTCATCGGGCGCCGCACGGGCACGGGCGGCTCGGCGGGCGTCGATTACCTCGATCAGACAGCCCTGACCTACCGGGTTTTCAAGAACCTCTGGGCAGTGCGGACATTGCTGCTGCGCGAAGAGGCACTGCCCGCACTGCGGCACGCCGAACGCTACGAAGTCCGCGTCGAATCCTGAGGCAGGGTGGTCGCTTGCTCAAGCAATACGTCAGCATGTCGTCAGTCGCGCCGCGCACACTGAGAGCATGAAGAACCTCCTGATCGCCACCAGCCTGCTGCTGGGCCTGAGCGTCGCCGCAGCCCAGGCGCGCATCACGCCACAGAGCATTATTGTCAATCCGGCGCCCGCCGACCTCAAGGTGCAGGTGTGGGTGGATCGCGACCAGAGCGGCAACGGCACGCCCAACTACGCGGTTGGTGATCGCATCCGCATCTACACCAGCGTGACCGATGACGCCTACGTCTACCTGTTCAACGTCAATCCCGACGGCAGCGTCGACCAGATTCTGCCCAACCGCTACGCCAGCGGCGCCAACTTCGTGAAGGCCAACACCGTGAAGGTGTTCCCTGCCACGCAGGACCGCTTCACCTTCGATATCGCGGCACCCTACGGCGTGAACAAGGTGCTGGCGCTGGCCTCCAAAACGCAGCTGAACTTGAACCAGATCAGCTCGTTTCAGAACAACGAAGCTTTTGCCACCGTGAACGTGCGGGGGCAGGAGAACTTCGCGCAGGCCCTCTCGATTGTGGTGAATCCCGTTCCGCGCAACAGCTGGATCACCGACGTGGCCTACTACAATGTGGCCGGCGCTGGCAGCTACGGCAACCAGCCCACCACGGTGGTCGTATCGCAGCCCGCGCCACGGACGGGGGCCATCATCAACATCGACATCACCATCCGGCCCTTCACGGGCGCGCAGAACGTGCAGACGTACAACGAGAACGCCGGCTGGCGCAGCGAATTCAGCTCGAATGCACGGCTGGACGGGGTGTACGCGTATTACGAGGGCGAGCTGAAGGCCCAGGGCTACCGCCTCGCGGAGCGCAAGACACGCGGTAACCAGATCGAAGGCCGCTACGCCCGCGGCACGGAAGAAACCAAGCTGAAGGTCAAGCAGACCGGTTCCCGCTTCGAAGTGTCCGTCGAACGCGAACGCTGAGCAACGTAAAAAGAGAGCCGGGACCTTGGGTCCCGGCTCTCTTTTTATGCTTGGCTCTGCCCTCAGCCGGCGCGCTTAAGCTTTCCGGTGCGCTTGGCCCAGGTTTCCGCCTGGCTGAACACAAAAAGCCCGAGCGGAATGGTCACCAGACCGAACACGGCCAGAATGCCCAGTTCCGGCAGCACGGCCGCAAGTCCCACGCCCGACACGATGTCGCTGCCTTCTCCGTTGGTACCCAGAATTTTTCGGCAGGCTTCCAGGGCGTACGTCGCCGGACTGAGGTAGGACACTGGCTGCAGCCAGGCGGGCAGCACGCTCACCGGGTAATACACCCCGCTGATCAGCAAAAACACTGCCTGAATGATGTTGGTGGCCTGCGCACCGTTTTCGGTGCTCATGACTGGCAGCACCGCGGCCATCAGACCGATGCCCAAAAAGCCCAGCGACGCCACCAGAAACACCGCCAGGCATTCCAGCAGCGCCACCGGACTCGCCTGCACCCTCGTGAAGAACACCAGAAAGCCGAACACCAGAAAACAGCGCAGCAGCGCGTAGCCGCCTGCAAAGAGGCTCACCCCTACCAGGTGGGTCAGGCGTGATACGGGCGCCATGAAGGTGTACTCGATGGTGCCCTCCCAGCGTTCGTAACTGATGCTGTTGGCAATTTCTCCGAACAGACGCGACAGAAAAGACCACATCACCGCACCCAGGATCAGGGTGAGGGTGAGGCGCGGATTGTTTGCCGCCACACCGATCAGCACGATGGCCGCCGCGCCGACCATGTCATAGAAGGTGAACACGAAGACCCAGGAGAAATACCGTCGGGTCAGGTGGTAATCGCGAAAGACGAATGCCCCGATGGCGCGCCACGCGGCCAGCAGGCCTGACGCGGGTTTCTGAGGTGGGGTGTGGTCTGGCAGTGATGCGGGAGGCGTGGTCATGTTTTCTCCTCGACTTCCTTGATGAAGTCGTCCCCGGCGAGTTCCAAGAAGGCGTCCTCGAGCGTCGCGCCCGGTCCGATGCGCGCCTTGAGTTCGCTGGCAGTGCCCTGTGCCACGAACTTCCCGCCCTGAATGAAAGCGATGCGGTCACACAGCCGCTCAGCCTCGGGCATGTCGTGGGTGGTGAGGATGATGGTGGCGTCATGCTGGTCACGCAGCTCCAGCACGAACTCCTGCACGTCACGACGCGACTTGGGATCAAGTCCGGTGGTGGGTTCGTCGAGCAGCACGATGATGGGCGCAGTCAGAAAGGCACGCGCGATGGCCACTTTCTGCTGCATGCCGCGCGACATCTCCTCCAGCGGTTCGTAAAAGGCCTTGTCGCGCAGACCCAGACGGCGCAGAATGGCCAGGGCGCGGGCTTCGGCCTCGGCGGCGTTCAGGCCGTAGAGCCGCGCAGAGTACAGCAGATTCTCGCGTGGCGAGAGCTTCTTGTAGAACGCAGCGTCCACGGACACGCGGTTGAGCATCCGGCGCAGCTTGGCCTCGTCCTTGCGCAGGTCGAGGCCGAACATCCTGACTTGACCACCGTCGGGAATCAGCAGGGTCGAAATCGCACGAATCAGGGTGCTTTTGCCACTGCCGTTGGGACCGAGCACGCCGAAGATTTCACCGCGGTTCACCTCGAAACTGACGCCGTCGACGGCCGGAAGCGTCTGCATCCTGGGTCTGAGCAGGGTACCACCGACCCGCTTGGCAAAGGTCATGCGCAGGTTGCTGACCGAAATGGCGGTCTCATTGCGGTCAAACGTCACGTTGGGCTCTGGAGCAACAAGGGTCATGCATTCTCCTGGCAAAAGCACAAAAAAATCCCGACCTTGGCCGGAACAAACAGGTCACAGCGCCGTGGGGCAGCTCGACAATCACATCAACGAAGCGTTGGCGTTATTTATCTTCATGAGCGTGCTCCTTATGCAGTCAGCATAAAAGTCATGCCCGTGGAGTGCAAGCGGCTAAGCCATGACGCCTAAGTCGCTCTTCGCGTCTTCGTGTAAGAACTTCGCCCAAGCTTGCCAGAAGATGGCGGGCCGGGCGCCCCGCTTTACACTGAAGCATGCGCCTTTTGAGCCTCGCCCTGCTGTTGTCGTGCGGCGCGTCTGCCGCCCCTGTAAAAGTGACCTTCTGGCATTCTATGGACGGCTCGAGGGATCTCGTGCAGCGCCTTGTGAACGACTTCAACCGCTCGCAAAGCCAGTATGAAGTCACGCCCGTGCTGGCCGGAGATTACCGGGAAGCCCCAGGCAAGCTGGACGCCGCGATCCGCAGCAAGACCGCTCCCGCGCTGTTTCAGGCCGAATTGACGTACTTTCCGAAACTGGTGGCCGAAAACCGCCTGGCGAATCTGGACCGTTTCGCGAATTCCCTTCCGGCCGAAACCGTCCGTGATTTCTATCCGGCAGTCTGGGCCTACGGTGAGATGAACGGCAAGCGCTTCGGACTGCCCTGGAACGTCAGCACCCCGGCGCTGTTTTACAACGCGCGTGCCCTGAGACGCGTGAACGTGGCGCCGCCCAAGACTTATGCCGAACTCGAAAGCACTGCCAAAGCCCTCAGCGGACGTGGTAAACGGGGCTTTGTGGCGGTGGCCGAAGCGTGGACCTTCGAGCAGATCGTCGCAGCGCACGGCGGCAGCGTCGTCAAGGACGGCGCGCCCAACTTCACCTCGCCCGAGGTGGTCACCAGCCTGGAACTGCTCGCCCGCATGACACGCGGTGGCACCGCCTCGGCGTACACGGTCAGCGACGCTACGCGCGCCGCCGTGGACTTCGTGCGCGGCATTGACAGCATGGCCGTGGCCAGCGTCGCCAACTGGACCGACCTCGGGCGGCTCGGAATTTTCATCGAGGTCGGCGCCGCCCCCGTCCCCTGCGCGGTCAAGTGCGCGGTGCCGTTCGGCGGAGCGCAGCTGGTCGTCCTCAACTCGGCAAGCGTTGAGGAGCAGGCGGGCGCCTTTGCCTTCTGGCAGTTTCTGATGCAACCCAAAAACCTGCAAAGCTGGGTCGAAGGTACGCTGTACCTGCCGCCCCGCAAGAGCGTGCAACCCCTGCTGAGCGACTTTTTCAAGCAGAATCCGCAACGCGCCGCCATCTTCGCGCAACTCGACCACGCGGTGTCCCGGCCGCGCGTGGCGCAATACGACACCTGGCGCGGCTTTCTGGAAGAAGCCATCACCAAAACCATCAAAGGAGGCGCCCTGGCCCGCGAAGCCCTGGAAGAAGCCCAGCGTCGTGCACTGAGCGCAAAGTAACACCGTTTACCAGCGTGATCATTGGGCGCCTCATTGCGCCGAGCGCCGGAAGAAGTCGCGCAGCCGCTCGAAGAGCGAGGGGCTGGGCGGTTCGATGTTGGCCGCGAGGTACGCTTCGGCGGCTTTCCACATCAAGGGTGTGCTGGTGTGCCCCAGATCCCCGTAAACGAGCAGCACGTCCTGATCGCGCAGGTCACCCAGCTGCGCGCCGGGAGCTTCGCCATCGCAGCGCCGCCAGGGCTTGTCCGGCAACGCTCCGGGCGTGCCGTCCTTGTTCTGGCGCACCTCAGTCACCTCACGTCCGGCGGCGCGGCGGGCATCACGCACCGCGCAACTCTGCTGCAGGGGAATCAAGGGATCGTTGCCGGCAGCGACGGTCAGCAGGGGGGCCTGCAGCTGAGAGACCGCCTGCATCGGGCGGCGCTCCTCGTACGTGGCGCTGATTTTGCGGTAAGGACCGCCCAGCAGTGCCTCCCAGCGCGCCACTGCGTCCGGGCGGGTGGGACGCAGCAAATCGAGCTGTTCGGCAAAATTGGTAGGTGAGAGCAGCGTCACGACCGCCCGCACGTCCCCTTCTCGCGCGGCGGCCTTGACGGCGATGCAGCCTCCCAGACTGACCCCCAGGTACGCGACGCGGCGCGCATCAGTCCGGTAGCGTTCCTGCACCAGGTCACGCAGCGTCTGCACGTCGTCCACTTCACGGCCGCACACCTCGGGTTTGCCTTCGCTGCCACCCTGGCCGCGCAGTGCGCTCGCCGCCACCACATATCCCAGGCGCGCGAACCGGCGGCAGTTATTTTTGTCCACCGGCGAATCCAGGCCGCCGTGCACCATGTTCAGCAGGGGCCGCCCGGCCTGCCCGTCAGGGCGGCACACGATTCCCCGGATCCTCAGCCCATCCACCTGATAATCAAAGCCTTCAACGAGGACCGCCGCCGGTCTGGGTGCGGGCGCAGCCGCCTGGGCAGGAGCCGCTTTTGCTTTTCCCGGCACCGTCTGGGCCAGGGCCGTGTTGACCTCGCCGCTCCCCACAATCAACAGAGCCAGCATCAAGAACCCCACGACGCGGTGAGAGGGTGAACTTCTCAAGTTGACAGGCGACTTCATTTCTTGTTTATTTTCCGACACAGAAGTTGGCGAAGATGCCGTCAAGTATATCCTCGCTCACATCACGCCCACTGATCTCCGCCAGGGCGCGGAGCGCGAGTTCCAGTTCATAAGAAGCCAGGTCGTCCGGCAGGACC